>NZ_CAJPGQ010000037.1:0-79829 GCF_905339595.1 Burkholderia sp. BCC1977
CGTGAAAAATATAAGGCCCCGCACGCTGCCGCGTGCGGGGCCTTATATGGATGCGGCGGAACCGTCAGGCCGCGCGCACCTGGCGCGCGACGATCTCCATATAGTGATCGAGGTCCGGCGTCACCTTGCCTTCTTCCTTGGCCGTATCGTCCCAGCGGCGCAGACGCAGCGCGTCCTCCGCGAACGGGCGCCGCAGGAACGCCGCCGTCTCGTCTTCACTGAAGATGCCGCCCTGCAGCGCGAGGCTGCGCACCGAATCCGGCGACAGGCTCTCGAAGTAACCGGCGTCAGTCCGGCACAGGCAACGCTTCGCGTCGACGTGCAGCCGGATCGGCTCCAGCACCGCGTCGTCGAACAGCGGCCGCAGGAACGGCAGCACGTAATACTGATGCAGATCGTCGATCCCGCGCGCGCTCGGCGTCTCGCCCTGCCGATTCAGCAAATGCCCGAGGTCGTGCAGGAACGCCGCCGCGACCAGCGCGTCGGCGGCGCCCGCCTCCTCCGCCAGCAAGCCGCTCTGCAACGCATGCTCCAGCTGCGTGACCGGTTCGCCGCTATACGCGACATGGCCGTGCTCGCGATACAGCCCGTGAATCTCGTCTACCGTCAGTGCCATCCGCTCACTCCCAAGGCAGCGAAAACGTCTTCAGGTTCGTGAAGCTCTTCATCGCTTCCTGAACGCCTTCCTTATAGCCGAGCCCCGAATCCTTGATTCCGCCGAACGGCGACAGCTCGATCCGGTATCCGGGTACCTCCCAGACATTCACCGTCCCGACGTTCAGCTCGTTCACGAACCGCACGACGGCGGCCGTACTGTCCGTACAGATGCCCGACGACAGCCCGAATGCCGTGCCGTTGCTGATCCGGATCGCGTCGTCGATCGTGTCGAACGCGATGACGGGCGAGATGGGGCCGAAGGTCTCCTCGCGCACGATCGTCATCGACGGATCGACGTTGTCGAGCACGGTCGGCGAATAGAGCGCACCGCGCCGCACGTTGCCGGTCAGCAGGCGCGCGCCCTGCGCGACCGCTTCGCCGACCCGCGCCTCGAACAGCCGCGCCGCCGCGTCGTCGATCACCGTCCCCATCTCGTTCGCGGGATCGAACGGATCGCCGTACTTCCATGCGCGCGTCTTCTCGACGAGCAACTCGGTGAACGCCGGCGCGATCGAGCGCTGCACCAGGATCCGCTTGACGGCCGTGCAGCGCTGCCCCGAATTCCGGTACGAGCCGAGCACGGCCAGCGATGCCGCTCGCTCCAGATCGGCATCGTCGAGGACGATCAGCGGATCGTTGCCGCCCAGCTCCAGCACGATGCGCCGGTAGCCGGCCCGCGCGGCGATCGCCTTGCCGATCGACACACCGCCGGTAAAGGTAATCAGCGACGCATGCGGATGCGTGACGAGTTCGTCCGCGATTTCGCGCGGGTCGCCGGTCAGCACCTGCAGCATCGGCTCGGGCAAACCGGCCTCGTAGAGCAGATCCGCCAGATAGAACGCCGACAGCGGCACCTTCTCCGACGGCTTCACGATCACGCGGTTGTTGGTCGCGATCGCCGGCGCGATCTTGTGCGCGACCTGGTTCATCGGATGATTGAACGGCGTGATCGCGACGATCACGCCGTCGAGCGGCTGGCGCTGCGAGAACACGCGGCGCGCCTTGCCGTGGGGCGTCAGGTCGCACGAGAAGCTCTGCGCGTCGTCGCGCAGCGCCTCGACCGACGCGAACTTCAGCACGTCGGCGACGCGGCCGATCTCATAGCGGGAATCCTGCTTCGACAATCCCGATTCGAGCGTGATCAGGTCGGACGCCTCCTCGGCACGCTCGCGCAGCAGCGCGGCCGCGCGCTCGAGGATCTGCGAACGCTCGTAACGCGTGAGCGCGGGCCGGTACGCCATCGCGTAGTCGAACGCGGCGCGCACGTCGTCGACGCTCGCCAGCGGCGCCGTACCGACACGCGTGCCGGTGTACGGATCGGTGACGTCGAAAACACGATCGCGCGTCGCGCGCGTGCCGCACCAGCGCAGCGCCTCGGCGCGAAACGCGGGATGATCCTGTCGGGGATGAGCCATCATGTCGCGACCCGGTTCAGCACGAAATCGAAAACGTCGAAGTTGCGCGGACGACGCGCAGGATCGTCCCGCTCGATCCGACGGTTGAACAGCAACGGCACTTCCTGCTCGGACACGCCGCCGTGCGAACGCAGCGGCACGGTCAGGCCGGACAGGTCGTGTTCGCGCTCGCGCGTGCCGAGCGTCATGTCGCGCCGGCCGATCACGACGAGATCGCCGATCCGGTCGGCCGGCAGCTCGAAGCGGGCGGCCGCTTCCGCGTTGTCGAGCACGAGCTCGACGCCGTCGAGCCCGCCGACGCGCCACATCGCTTCGGTCCGGTCGACGCCGGGCGCCAGGTAGACGGTCGCGAACGAGCCGAGCGCGCCGTGGTGCACGACGTACGGATCGGTGATCGGCAGGATCACGCGCGCGGCATGCGCACCGAACCAGCCGTCGAACGCATCCTGCAGATAGATCACGTTCGGGCGGCCCGTTGCCGGATCGTGCTTCGCGTTCATCCCGTGGTCGGCCGTGAGCCCGATCGCCCAGCCGAGCGCGTCGAGCTGCGCGAGATAGCCGTCCATCATTGCGTAGAACGCGTTCGCGCCGGCACTGCCCGGCTCGCACTTGTGCTGCACGTAGTCGGTGGTCGACAGGTACATCAGGTCAACCTGGCGCGTCTGCGCGAGCCGCACGCCGGCCGCGAACACGAATTCGGACAGCGCCGCGCTGTACACGTCGGGCGACGGCAGGCCGACCCAGTCGAGCACGTCGACGATCCCGTTTTCCGCGAGATTCGCCTGCGCGGCCTTCTCGGCGGAAAAACAGACGCCGTTCATCTGCCAGCCGAGCAACCGGCGCAGCTTGTCCTTCGCCGTGACGACGGCGACCCGCGCGCCGGCGTCGGACGCCGCCGCGAGCAGCGTGCCGGCCCGCAGGTAGGCCGGATCGTTCATCATCACTTCGGCGCCGCGACCGCCGTCGGCGGCCGGATCCCAGAAGTAGTTGCCGCAGATCCCGTGGACCGACGGCGGCACCCCGCAGACGATCGACAGGTTGTTCGGGTTGGTGAAGGTCGGCACGACGCAGTCGGCGCGCCACGCGGTGCCTTCCGCGATCATCCGGCCGATGAACGGCGCGACGCCCGCTTCCACCGCACGCTCGAGATAGTCGTACTCGCAGCCGTCGACGCAGATGACGACGGTCGGTTCTACCGGCAGCCGGTAGAGTCGGCCGTTCACGTCGACCGAACGTCCCGCGAGATTCGTCGACCCCTTGCCCGCGGCCGTTTGCTCGCCGGGCTGCCGCAACGCGAACGCGGCGTTCATGATGCGGCCCGCTTGCCGCGCGGCACCCGCGCGGCGATCAGCAGCAGCGCCGCGAGCGACGCGCCGAGCATCAGCAGCGACAGCGCCGATGCGGGCAGGTAGTAACCGCGCTCCACCTGGCCGATCACGACGATCGGCACGGTCGCGAAACCCGGCGGGTAGACGGTCAGCGTCGCGCCGAGTTCGCCGAGCGACAACGCGAAGCCGAGCGCGAGGCTCGCGCGCAGCGCCGGCACGAGCTGCGGCAACAGCACGCGGCGCAGCACCATCGCGGGCGGCGCGCCGAGGCTCGCCGCGGCTTCGCGCAGCACGGTCAGCTCCGGGCGCAGCGCCGCGGCCGCGCAGCGATAGCAGAACGGCAGAATCAGCGCGAGCTGCACGAGCACGACGATCGCGGCGGAGCTCGACAGGTCGAGCGGCTTCTGGTGATACGCGATCAGCACCGCGAGCCCGAGCACGACGCTCGGCACGCCGTTCGGCACCATCACGAGCGCGTCGACCACCGCGCCGAGACCGCGCCGGTCGCGCCCTTCGAGCGCGAGGGCAAGCCACAGCCCGAGGATCGTGCCGATCGCCGATACACCGAAGCCGATTTCGAGGCTCGTCAGCAGCGCGTCGTATTCCGGCGACCCGAGCCGTTCGAACCAGCGCAGGCTGTAACCGGCCGGCAGGATCGTGCCCGACCACTGCGTCGACACGCTCGACAGCGCGACGACGATCACCGGCAGCACGAACAGCCAGAAGCAGGCGAACGCGGCCAGCGCGAGCGCCGCGCGCGACGCATGCTTGAGCAGCGTGTCGCTCCAGCCGATCCGGTGACGCGGCACGGCTTGCCCGATACGGAATTCAGCGGACATCGTTCCCTCCCGTCGCACGCCGGTTCACCCGGCGATAAACCGCATAAAGCGCCAGCGACAGCGCGAGCATCACGACCGCGCCGGCCGATGCGGTCGGCAGGTCGAGGTCGACGGTCGCGCTGCTGTAGATCGCGACCGGCAGCGTCACGAGCCGCGCGCTGCCGAGCACGAGCAGGATGCCGAACTCGTTCAGCGTCAGCAGGAAGCACAGCACGGTGCCGGCGGCGATGCCCGGCCACGCGATCGGCAGCACGACGCGGCGCGCGAGCATCCAGCCGGACGCGCCGAGGCTGCGCGCCGCTTCGATCAGGCGCAGGTCGAGCGTCGCGAACGACGCGAGCGTCGGCCGCACGACGAACGGCGTATAGAACACGGTCTGCGCGAGGATCACGCCGCCGATGCCGAACAGAAAGTCGAGCGGCGGGTTCTCGAGATGGAACAGGTGCTGCAGCGCGATGCTGATCGAGCCTTGCGAGCCGTACAGGAAGATCAGCGTGAACGCGACGAGGAACGACGGGAACGCGACGTACAGCTCCAGGAAGCGCGTGACGAGCGACGCGCCCGGGAACGGCTTGAAGAACAGCAGCGCGGCCAGCAGCACGCCGAGCACCGATGCGGTGCCGGCGCTCGCGAACAGCACGCCGAGCGTCGTCAGCAGCACGTTGCGCGTATCGGGGTTGCCGAAGAAGGTCCGGTACGCGGCGAAGCTCAGCCCGTGATCGCCGGACACGCTCAGCAGCACGAGCCGCACCAGCGGATAGACGACGAGCGGGCCCAGCACGACGATCGCAAGCGCGGCGAGGTGCAGGTCGCCCCTGCGCTTGCGGCGCCGCGCGGCGGCGGCATGCGCGGCGGCCGACGCGAGCACATGCGGCGGCAGGCCGGCTTCAGGGCTCGATAAGGACGACATCGTCTGCCTCGCAATGCAGGGAAACGCGCGCACCGCGCTCGGGAGCCGCGCCGCGGCCGCGTTGCATCGTGACGCGAACGGGTTCGTCGGGCGCCGCGTCGATCACGACCGCGATCGACAGGTCCGCGCCCTGCCATTCGACCGACGACACCGTGCCGTGCAGGCCGCCGGCCGCGAGCGGCATCACGGTCAGGCGCTCGGGGCGCACGCACGCGACCTTGCCGCGCACGTCGTGACGCGGGTCGCCGAGCGGAAAGATCACGTGCGGCGGCAGCAGGTTGGCCGGGCCGAGATAGCGCGCGACGTAGCCGTCCTGCGGCGCGTCGTACAGCTGTTGCGGCGTGCCGAGCTGCGCGATGTGGCCGTCGCGCATCAGCAGCGCGCGGTCGGACAGCACGAGCGCGTCGTCGCGGTCGTGCGTCACGCAGACGACGGTCAGGTTCGGCAGGCGCTCGTGCAGCGCCTTCAGTTCGCTGCGCACCGATGCGCGCAGGTTGGCGTCGAGCGCCGACAGCGGCTCGTCGAGCAGCAGCACGTCCGGCTCGATCACGAGCGCGCGGGCCAGCGCGACGCGCTGCTGCATCCCGCCCGACAGCTGCGCCGGCAGGTGATGGCCGGCATCGCCGAGCTGCACGAGCTTCAGCGCGTCGGCGACGCGGCGCGTCACTTCCGACGACGCCATGCCGCGTGCGCGCAGCCCGAATGCGACGTTCTCGAACACCGACAGGTGCGGGAACAGCGCGTAATTCTGGAACAGCAGACCGAGATTGCGCTTGTGCGGCGGCGCATAGGTCAGGTCGCGTCCGGCCACGGTCAGCGTGCCGGTCAGGCCGTCGGCCTTCACGAACCCGGCGATGAAGCGCAGCAGCGTGGTCTTGCCGCAGCCGCTCTTGCCGAGCACGGTCAGAAATTCACCGGCGCCGATCGACAGCGACAGATCCTCCAGCACCGTGCGTGCGCCGTAGCGCACGCTCAGGTGCTCGATCTGCACGCCGCCCGGCGCGCCGGACCGCAGCGTGGCGTGCGGTTCGGCGGCGCCGAATGCGCCGGGATGGGTCAGGGTGGTTTCCACCGGGTTCATCCTCTTGCTCACTAATACAGGCGGCGTGCGCCGATCACTTCGGCTTGACGACGTCGAGCTGCTTGCCCGAGCTGCCGATCACGTCCTTCTTCCAGCGCTCGATCCACACCGGCTTCTTCGCCATCACCTGGGCCCAGTCGACCGGGATCAGCTTCACGCCCGCGATCGCCTTCTTGACCGCTTCGCCGTTCTTGCCGGCCAGCGGCACGTCCGTGCGGCCCGGGATGCCGTACATGTCCGGCACCTTCGACTGCACGTCCGTCGACATCAGGTAGTCGATCAGCTTCTTGCCGGCGTCCTGGTTCGGGCCGCTCTTGATCAGGCCAATGCCGTACGGCAGCTGGAACGTGGTCGGCTGGTCGCCGTCCTTCGCGGCCAGGAAGATCGGCTTGACGGACAGCGCGCCGTGCTCGGCGTCGTCGAGGTCCATCTGCAGATCACCGTTCGCGACGCTGATCTCGTTACGCGACAGCAACACGTTCAGATAGCCCGTGCCCTTCGTGTGGAACTTCACGCTTTGCGACAGCTTCGCGAGGTAGTCGAACGCCTTGTCCTCGCCCATCAGCGACGTCGTCAGGATCAGCACGGCCATCCCGTCGCCGGCCGTGGCCGGGTTCGAGTACGCGACCTTGCCCGCGTAGGCCGGCGACAGCAGGTCGGCGAACGTCTTCGGCTGGTTCTTCACGACGTCCGGGTTGATCGCGAACGAGAAGTAGTTGTTCACGAACGTCGCCCACGTGCCGTCTTCCGCCTTCGCGATCGCCGGCACGTTCTTGTAGTTCACGCTCTGGTACGGCTGCAGCAGGCCCATCTGGCCCGCTTGCTGGATGAACGGCGGCAGCGTGACGATCACGTCCGCCTTCGGCGAATTCTTCTCGATGTTCGCGCGGTTGACGACCTCGCCGCTGCCCGCCGTCACGATGTTGACCTTCACGCCTTCCTTCTTCTCGAACGCCGGCAGCACATCGCGATAGAGGTTCTCGAGACCGTCCGCCGTATACAGCACGACCGCGTTCGCCGCATGCGCGGGCATCGCCACGCCTTGCAGCAAACCGGCGGCGCAGGCGGCCAGCGCGAGCTTGCGGAACACGCCGGCAGCGGCGCGCGAGGAATTCTGCAGTGTCATCTCACTTCTCCGTAGGCGGAACACCAAACGGCCGGGGCACGATCCGGCTCCTTTCAGTCGGACAGACCGACAACCGGCCTGCCTCGCTGCCGCGCTGCAGGTGGTTTCGCGCGGCAATCGAAGGATCACAGCGTTCGATGACAACGCCGTGACGAGTGCCACAATTTCCAAAAAATGACACATTTTGCCAATATCATGCAAGTCATTCAGAAATGCCGCCCCGGCGTTTCGTCCGATCTTTGCTGGAGAAAAAACATGTCCGACCCGATTCTTCTCACGCCCGGCCCGCTCACCACGTCCGCCACAACACGCCACGCAATGCAACACGACTGGGGCTCGTGGGACGCCGCTTTCAATCAATTGACGGCCAGTGTCTGCGCGGATCTCGTCGCGATCGCGCGCGGCGGCGACGAATACGTGTGCGTGCCGATGCAAGGCAGCGGCACGTTTTCGGTCGAGGCCGCGCTCGGCACGCTGGTGCCGCGCGACGGCGTCGTGCTGGTGCCGGACAACGGCGCGTATTGCGCACGCATCCTCAAGATCCTGGGCCGGCTGGGCATCGACGCGATCGCGCTGCCGTTCGGCGAGGACGCAGCGGTCGACCCGGCGGCGGTCGAAGCCGCGTTCGCGCGCGAGCCGCGCATCACGCATGTCGCGCTGGTGCACCTGGAAACGAGCGCCGGGATCCTGAATCCGCTCGACGCGATCTCGGCCGTGTGCCGGCGACACGGCAAGCGGCTGATCGTCGACGCGATGAGTTCGTTCGGCGCGCTGCCGATTACGCTGGCGGACAGCGGGATCGACGCGCTGATCTCGGCGAGCGGCAAATGCCTGGAAGGCGTGCCGGGGATGGGGTTCGCGATCGTGCGGCGCGCTGCGCTCGATGCGTGCGAAGGCAACTCGCCGTCGCTCGCGCTCGATCTCCACGATCAGTACGCGTACCTGCGCAAGACGGGCCAGTGGCGCTTCACGCCGCCGACCCACGTGATCGCCGCGCTGCGCGCCGCGCTCGACCAGTACCTGGCCGAAGGCGGACAGCCCGCGCGCGGTGCGCGCTATGCGGAGAACTGCCGGACGCTGGTCGAATCGATGCGCGCGCTCGGCTTCGCGCCGTTCCTCGACGCCAGCGTGCAGGCGCCCGTGATCGTCACGTTCCATGCCCCCGACCACCCGGCCTACGATTTCCGCCGCTTCTACGACGCGGTGCGCGACGCGGGCTTCATCCTGTATCCCGGCAAGCTGACGCAACTCGAGACGTTTCGCGTCGGCTGCATCGGCGCGATCGACGCCGGCGACATCCGGCGCGCGGTCGCGGCGATCGCACAGGCGGTCGAATCGCTCGGGATCGCCGTGCAGCGCGCGTGAGCGCCGGCACATGACCTGCCCCGCAATCGGGGGCAGAAACAAAAACGCCCGGCGACCCACAGGCCGCCGGGCGAACGCACCGAGTGTGCGTGGAGCCGGTACTTACAGTTCGATCCGCTTGATGTCGCCGACGACGAAGATGTACGACAGCGCACCGATCAGCGCGATCACGCCGATGAACACGAGCGCCCCGACGAACGACCCGGTCGATGCGACGATGAAGCCGACGACCAGCGGCGTGACGATCCCCGCGAGGTTCGCCGCGAAGTTGAAGATGCCGCCCGTCACGCCGAGCAGGCCGTCCGGCGCGATGTCGGACACGAGCGTCCAGCCGAGCGCCGCCATCCCCTGCGCGAAGAACGCCACCGACATGATCGCGATCACGGCTTCGTTGCTCTGCACGTAGTTCGCGAGAATGATCGTCGACGCGAGCAGCAGGCCCGCGATGATCGGCAGCTTGCGTGCGAGGTTCGCGGACTTGCCGCGGCGCAGCAGCCAGTCGGAGAAGATCCCGCCGAACATCACGCCGACCGACGCGGCGATGAACGGCATGATCGCGAAGAAGCCGATCTTCAGCCAGCCCATGTGGCGCTCGGTCGCGAGATAGGTCGGGAACCAGGTCAGGAAGAACACGAGCGTCGAGTTGCCGGCGAACTGGCCGAGGCAGATACCCGCGAGCTGGCGCTTCTTCAGCAGTTGGCCGGCCATCGACCAGCTGAACTTCTTCTGCTCGCCCTTGCCGGCTTTGTCGCCGTCCTTGCGCGCGCCGTGCACGAGACCGCCGCCCGCCTCGATATAGGCAAGCTCTTCGGAGTTGGCGGCCGGATGGTTGCGCGGCTCGTGATAGAACTTCCACCACACGAAACCGAACACGATGCCGACCGCGCCGACCACCCAGAACAGCGAACGCCAGCCGAACGCGCCCATCAGCGCGAACAGCACGGGGCTGAAGAACGCGAGGCCGATGTACTCGCCGACGGTGTACGTGCCGGTCGCCATCGCCCGTTCGTTCTGCGGGAACCACGTCGCGACGACGCGGCTGTTGGTCGGGAAGCATGGCGCTTCCGTCACACCCAGACCGAGCCGGCAGGCGAACAGCGTCGCGACGCCCGGCACGAAACCCTGCAGCAACGTGCACAGCGACCACAGCGTCATCGACCAGTAATAGGTGATCTTGCTGCCGAAGCGGTCGAGGAACAGGCCGCCGGGCACCTGCATCGCGACGTACGTCCACGAGAACGCGGAGAACATGATGCCCATCACCGCCGCGTTGATGCCGAGCTCCTTGGTGAGCTGCGGCGCAGCCACCCCCAGCACGGTACGGTCGAGATAGTTGATCATCGTGCCGATCGCGAGCAGCGCAAGGATCTTGTAGCGCGCCGAGGTCCGCCGGACCGTGCCGGCCGCCTGCGCGGGCGCGGCGTTCGTGTGGGTGGTGTGCTGCATGGTCGTCTCCTGGTCTCTCTTTTCAGCTAGTCGGTAGAAGGGTCAGCGCGCGACGAGCGACTGAAAGTGTTCGAACATCCGCTCGTCGTCCGGCGTACGTCCGGTGAAGATCTCGAACGCATCGACGGCCTGGTACACGGCCATCCCGCCGCCCGGCAGCGTCGCGCAGCCGGCCGCGCGCGCCGCGCGGATCAGTTCGGTTTCAAGCGGGAAATACACGATGTCGGCGACCCACATCCCCGCATGGAGCAGCTCGGCCGGCAGCGGCAGGCCCGGGTGCTTGGCCATGCCGGTCGGCGTGGCGTGGATCAGGCCCGTCGCGGCATGCATCGCGGCGGCGAGATCGCCGCCCGGCGTGACCCGCGCGGCCGGGAAGCGCTGCTGCAGTTCGCCCGCGAGCGCGGCGGCCCGCGTGCCGTCGACGTCGAAAATCGTCAGTTCGGCGGCGCCCATCTGCAGCGCCGCATGCGCGACGGCCGCGCCCGCGCCGCCCGCGCCGAG
Source organism: Burkholderia sp. BCC1977 (assembly GCF_905339595.1). Taxonomy (NCBI): domain Bacteria; kingdom Pseudomonadati; phylum Pseudomonadota; class Betaproteobacteria; order Burkholderiales; family Burkholderiaceae; genus Burkholderia; species Burkholderia sp. BCC1977. The sequence continues at coordinate 10,669 of NZ_CAJPGQ010000037.1, forward strand.
CTGCACGACACGCTCGAGCGACGCGTCGGGCAGCCCGCGGCGGAACGACTTCGCGAAACCCGACCAGTCGGTGTTGTGGCCGATCCGCTTGCCGTCCTTGAACAGCACGGTGTTCACCGCGCCGAGCGCGCGCGCGTCGTCCGACAGCGCGTCGAGGTGCTCGATCACGCGCTGCTTGCACGGATGCGTGATGTTGAGCCCGTTGTAGCCCATCCGCTGCGCGGCATCGAGCAGTTCCGGCAGCGCGTCGGCGGTCACGCCGAGCACGTCGAGATCGATGCGCCGGTACACGTAGCCGAATCCCTGGCGGAAACCTTCTTCCTCATGCATCGCGGGCGACAGCGAACCGCCGATGCCCTGGCCGATCAGGCCGATCAGAAAAGACGGGCGGCTCATCGTGCGGCTCCTTGCGCGAAAAGGGTCGACAGGCGCTGCAGCGCGAAGACGTAGCCTTCGGTGCCGCAGCCGCAGATCACGGCTTCGGCCACCGCCGACACGTACGAGTGGTGACGGAATGCCTCGCGGCGATGCACGTTGGAGATATGCACTTCGATCACGGGTTTAGCGATCGCGGACAGCGCGTCGGCCAGCGCGACCGACGTGTGGGTATAGGCGGCCGGGTTGATCACGATGCCGTGCGTGTCGTGACGCGCGGCATGCAGCCAGTCGATCAGCTCGTGCTCGGCGTTCGACTGGCGGAAGTCGATCTCCAGCCCGAGCCCGTCGGCCGCCGTGCGGCAACGCTGCTCGACGTCGGCGAGGGTTTCCGCGCCGTAGATATGGGGCTCGCGGGTCCCCAGCAGATTCAGGTTCGGGCCGTTCAGCACCAGCACCTTGTGCTTGCTCATGATGATTTCTGCTCCTAAAACAGGGGCGAATCGCTAACCGACTTCGCCCCCTGACGTCAAGATTTGGCGCTAGTGTGCGCTTGCGCAAGCGCAATGTCTTTTCGGGTTTTCGCTAATTTGTACCACCTAGTTAGTTTGTATAATTCCACTCACTCCCCTAGTAAATTCGGGATATGGCGTTCGCCGAGGATTCAACGACTGGTTCATTCCGGCCCGATTCGGCCGACGCCACACCCCGCTCATCCGCAGGATTCGCCCATGCAGCGCTCGATCGCCACCGTGTCACTGTCCGGCACGCTCGCCGAGAAGCTCGCCGCCATCCAGGCCGCCGGCTTCGACGGTGTCGAAATCTTCGAGAACGACCTCGTCTACTTCGACGGATCGCCCGCCGACGTGCGGCGCATGGCCGCCGATCTCGGCCTCGACATCGTGCTGTTCCAGCCGTTTCGCGACTTCGAGGGCGTGAGCCCGGCCCAGCTCGCCCGCAATCTCGACCGCATCCGCCGCAAGTTCGACGTGATGCACGCGCTCGGGACCGACCGCATCCTGGTGTGCAGCAACGTGTCGCCCGACACGATCGCGGACGACGCGCTGCTGGTCGACCAGCTTGGCGCGCTCGCCGAAGCCGCGCGTCAGGCCGGCGTGGTCGCCGCGTACGAGGCGCTCGCGTGGGGCCGCGTCGTGAACCGGTACAGCCATGCGTGGCAGCTCGTGAACGCGGTGAACAGCCCGCACCTCGGCCTCGCGCTCGACAGCTTCCATACGCTGTCGCTCGACGATTCGCCGGACGCGATCGCGAACATCCCGGGCGACCGGATCGCATTCGTGCAGATCGCCGATGCGCCGAAGCTCGCGATGGACGTACTCGAATGGAGCCGCCACTACCGCTCGTTCCCCGGCCAGGGCGACTTCGACCTCGCGCGCTTCACGGCCCGCGTGATCGAGTCCGGTTATACGGGGCCGCTGTCGCTCGAGATCTTCAACGACGGCTTCCGCGCCGCGCCGACCGCGATCACGGCCGCCGACGGCCACCGCTCGCTGCTCTATCTGGAAGAACTGACGCGCGCGCGGCTCGCGCAGGACGGCCGTGCGCCGGCCGCCGGCCAGCCGCTGTTCGCGCCGCCGGCGCCGCCCGCGCACGTCGGGTTCCAGTTCATCGAATTCGCGGTCGACGCGCAGGCGGCAGCCACCGTCGGCGAATGGCTCGGCCGGATGCGGTTCCGGCTCGCGGGCCGCCATCGGTCGAAGGACGTGACGCTGTTCCAGCACGGCGCCGCGTCGATCGTGCTGAACGCCGAGCGCGATTCGTTCGCCGACGCGTTCTTCCAGCGGCACGGGTTGTCGCTGTGTGCGTCGGCGTTCCGCGTCGACGACGCGCAAGTGGCATTCGATCGCGCGGCCGGCTTCGGCTACGCGCCGTTCTCCGGGCGCGTCGGCCCGAACGAGCGCGTGCTGCCGAGCGTGCAGGCGCCGGACGGCAGCCTCGAATACTTCGTCGACGAGACGCCGAACGCGCCGACGCTGTATGAATCGGATTTCGTGCTGACCGACATCGACGGCCCGAGCGAGGTCGGCCCGCTGACGGGTATCGATCACGTCTGCCTCGCGCTGCCGGCCGACGCGCTCGATACATGGATCCTGTTCTTCAAGACCGCCTTCGGCTTCGAGGCCGAGCGCAGCTGGCTCGTGCCCGATCCGTACGGCCTGATGCGCAGCCGCGCGGTGCGCAGCGCGGACGGCTCGGTGCGGATCGCGTTGAATGCGTCGGTCGACCGCCATACGGCCGTCGCCGAATCGCTCGACCGCTATCACGGCACGGGGCTGAACCACGTCGCGTTCCGGACCGACGACATCGTGAAGACGGTCGCCGCATTCGCGGCCGACGGCGTGCCGTTCCTGCGGATCCCGCCGAACTACTACGACGACCTCGCCGCGCGCTACGCTCTGCCTGACGAACTGATCGACACGCTGAGCGCCCACCACCTGCTGTACGACCGCGACGAACACGGCGGCGAATTCCTGCATGCGTATACAGAGCTGGTCGACAACCGCTTCTCGCTCGAAATCGTCGAGCGGCGCGGCGGCTACGACGGCTACGGTGCGGCCAACGCGGCCGTGCGGCTCGCCGCGCAGGCCCAGCGCAGAAAATAAGGAAGCAACGGAATTCCGTTTCGGGGTCGAATCGGATGAGAAAGCCGTGCCGCCCTCGCGACGGGTGCCGCACGAACGCACCAGCGTGGTGAATATCGCCGCGGCGCCCCGCCCGGCAAGGCTGACCGCCGGTGGCCGGAAACGGCCGCCCGGCGGGGGTTACATCCGGTAACGCACACCGCACTGCAGCATCCGCGCGGCCCCCGCGGTTTTAAGAATCGCTTAAGTCTTCGACGGCACCATCCGCAACCAGTACCCCATGGATATCCCGAAAAGGAGGACAGCGATGAGCGCCGTAGATGCACCCGCGGGCCGCCCGGCCGCCCCCCCTGTAAAGAAGACGATGCTGCGCCGCTTGCTCAGCCATCATGAAATCGCAACGCTGCTCGTGCTGCTGCACGCACCGATCGGCGCGAATGCCAAACCCGAATTGCCCGCACTGCAGGAAGCCGGCCTCGTCGAGATGGTCAAGCTCGACGCCGACACGGCACCGAGCTTCCGGCTGACCGAAGACGGCACGGCCGTCCTGAAAGGGCTCGGCTACCGCTGAGCCGCCGCTTTCCCGTTCCCGCCCGATCCTTCCGATCCGCCGGCCCGGCCGGCGCGTCACGTCACCCTGCCCGATCCTGCAGCATCAGCCGGTATTCCGTCGGCGTCACGCCGACCGTCGCCTTGAACTGGCGCGTGAACGCGCTGTGATCCGTATAACCGCATAGCGCCGCGACGTCCGTCACCTTGTCATGCGTGACGAGCAGCGCCGTGGCCGCGTCGAGCCGCGTCTTCAGCAGCACCTGGCGCGGCGTCAGGTGAAACACCTTGTGGAAGTAGCGTTCGAGTTGCGCGACCGACATCCCGGCCATCTGAGCGAGCTGCTTCAGGTTCAGCGGCTGCACGTAGTGATCCTGGATGTGCTGCACCACGTCGGCGAGCTTGCTGTAGGCCGGATGCGAACCCTCGTGCGCCTTCAGGTCGCGCGAGATGCCCGCGAGACCTACCACCTTGCCGGCCGCGTCGCGCAGCGGCTCCTTGCAGGTCAGGCACCAGCCCGGCTGGCGACCCGGATACAGATGCAGCTCGAGCTGGTCCATCAGTTGCTGGCCGGCGGTGATCGTCGCCATGTCCTGCTCGAAATAGGTCCGGCCGAAGCGGCGCGGAAACACTTCGTCGGTCGTCTTGCCGAGCAGGTCGCGCTTGTCCTTGTAGCCGCAGCGCATCGCCAGCGTGCGGTTGACGAGCGCGTAGCGGCCGTTCGCGTCCTTCACGAAGAACGCGACGTCCGGCAGCGCATCGAACACCGGCTCGAGCAGGCGGAAGTGCGCGAGCATCGCGCCGAGATCGGCGTTGTCGGGCTGGTAGCGCAACGTATCGGACAGGCTCATGGGCGGTGCGGCAAGGAAGGTCGTCATCCCGGCATCTGCGAAGGGGGTGGCTGATGGCGTCGATTATAGGAGTGCCGTCTCGAACGCGTCGCGGCAATCGCGGGCCGGCGCTCGGGCGGCTCGCCGAACGGTGGCCCGCGCAACGCGCCGCCGGTCGGCGCTGATCGTGCGATCGCATACGTCGGCAAGCACGTCATGCGCTGTGCAGTTGTGCGCGCAACCACTGCACCGCACGAATGTCCGGCAAACACGATTTCGCATCGGCCCGTTGCCTGGCGCCGCGCCTCGGTCGGCGGTGCCGACCTGATCGGCTCACCCCGCCGGCGCCGAGACAACGCGCGCCCGAACCCGCCATCCTAAAAATGCCGGCGTGCCGCGTCTTGGCGCGTTTGCGCATTCCAAATGACGATTTCGGCATATATCAGGGTTATCGACGATATGCCGAAATCGTCGCCGGCCACGCACCGAACGCGCAAGACGCGCGCATTTTCGCTACCTAGACTTCGATCAACGGTTACGAGACGACATCCCGCCGCCGCCGCGCACGCCGATTCCGGCACAACCCTCGCAGCGCACGGCACGCCCGCACGGCTTTCGGAAAGACCGGCAAACCGATACGTCTCGCCCGGCTTACCGCACCGGCCCGCTGGCCGGCGGCGACCCAACCATGCCATCAAGGGGAAGTGAAAGTGAAGCTGAAGGTATCGCACGTCGCGCTGGCTGCTGCCTGCGCACTGTCGGGCGCACACGCCATCGCCGCCGACGTCGTCAAGATCGGTTTCGCCGCACCGCTGACGGGGCCGCAGTCGAACTACGGCTCGGACATGCAGAAGGGCGTGCAGCTCGCGATCGCCGATTTCAACGCGACGCATCCGACGATCGGCGGCAAGCCGGTCACGTTCCAGCTCGACTCGCAGGACGACCAGGCCGACCCGCGCACCGGCACGACGGTCGCACAGCGTCTGATCGACGACAACGTCCGCGGGGTCATCGGCCACTTCAACTCGGGCACGAGCATTCCGGCGTCCGACCTGTACGATCGCGCGGGGCTGCCGCAGATTTCGATGGCGACGTCACCGCAGTACACGGCGCGCGGCTACAAGACGACCTACCGGCTGCTGACGAGCGACGCGCAGGCCGGCCGCATCGTCGGCACGTATGCGGTGAAGACGCTGCACTTCAAGCGCATCGCGATCATCGACGACCGCACGGCCTACGGCCAGGGCATCGCCGACGAATTCGCGAAGTCCGTGCAGGCCGCGGGCGGCACGATCGTCAAGCGCGACTTCACGAACGACAAGGCGCTCGACTTCTCCGCGATCCTGACCAACCTGAAGGGCATCAACCCCGACGCGATCTTCTACGGCGGCGGCGATGCGCAGTCGTCGCCGATGATCCGCAAGATGCGCCAGCTCGGGATGAAGTCGGCCTTCGTGACCGGCGAGATGTCGCGCTCGCCGACGTTCCTGAAGGTCGGCGGCGACGCGGCCGAAGGGGCGATCGTCTACATGGGCGGGCTGCCGAAGGAAAAGATGCCGGGCTTCGCCGGCTACGCATCGCGCTACAAGGCACGCTTCAATGAAGACGTGATCACCTACTCGCCCTACTCGTACGACGGCACGATCGCGCTGCTCACCGCGATGAAGGACGCGAACTCGACCGACCCGAAGGTCTACACGCCGTATCTCGGCAAGGTGTCGATCAAGGGCGTGTCGGCCCCGAGCATCGCGTACGACCCGAAGGGCGACCTGAAGGATGCGCCGGTGACGATCTACAAGGTCGAGCACGGCGCGTTCAAGCCGGTCGACACGATCGCCGGCAACTGATCGCACCGACCCTGTCCCGCGCGGCGCGGCAAGCGGTTCACCCGCCTGCCGCGCCGCGTGCGTTTCGGCGCCGTGAAGTCCGAAGCCTTCCTCGGCGCGGCCCCGCGCGCGCGCATTTCGCGCTCCTGTAGAATCCTCCCACCCGCTTTGACGCTTCGTCCGCGTCGCGCCCCATCCCGGTGCGACGGTGCGTGTCACGTGCCCTATCCGGCGCCCGGCACACGCTCGACGACGCAAGCCGCGCCTTGCCAGTCCATGCCGATAGCGGGCTCTGGAGACGCAGCACCGACAACAACATTCGAAAACCGATCGTCCTGACCATGCAAGCTTCCGAATTGAGCGGCGCGCCTCGCGCCGCCGAACGCGCGCTCACGCGCAGCGACTACAAGACCCTTGGCCTTGCCGCACTCGGCGGCGCCCTCGAGTTCTACGACTTCATCATCTTCGTGTTCTTCGCGCCCGCGATCGGGCAGCTGTTCTTCCCGCACGACATTCCCGACTGGCTGCGTCAACTGCAGACCTTCGGCATCTTCGCGGCCGGCTATCTCGCGCGCCCGCTCGGCGGCGTGATCATGGCGCACTTCGGTGACCTGTTCGGCCGCAAGCGGATGTTCACGCTGAGCGTGCTGATGATGTCGGTGCCGACGCTGCTGATGGGCCTGCTGCCGACCTACGACTCGATCGGCATCCTCGCGCCGGTGTTGCTGCTGCTGTTCCGCGTGCTGCAGGGCGCGGCGGTCGGCGGCGAAGTGCCGGGCGCATGGGTGTTCGTGTCGGAGCACGTGCCGTCGCGCCACATCGGCTATGCGTGCGGCACGCTGACCGCGGGCCTGACGGCCGGCATCCTGCTCGGCTCGCTGGTCGCCGCCGGCATCAACAGCCGTTACTCGGGCGCCGAAGTCACCGCGTTCGCATGGCGCATTCCGTTCCTGCTCGGCGGCGTGTTCGGCCTGTTCTCCGTGTACCTGCGCCGCTGGCTGCACGAGACGCCGGTGTTCGCCGAGATGAAGGCGAAGAAGGCGCTCGCGGCCGAGATTCCGCTGAAGGCCGTGCTGCGCGACCACGGCCGCGCGGTGATCGTGTCGATGCTGCTCACGTGGATGCTGTCGGCGGCCATCGTCGTCGTGATCCTGATGACGCCCGCGCTGCTGCAGAAGCAGTTTCACCTGACGCCCGCGACGACGCTGTTCGCGAACAGCGTCGCGACGCTGTGCCTGACGGCCGGCTGCATCACCGCCGGTTCGCTCGCGGGCTGGATCGGCGCGAAACGCGTGCTCGGCATCGGCGGGATCGTGCTGGCCGCGTGCTACTACCTGCTGTTCGCCCAGGTCGCGGCCGACGCGTCGACGCTGCCGCTGTACTACGGGATCGCCGGCTTCATGGTCGGCACGATCGGCGCGGTGCCGTTCGTGATGGTCAGGAGCTTCCCGGCGGTCGTGCGCTTCTCGGGCATCTCGTTCTCGTACAACGTCGCGTATGCGATCTTCGGCGGCCTCACGCCGGTGATCGTGTCGCTGATGATGAAGTCGAATCCGCTCGCGCCGGTCGTATACGTCGCGGCGATCTGCGTGCTCGGCGCGATCGCCGTGCAGTTCTCGAAGGATGCGAAGGACCTGAAGGACGCACGCTGAACGTCGGCGCGCACGCGCCGGCCGGATGAACAAAGGGCCGAATCCCGCGACGTGCGGGATTCGGCCCTTTTGTCTGGCCAGCTCGAGTGCGACGGCGTGCGTTGCGTCGCTCGGTTCGATTCAGTTCAGCGCAGCGCGCCGTACGACGAACTCGGCCGGCGCAGCGCGTCGATGCTCGCGCCGCCGGCGCCGGTCACGAACAGCAGCAGGAAACCGCCGGCGATCGCGACGTTCTTCCAGAAGTGGATCACCATGTCGTGCTGGACCGCGGCGTCCGTCGCGTCCCAGAAATTGTGCCCGACCATCGCGGTGGCGATCGTATAGAACGCCATCAGCAACGCGAGCGGCCGCACCTTGTAGCCGACGATCAGCAGCAGGCCGCCGAGCGCCTCGATCGTGACGACGACCGGCCCCATCACCTGCGGATAGGGCACGTTCAGCCCATGCAGATAGCCGATGAAATCGCTGTAGCCGAGCAGCTTCATCACGCCGCCCCACAAGAACAACGCCGCCAGCGCCAGGCGTGCGAAAAAAATGACGCCGGAATCGACGGAACGCGTCATGCCTCTCTCCTCGTATGCAATTCGGCCGTCCGCACGGGGCGTGCCCGTGCGGTTCGGGACCGCGCGGCCCTGCTGGGCCCGCGGCAAATGGGCCAGCATAGAGGGTCTTTCCGCGGTGTCCAAGAAAAAGGTTGTAGCAAATCTTTACACTGCGGCGGCGGCGCCGGCGTGACGGCGCCATGAAAAACGGCGCTCGGCCGTTGCCGCGAATAACGGGAACAGGCCCTAACCGGCGTCGCTCAACAGCACGCCTTTCTTGAACAGGAAACAGCCGTAGCCGCGCAGCTCGCCGGTGACGATCACCGCATACGCCTGCTGCGCGCGCTCGTAGAACGCGAAACGGTCGATGCCCGCGAGCGGCACCGCGCGCCCTTCCGCGCGATCGATCTCGGCCTGCACTTCGCGCTGCACGGGCGGCACCGCGGCCGGCTCGCCGACCACTTCCATCCGCCACGCGGGCGTGTCGACGAAGGTGTCGAGCGGCAGCACGGACAGCACCGCGCGCGCGACGCGCGCCGAGTCGGCACCGTCGATGCGCAGCGCGCGGCCGACCACCGTGTGCTCGGCGACGGATTCCGCCGGGAAATTCGCGTCGCAGATCGCCACTTCATCTCCGTGGCCCATCGCGCGCAGCGCGTGCAGGATGTCGGCGTGCAGCAGCGGATCGAGATTCTTCAGCATGGGGGAAAGTCTCCGGGATCAGGAACGAATCGCATAACGTTACCCGATCCCGGACGCCGCCGGGCATGCGCGGCTCGCGTCACGCCGCCGCGGCCGGCATTTCGTCGATGAAACCCGTGACCGACTTCAGCCGGCCCGACGCATCGACGGTGCCGAAATCCGAACCCTTCACGATCGCCGCGCCGTCGGGCGACACGAGCGCCCACGAAAAGCGCAGGTGCTGGCCGAACCCGTCGACCTCGGTCGTGCGGCGAAAGCGATACGCGGGGAAGCGTTCCTGCACCGCGGCGATCATCGTGTCGATGCCCGCGTGGCCGTCGCCGGCCATCAGCGGATCGCGATAGGCCGCGTCGCTCGCGTAGGTCGCATCGATCAGCGCGCGCCGGCGAGCGACGTCGGACTCGTTCCAGGCATCGAAATAGCGGTCGATCAGGTCGGCGTGAGCGGACTGGGCGGTTTGGGCGGTGTTCATGCGAGGCTCCGGTGGATGATGGGAGGACAGCGCCGCGAACGTTTCGGGTTCGCGTGCCGCTATCGTCGCCGGCCTCGCACGGGCGGTCGATTACGTTCGAGGTAAGGAAATCGCGCCGCCGCGATGAAAAACGGGCGCCGGAAGGCGCCCGCTGCGTCCGCCGTCGCAACCGCGCTTCAGGTCACCGGCGCCGGGTTGAACAGCGTCAGCGCATTCGCGAGCTTCCATTGCTCGGCCCACGTGCGGCGCTTGCCGCTCGCGACGTCGAGCATCAGCCGGAACAGCGCCCAGCCCACGTCCTCGATCGAGGCCGCGCCGGTCGCGATCTGCCCCGCGTCGAGATCCATCAGGTCGTGCCAGCGGCGCGCGAGATCGCTGCGCGTCGCGACCTTGATCACCGGCACCTGCGCGAGGCCGTAAGGCGTGCCGCGCCCCGTCGTGAAAATGTGCAGGTTCATCCCCGCCGCGAGCTGCAGCGTGCCGCAGATGAAGTCGCTCGCGGGCGTCGCCGCGTACAGCAGCCCCTTCTGCCGCGCCCGGTCGCCGGGACGCACGACGCCGGCGATCGGCGCGCTGCCCGACTTCACGATCGAACCCATCGCCTTCTCGACGATGTTCGACAGGCCGCCCTTCTTGTTGCCGGGCGTCGTGTTCGCGCTGCGATCGACGCGGCCGCGCTGCAGGTAGCGGTCGTACCAGTCCATCTCGCGGATGATCTCGCGGGCGACGTCCTCGTTCGCCGCGCGCGACGTGAGCTGCGCGACGCCGTCGCGCACTTCGGTCACTTCCGAGAACATGATCGTCGCGCCCGCACGCACGAGCAGGTCGGCCGCGAAGCCGACCGCCGGGTTCGCGGTGAGCCCCGAGAACGCGTCGCTGCCGCCGCACTGCACGCCGACGACGAGATCCGACGCCGGACAGGTTTCGCGACGACGGCGGTTGAGCCGCTCGAGATGCGATTCGGCCATCTTCATGATCGAGTCGATCATCGAGTTGAAGCCGACGTGCGCGGCGTCCTGCAGGCACACGACGCCGCCGTTGTCCGTCGCGCCGTCGGCCGCCACCGGAATCGTGCCGGGCGGCAGCAGGCGCTCGGGCTGCAGCTTCTCGCAGCCGAGGCTCACCGTCATCACCTCGCCGCCGAAGTTCGGGTTCAGGCTGATGTTGCGCAGCGTGCGGATCGGGATGTCGGCATCGGGCGCGTCGATCGCGACGCCGCAGCCGTACGTGTGCTCGAGCCCGACCACGTCGTCGACGTTCGGGTAGCGCGGCAGCAGTTCGTCCTTGATCCGCTTCACCGCATGCTCGACGACGCCCGACACGCACTGCACGGTCGTCGTGATCGCGAGGATGTTGCGCGTGCCGACCGAGCCGTCGGGATTGCGGAAACCCTCGAACGTATAGCCTTCGAGCGGCGCCAGCGGCGGCGCGGCGCGCGTGGCGAGCGGCAGGTCGTCGAGCCCCGGCGGCTCGGGCATGCGCATCGTGCGCTCGTTGACCCAGCTGCCGCGGCGCAGTTCCGTGAGCGCGTAGCCGATCACGACGTTGTAGCGGACGATCGGGTCGCCGGCCGCGAGGTCGACCAGCGCGACCTTGTGCCCTTGCGGCACGCCTTCGCGCAGCGTCAGGCCGTCGGCGAACGTCGCGCCCTCGGGCAGGCCGCCGTCGTTGACGACGATCGCGACGTTGTCGTCCGGATGCACGCGGATGTAGAGCGGGGAAGCAGTCATCGGAATTCCTGGGAGGCTACCGGTCAAATCGTTAGTCATCATACGACATTCACCGCAAACCTGCGATGCTGCGTAAACCCTTATCCGGAAAGACCCTAACCTTCACCGGCCAGCAAACCGCTTGCGCCGCTCATGCTCGCGTTGTACGATGACATACAACGACATCGCCAATATGGCCCGGATGCCGTACCCGACGAACCCAGCACTCGCGCTAGACGGACGACCCAATCATGACTTCACCGCAAGAACTCAAACAGATCATCTCCCACGGCCTGCTGTCGTTTCCGCTGACGGATTTCGACGCGGACGGCAGCTTCCGCCCGACCACCTATGCCGAGCGTCTGGAGTGGCTGGCGCCGTATGGCGCGACGGCGCTGTTCGCGGCCGGCGGCACCGGTGAATTCTTCTCGCTCACGCAACGCGAATATTCGGACGTGATCCGCGTCGCGACGGAAACCTGCAAGGGCAAGGTGCCGATCCTGGCCGGCGCCGGCGGCGCGACGCGCGTCGCGATCGAATATGCCCAGGAAGCCGAGCGCCTCGGCGCGAGCGGCGTGCTGCTGATGCCGCACTATCTGACCGAAGCCAGCCAGGAAGGCATCGCCGAGCACGTCGAGCAGGTGTGCCGCGCACTGAAGATCGGCGTCGTGGTGTACAACCGCGCGAATTCGAAGCTGAACGCCGACATGCTCGAGCGCCTCGCCGATCGTTGCCCGAACCTGATCGGCTTCAAGGACGGCGTCGGTGAAATCGAGAGCATGGTCACGATCCGCCGCCGCCTCGGGGACCGCTTCGCATACCTCGGCGGCCTGCCGACGGCCGAAGTCTACGCAGCCGCGTACAAGGCGCTCGGCGTGCCGGTGTACTCGTCGGCCGTGTTCAACTTCATCCCGAAGACGGCGATGGCATTCTACGAAGCGATCGCCAAGGACGACCACGCAACGGTCGGCCGCCTGATCGACGAGTTCTTCCTGCCGTACCTGAAGATCCGCAACCGCCGCGCGGGCTACGCGGTCAGCATCGTGAAGGCGGGCGCGAAGCTCGTCGGCCACGACGCGGGCCCGGTGCGCGCGCCGCTCGTCGATCTCACCGACGCCGAAATGGCCGAACTGGACGTGCTGATCAAGAAGATGGGCCCGCAGTAAGCGGGTATCGCCGGCGCGGCGCCTTCAGCGGCACCGCGGCCGGCTTGTGTCGAGTGTGTTGCATCGCGGCCGGCGCTTGCCGGCCGCGGTCGTTTGCAGCGGCATGTGCAGCGCCAGCCATGCCACGCATCCCGCCGCGATGCGCGCAGTCGCATCTACATCTGCGCGATGACGCCGATGATCCGGTGACGCACGTTGCCGAGCTTGATCCGGGTCGCCTCGATCTGCCCCTGCGCGCCCGTACGCACGCGTGCGTTCGATTCGCCGCCGAGAATCTGTCCCAGCACGTCGCGGTCGACGACCGCATCGAAGAACCGGCCGACCGTGATGGTTGCCGACTGCTTCGCGGTCAGGAGCGCGCTGTTGGCCTGCATCAGCGCTTCGGTGCGCTGGTCCTGGTCGCGTTCGTCGATGCCGCGGCGATGCTCGAGCGCGAACACGAGCGCTTCCATGTCCTGCCTGAAACGGCGCACGGCGAGGCCGAACACGAGCGAATGCGCGTCGGAGCCGGTCACGGTCCGCCCCTGGTTGATGGTCACGTCGAATTCGCTGCCGCCCAGGTCGCGCTGGAATTCCAGCAGCGCGTTCGCGAGCACGCGCCCTTCGCTGTACTGGCCGATCCGGCTGCGCACGGAATGCGCGACGTCGCCGATCGCCTTCCACAATCCGGCGGCGAACAGGTGGTCGCCGCGCTTGCTGATGTTCATCGGATGGTTCCCTCTTGGTCTTTTGCGAGTCTCTCAGGCTCGCCTGCGGGCCGGGCGGCCCGAGGCCTCGCTACTGTAGGAGAAATTCCGGCGACGCGGAAGCCACCATGAAAAAAGCGGAGACAGCCAGCCGGCCGCCTCCGCCTTCATTCCTTCGGCAAGCGGCCCGGGCTTGCACCCCGAGCCGCCGCACCCTCACTCCGCCGTTCCGTCCCGCAGCCGCGGAATGTCGAGCGGATTGCGCGCCTGCAGCCCTTCGGGCAGCAGGTCGTCCGGGAAGTCCTGGTAGCACACGGGCCGCAGGAAACGCTCGATCGCCGTCGCGCCGACCGACGTGACGGCCGGGTTCGACGTAGCCGGGAACGGCCCGCCGTGCACCATCGCATCGCACACCTCGACGCCGGTCGGGTAGCCGTTGACGAGCAGGCGCCCGGCCTTGCGTTCGAGGATCGGCAGCAGGCGGCGCGCGAGCGGCTTGTCGTCGGCGTCCATCTGCAGCGTGGCCGTCAGCTGGCCCTCGAGCGCGTCGAGCACACGCGCGACTTCGTCGAGATCGCGGCAGCGCACGATCAGCGATGCCGGCCCGAACACTTCGTGGCTGAACGCCGGCTCGGCCAGGAACGCCTGCGCGGCGACTTCGTACAGCGCGCCGCCGGCCTGGCATTCGGTCTGCGCAGCCTCGCCCGCACCGATTTCACGCACGCCCGGCAGTTCGGCCAGCTGGCCGCGGCCGTGGCGATACGCGTCGGCGATGCCGCGCGTCAGCATCACGCCGGCCGGCTTCCTCGCGAGCGCCTGCGCGGCGACGGACTCGAAGCGGTCGAGATCGGGACCGCCGACCGCCAGCACGAGGCCCGGGTTCGTGCAGAACTGGCCGGTGCCGAGCGTCAGCGAATCGACGAAGCCGGTCGCGATCGCGTCGCCGCGCGCGGCCAGTGCCGCCGGGAACAGCACGACCGGGTTGATGCTGCTCATTTCCGCATAGACGGGAATCGGCTGCGGACGCGCGTTCGCGCGCTGCACGAGCGCCATGCCGCCCTGCCGCGACCCGGTGAAGCCGACGGCCTGGATCGCCGGATGGCTGACGAGCGCCGCACCGATCACGCGGCCGGGGCCGATCAGCAGCGAGAACACGCCGGCCGGCATCCCGCATTTCGCCACCGCCGCGCGGATCGCGCGGCCGACCAGCTCGGACGTGCCGAGGTGCGCCTCATGGGCCTTCACGATCACCGGGCAGCCGGCCGCGAGTGCCGACGCGGTATCGCCGCCGGCCACCGAGAACGCGAGCGGGAAGTTGCTCGCGCCGAACACGACGACGGGCCCGAGCCCGACCTTCTGCAGCCGCAGGTCCGAGCGCGGCAACGGCGTGCGCGCGGGCTGCGCGGGATCGATCGACGCGGCGAGGAAGCGCCCGTCGCGCACGACGCGTGCGAACAGCCGGAGCTGGCCGACCGTGCGGCCACGCTCGCCCTGCAGCCGCGCGACGGGTAAGCCCGTTTCGGCGTGTGCGCGTTCGATCAGCGCGTCGCCGAGCGCGACGATTTCGTCGGCGATCGCTTCGAGAAACGCCGCACGGGCCGCGAGCGGCTGCGCGCGGTACGCGTCGAAGGCGTCGCGCGCGAGTTCGCACGCGCGCTCGACGTCGGCCTGCGTCGCGACGCCGAAGGCCGGCGCGTCGATCGGTGCGCCCTTCGTCGGGTCGAACGCGTGCAAGGTACCGGCCGAGCCGGCCACCGCTTCGGCGCCGATCAGCATCTCTCCAGTCAGTTGCATGAGGTGTGCTCCGTGGTTCGGGAATGGTTCGCTCATTGTAGCTCAACAGATACGATGTCTGCCGACAACATGGCAATATTCCCGTCGCCGTCCCGTTGCGTGACCGCAGGCCGCAAACCCTTATCCATTCGGCCAAAGCACGACATTCTTACCCTTTCGCGTCGGCATCCAGAGGGAAAACCCGAGGTTTCTGCACGCCACCATTACTCATAAACTTTCGCCCATGTTATACGACGACGTACATTAAAGTGCCCAATCAGACCACCCCTCGCGATCTTCCGATCGAACTCGCCGGCTGCGCGCGCCGCACCGCCGTGCGCTACTGGATCCTGGCGATGCTGTTCGTCGTCACGACGCTCAACTATGCGGACCGAGCGACGCTGTCGATCACCGGCACGCCGATCCGCAAGGCGTTCGGCATCGATCCGGTGACGATGGGCTACATCTTCTCGGCGTTCAGCTGGGCATACGTGCTCGCGCAGTTGCCGAGCGGCTGGCTGCTCGACCGCTTCGGCGCGCGCCGCGTGTATGCGGCGAGCATCTTCCTGTGGTCGGCGTTCACGCTGCTGCAAAGCACGATCGGCCTCGGCGGCAGCGCCGCGTTCGCGGTGGCCGCGCTGTTCGCGATGCGCTTCGCGGTCGGCATCGCCGAGGCGCCCGCGTTTCCCGCGAACGCGAAGGTCGTCGCGAGCTGGTTCCCGACCGCCGAGCGCGGCACGGCGTCGGCGATCTTCAACGCCGCGCAGTATTTCGCGGCGGTGGTGTTCTCGCCGCTGATGGCGTGGCTCACGCATGCGTACGGCTGGCACCACGTGTACCTGTGGCTCGGGCTCGCCGGCATCGCGCTCGCGTTCCTGTGGCTGCGCGTGATGAAGGATCCGGTCGACCATCCGGCGGTGAACCGCGCGGAACTCGAGCATATCGAGCAAGGCGGCGGCCTCGTACGCACGACGGGCCGGCCGACCGGGACGCGCGGCAACGGCGCCGGGGCTGAAAGCAGCCGCGTCGCGGGCTGGTACTACGTGCGCCAGCTGCTGTCGAACCGGATGCTGCTCGGCGTCTATCTCGGCCAGTACTGCGTGAACGTGCTCACGTATTTCTTCCTCACCTGGTTCCCGATCTACCTCGTGCAGGCGCGCGGAATGTCGCTGCTGAAGGCCGGCTTCATGACGTCGCTGCCGGCGATCTGCGGGTTCCTCGGCGGCGTGCTCGGCGGGATGCTGTCGGACATGCTGATCCGTCGCGGCGTGTCGCTGACGCGCGCGCGCAAGATCCCGATCGTCGGCGGGATGCTGCTGTCGATGGTCATCATCGGCTGCAATTACGTCGACAGCGAAGCGCTGGTGATCGTGCTGATGGCCGTGTCGTTCTTCGGCAAGGGGATCGGCTCGCTCGGCTGGGCCGTCGTCGCGGACACCGCGCCGAAGGAGGCGATCGGCCTGTCGGGCAGCCTGTTCAACATGTTCGGCAACACGGCCGGCATCGTCGCGCCGATCGCGATCGGCTACCTGGTCGGCGCGAGCGGCTCGTTCAACGGCGCGCTCGTGTTCGTCGGGCTGAACGCGCTCGTCACGGTCCTCAGCTATCTGGTGATCGTGAAGGACATCAAGCGCGTCGAGCTGCGTCATCGCGACGCCTGAGCTGCGGCGGGAAGGAAAAAACGACGGCGGCCGCGCATGAGCGGCCGCCGTTTTTCACATCGATCAGGCGGCCGAATGCGCGACGCGCAGCATGTCGTGCACGCCGGACGTCATCAGCGCGAGAAACGCGAGCAGGCCGACGTAGCAGAGCGCGTAGGTGGTCTTCGTCTCGACCGACGTCGCGTAGTACGCGCGGTTTTCCGGCGCGTCGGGATCGTAGCGCCATGCGCGCTTCAGCTGCGGCAGCGCAAGGATCGCCATCACGATCAGGAGCGGGCTCGGCCGGTACGCGAACAGCGCGATCAGCACGGGCACGCCCGCGAACCAGATCCGCGGCGACAGCACCGCCGTGATGCGCCCGCCGTCGAACGGCGACAGCGGGATCATGTTGAACAGGTTCAGGAAGAAGCCCGTATAGGACAGCGCGAGCAACAGGTTGCTGTCGTAGTGCCGCGCGGCCGCGTAGCAGGCCAGCGCGCCGAGCGTGCCGACGAACGGCCCGGCCAGCCCGACGTATGCCTCGGTCTCGGCGTCGTGCGGCATCTCCTTCAGCTGGATCCACGCGCCGACGAACGGGATGAACGTCGGCAGCCCGACGTCGAGCCCGCGCCGCTGCGCGGCCACGTAGTGGCCGGCTTCGTGGACCAGCAGCAGCACGACGAAACCGGCCGCGAAGCGCCACCCGTAGAACAGCGCGTAGACCGCGATCGACGCCAGCATGGTGCCCGCCGACATGAGCACCTTGCCGAGCTTCAGGCCGCCGAAGATCAACAGCAGCAGCTTCGTCATTCCTTGCGCTCCGCGCCGGGCACGGCGGCTGCGTCGGCTGCGTCGGCTGCGTCGGTTGCCTCGGCGACGACCGGCACGGCCGCCGGCTTCGGCTTGCGTCCGAAGAAGCGCTTCAGCGCCGCCCCGCCCGCCAGCAGCGCGATCGCGCCGATCTTGAAGAACTTCACGGCGAACGCGCCGATCAGCGCGAGCAGCCCGAGCTTCTTCGCGCCGACGCCGACGATCAGCGCCGCGAGACCGTATTCGGCGACGTGGTCGGTCGACTGGTTGAAATCGGCGTAGCGCTTGCCGTCGTTGAAGCGGATGTTCGCGAGCAGGTCGTCGGCCGAGGCCTTGTACTTCGGCAGATCGGCGAGCGTCGATGCCATCGTCAGCGACAGGTAGCCGTCGCGGCCGAGCACGAGCGTCCGGTAGTTCACGCCGTCGTTCGCGGCGTTGGCCGCCGCGCCCTTGTCGCGGATGATCGCGGACCACACGAGCCGGTGCGTGGCGGCGTCGTACGCGGGCGCCTGCGCCCAGCCGACCACCTCGGTTTCGGGCAGGCCGCGCTCCTTGCGCGCCGGGTTGCTTTCCTCGGTACCGGCCTGCAGGCTCTTCAGCAATTCGTCGGGTTTCCAGTCCTTCGCGTCGTCGTCGCGGATGTAGCCGCTCGGCTCGAACGACACGACCGAGATCCAGTCGGCGCCCGGATCCTCGGGCAGCACGAGGCCGACCAGTTTCGATTCGTCGATCGAGTTGCCCATCGAGCGCAGGTAGCGGCCGGCTTCGGCGGCCGGCACGAACGATTCGCCTTCCTTCAGCTTCAGCACGGCTTCGTGCTTGACGTCGATATCGGCGGGCCCGTTCACGACGGCCTTGTTGGCGGCCGCGGCGGCAGCCCTCATTTCGACCTGCGCGGCTTCGGTTTGCGCGTGGCCGCTGGTCGCGGCGAGCGCGAGCATCGCCACGCAGGCGACGCGGACGGCGAGTCTTTTCATTGTTGGATTCCCCTGGAATGCCTTGTCGTAAACATACGCGGCGACCGGCCCGGGCGTTGTGGTCGTGGGTCCGGCGCCGCCTCTCAGTTGGCACGGAGGCTATGGTAACGCAGCGTCGGAGCGCGTCAGGGAATGGAATGCGGGGGGGTGAAAAGGGCCGCGGGGGGCCTCGGGTGGCAACCGGCGGAATCGGCAACGCGCGCCGATCCGGAATGCTTACCTCGCAGGTAATGCCCGGCGCACGCGGGATTGCCTATCATCGTGACCATGAACTCGACCGCCGCCCGCCATTCGCTCCCACCGTCCGCCGGCCGCGCGTCCGGCATCGGCCCGCTGCTGCGTACCTGGCGTCAACGCCGGCGCCTGAGCCAGATGGCGCTCGCGCTCGAGGCGGAGGTGTCCGCCCGGCACCTGAGCTTCGTCGAATCGGGACGCGCGCAGCCGAGCCGCGACATGGTGCTGCATCTCGCGGAGCGCCTCGACGTGCCGCTGCGCGAGCGCAATGCGCTGCTCGTCGCGGCCGGCTATGCGCCGTTGTTTCGCGAGCGGCCGTTCTCCGATCCGCAACTCGACGCGGCGCGCCACGCGGTCGAAGCCGTGCTGCGCGGCCACGAGCCCTACCCGGCACTGGCGGTGGATCGCCACTGGACGCTGCTCGCCGCGAACCGGATGCTCGGCGCGCTGGTCACGCAGGCCGATCCGGCGCTCTTGCAAGCGCCCGTCAACGTGTTGCGCCTGAGCCTGCATCCCGACGGCCTCGCGGCGCAGATCGTCAACTGGCACGAATGGCGCGCGCATATCCTGCACCGGCTGCAACGGCAGATCGACGCGAGCGGCGACCGTACGCTGCATGCATTGCGTGACGAACTCGCCGCGTATCCGGCGCCGGCCGGGCAGCCCGACGACACGCATGCCCGCGCCGACTACGCCGATATCGCCGTGCCGCTGCGGCTGCGCACGGCAGCGGGCGAGCTGACGTTCTTCAGCACGACGACGGTGTTCGGCACGCCGGTCGACGTCACGCTGTCGGAGCTCGCGATCGAGGCGTTTTTCCCCGCGAATCCGGAGACGGTGGACGCGATGCGCGCGTTGGCGGACGCGCTGCCAGCGCAGTGAGCATCGTCACCGGCGCTCGAGCGCCAGCTTCACGCCCAGCGCGAGCAGGACCGCGCCACTCACCCGATGCATGCGGGTCAGGATGCGCGGATTGCGCCGGATCGACGTCGACAGCAGGCCGGCGAACAGCGCGACCGGCCCCTTGACGAGAAACGTCAGGCCGGCAAACGTCGTGCCGAGCACGAACAGCGACAGCATCGGATGCGCGGCGCCCGCGGGGACGAACTGCGGCAGAAACGCGAGATAGAACAGCGCGACCTTCGGATTCGACACGTTGGACAGCGCGCCTTGCGCGAACGTGCGCAGCCGCGATGCCGGCACGTCGCGGTTGCTCGCGAGCGTCAGCTCGCCCGACGAACGCAGCAGCGTGATGCCGAGGTACAGCAGGTACAGCGCGCCGATCAGCTTCAATGCAGTGAACAACCATTCGGATGCCTGCAGAAGCGCACCCAGCCCGAGCGTCGCGAGCATCGTATGCACGAGCAGCCCGACGCTGACGCCCGCCGCGGTCACGAGGCCCGCCCGTGTGCCGCCGGATAGCGTGCGCGACATCACGAGCACCATGTCCTGGCCCGGGGTCAGAATGATCAGAAGGGAGGTGGCCATGAACGGCAACCAGGCGACGTGCGGCATCGGGACTCTCCGGAAGGCGGCGCCGGGAAGGACGGGCGGGAATCGCACGCGCCCCCGGGGCCAGGCAGTCATCCGATTATCGGCAACCTGGCGTGGAGAATGGCTGCGAAGTCGGCTAGTTTCGAGGGCAGATTTGGCGTTATTCTCCAACATCGACCTCATCGGTAGTCAAACATGCCAATCAAACTGGACGCGATCGATCGACGCATTTTGCGCGCGCTGCAACGGAACTCGAACCAGACGAATGCCGAACTCGCGCAGCAGGCCGGCCTCTCGCCCACACCCTGCCTGCGCCGCGTTCATTTGCTGGAGGAACAGGGCGTCATCGACGCCTACGTCGCCCTGCTGAACCCGGCGGCCGTCGAACTGCGGTTCACGGCCTTCGTGCGCGTCACGCTGGAGCGTCAGGACAAGACCACCGTCGAACGCTTCGCGCGCGAGATGGAGCAGGCGCCCGAAGTGCTCGAATGCCATCTGATGGCCGGCAGCTACGACTATCTGCTGCGCGTCATCGCGAAGGATCTCGACGACTATCAGCGCTTTCAGATGGAAACGCTCACGCAGATCGAAGGCGTACGCAACGTCGAAACCGAGATTCCGCTGAAGCGCATCAAGCAGACGGTGCGCCTGCCGATCTAGGCACGCAAAAAGGTCAGGGGCGGCGCTGCCGCCTCTCCTTTCCGCACGAAGCCGGGTGCAACTCGACGGTCACGCTCCCCGGTCGCGCGTCCCGTTATCGGGCGACACCCCTGCAACGGTGCTCGCGATCGCCCGCCATGTCCTCCCGCACATCACCCAACCCATTTCCTCCGAATCATAGCGTTCAGACGCCGCGGCAAACATGTGCGCGGCCGAGGCCAATCAAAATGCGTCGTCACGACTCGAGCTTCGGATCCCCGGAGTTCGCATGGGGTCGTGACAGCAACCCGTAGCTGCGATCCGCGCTCGCTTCCCGTCGACTCAAGACC
Source organism: Burkholderia sp. BCC1977 (assembly GCF_905339595.1). NCBI lineage: Bacteria > Pseudomonadati > Pseudomonadota > Betaproteobacteria > Burkholderiales > Burkholderiaceae > Burkholderia > Burkholderia sp. BCC1977. The sequence continues at coordinate 31,698 of NZ_CAJPGQ010000037.1, forward strand.
GGCGAATGCTCAGTTTCATTAGTACACCTTTCATTTCGTCAATCGGGAGATCGACGTCCGTCATGAAAGAGACACGAAAGCATCGATGCGATCGGGAAATTGCGCGCGGAGCCACGCAAGCCGCAACACGACTTTTTTATTGAGCCTGGGAAAACAAGATGAACGAGAATCAACGAGGGTTGGGCATTTCGGCACAACGCGCACCGAGGAAGTCGAAAGCCGCACTCGCGGTCGCGGTCAGCGCAGCCATGGTCGCATTCGCGGCCTCCGCGCCCGCGCGGGCCGATTATGTGCAGAACGGCACGTCGACCGAAACGTCGGGGAGCTGTGTCGGCAACATCGCGATCTCGGGGAGCAGCACGTATCCCGCGAGCGCAACGGGTTGCGACAACGTCGCGATCGGTACCGCGGCGGTGGCGAACTCCGGTTCGTCGACCGGCGCGTATAGCGAAACCGTCGCGATCGGCCGCCTGGCCGGCGCGACCGGCACGCAGGCGACCGCGGTCGGCGGCGATTCCGCCGCCACCGGAGATCACGCGACGGCGCTCGGCGCGCTGACCCGCGCAACCGGTACCCTGGCGACGGCAGTCGGCGACGGCGCAATCGCGAACGGAACGACCGCGTCGGCCTTCGGTCAGGGCGCATCGGCGGTCGACCAGTCGACGGCGGTCGGGCAAGGCGCGAGCGCCACCGCGACCTTCTCGACGGCCGTCGGCAAGGGCAGCGTGGCAGCCGGCGGTACGGCACTCGGCTTCCAGGCCAACGCCGGCGCCGGCGATGCGGTCGCGCTCGGCATCGACAGCTCGGCATCCGCAACCGGCAGCGTCGCCATCGCCCGTGCGACGGCCTCCGCCGTGAACGCGGTCGCCATCGGCGAAGGCGCGAACGCCGCCGACGCGAACTCCGTCGCATTGGGTTCGAACGCGACCACGCGTGCGTTCACGACCGTGAGCGGCGTGACGCTCAACGGCGTCAGCTACAGCGGCTTCGCGGGCACGCCGGTCGGCGTGGTCAGCGTAGGCAGCGCCGGCGCCGAGCGGCAGATCGTGAACGTCGCGGCCGGGGCGATCAGCGCGACCAGCACGGACGCCGTCAACGGCTCGCAGCTGTTCTCGATCGCAAGCCAGGTCTCCACATTGACGACGGACCTCGCATCGCTGACGACGACCGTCGGCAAGATCTCGTCGAGCGTCCCGAGCGGCACGGTGACGGACGGGACGGATACCGCGATCGGCACGAACACGTCGGTCAGCGTCCCCAACGGGACCGCGGTCGGCAACGGCGCCAATGTCTCGGGCGACAACGGTACGGCAGTCGGCGTCAATTCGACCGTCACCGCCGCGAACGGGACGGCGATCGGCACGAATTCGAAAGTCACCGCGGCAAACGGAACGGCGATCGGCACCGGCTCGAACGTGTCCGGCACGGACTCCACCGCGATCGGCACGAACAGCCGCGCGAGCGCCAGCAACTCGGTGGCGCTCGGCGCGAACTCGGTCGCGGATCGCGACAACACGGTCTCGATCGGCGCGCCGGGCGCCGAGCGTCAATTGACCAACGTGGCCGACGGCACGGCGCCGACGGACGGCGTCAACGTCCGCCAGTTGAACGGCGCGATCAACTCGGTTCGCGCGGAAATGTCGAAGTACCGCAAGGACGCGGATGCGGGCACGGCGAGCGCGATCGCAATGGCGAACCTGCCGCAAGCCGTGCTGCCCGGCGAGAAGGTCGTCGCGCTCGGCGGCGGCACGTACGGCGGTCAAAGCGCCATGGCGGTCGGCCTGTCCGTCGCAACGACGAAGTGGCTCGTCAAGGGCTCGATCACGACGGCGGTGTCGGGCCATGGGTCGTTCGGTGCGGGCGCGGGCGTCGGCTATCGCTGGTAATCGGCGTCCTGCCGCGTAGCGTCGGCGGACCTTTGGCTGACGCGGGTACGCAAGCCATCGGCGCAACCGCGCCGATGGCGCTTCGGCGTCGTCGGTACGACGCTTACCCCGCCGCTGCCGCGTCCGGCGGTGCCGCATCCACGAACGTGACGGCTCGCCCCGCAGGCTGTCCGTCGATTGCACCGTCGCGCACGGCGACCCGCCCGCGCACGACCGTGTGCACGGGCCAGCCGGTGACCGCGCAACCGTCGTAGGGCGTCCAGCCGCTGACGCTCGCGATCCAGTCGTCGCGGATGATCCTGCGCGCGCGCAGGTCGACGATGCTGAAATCGGCGTCGTAGCCGAGCGCGATCCGCCCCTTGCCCGCGATGCCGAAGATCCGCGCCGGCCCGGCGCTCGTCAGGTCGACGAGCCGCGCGAGGCTCAGGCGGCCGGCATGCACGTGGTCGAGCATCAGCGGCAGCAGCGTCTGCACGCCGGTCATCCCGCTCGGCGACTGCGGATAGGGCCGCGCCTTTTCTTCGCGCGTATGCGGCGCGTGATCGCTGCCGATCACGTCGACCAGGCCGTCACGGATCGCCTGCCACAGCGCGTGCTGGTGATGCCGTTCGCGCACCGGCGGATTCATCTGCGCGAACGTGCGCAATCGCTCGTAGCAATCGGGCGCATGCAGGCTCAGGTGATGCGGCGTGACCTCGACCGTCACGCGCCGCCGGTGGCGCGCGAGAAATGCCATTTCCTGCGCAGTGGACACGTGCAGCACATGCAGCCGGCGGCCGGTCTCGGCGGCCAGCCCGACGATGCGCCGAGTCGCGAGCAGCGCGCTCTGCGCGTCGCGCCAGCGCGGATGGTCGCGCACGTCGCCGCTCGCCTCCGCAATCGCCTTGCGTGCGCGCAGCCGCGCTTCGTCCTCGGCGTGCACGGCCATGCGGCGGCGGCCGTGTCGCAGGATGCGGCGCAGCACGGTGTCGTCGTCGGCCAGCAGGTCGCCGAACGAACTGCCCATGAACACCTTGACGCCCGCGCAGCCGGGCAGGTTCTCGAGCGACGGCAACCGTTCCGCATTCACGGCCGAGCCGCCGATATAGAACGCGTAATCGCACCACGCGCGGCCGCGCGCGAGCGCCAGCTTCGCGCGCAGGTCCTGTTCGTCCAGCGTCAGCGGTTGCGTATTGGGCATCTCGAAGATCGTCGTGACACCGCCGAGCACCGCGCCGCGCGTACCGGCCTCGAAAGTCTCCTTGTGCGTCAGGCCCGGTTCGCGGAAATGCACCTGGCTGTCGACGACACCCGGCAGCACGTGCAGTCCGCCGGCATCCAGCAGCACGTCGGCGCTCCAGCTGCCGTGCAACGTGCCGAGCGCCACCACACGGCCGCCCGCGCATGCCACGTCGATGCGTTCGGCACCGTTGGGTGTCATCACCGTGCCGCCGTGTACGAGCAGGCCTGCGTGACGCCGTGCCACCGCGCCGGGTTCGTCATCGTCACCGTGATCGGCTCGCGGTCGCATGCGGTCCGTCATCGTTCAGAACGCGTTCTGGATATTCTTGTAGCCGAGCACCAGCGCATTGTTCGTGCGCACGACGTCCTCGGAGAAATCGCTCGCATCGGCCGTCACCTGCGGCAACGCGGTGAGATCGGTTTCCGGCCCGATGCGTTCGGTCGAGCGCACGTGGAAGCCCGCCGGCAGGTGACAGCCGTCGACCACCGCGTTGTAGCGCACGACACAACCGTCGTCGATCGTGCAGTTGAACAGCACGCTGTTGAAGCCGACGAACACGCCGTTGCCGACCTTGCACGGCCCGTGCACGATCGCGCGATGCGCGATCGACGTGTGCCGGCCGATCGTCACGCTCGCGCCCGACTTCGAATGGATCACCACGCCGTCCTGGATGTTCGAATGCGCGCCGATCACGATCGGTTCGATCCGGCCGTCGGCATCGGTTTCGTCCGCGCGGATCACCGCATACGGGCCGATGAACACGTTCTCCTCGACGATCACGCGTCCGCACAGAATGGCGGTCGGATCGACGAACGCGCTCGGGTGGATGTGCGGGAGGTCGCCGCGCGGGTTCTTTCTGATCATCAGGATTCCTTGGTTGAATCGACGCCGTCGCGTACGAGCCGATCGAACAATCCGGGATCGCGCCACTGCGCGGCAACGGCCGGCGAAAACACGATCGCGTCGAGGTCGATACGGCCCATGCGCGGATTGAACGCGTCGTCGCGAAAGCATTGCGCATAGCCGGTCTCGGTCTCGTGCACGATGACCGAATGCAGGCGCACGCCGGCCTCGCCGTTCGACATCGCGGTGCCGGCCAGCACCGCATCGACGAGACGAAACAGCACGCGCGAGAACTGCTCGGCGCTCGGCGACACAGGCAGCAGCACCCAGCGCTCCGAATGCCGACGCATATCGTCGACGTAACCGGGATCGTCGCCGGACCACAGCGTCACCGCATGATCGAACGCGTCGACCAGGTCGCGCACGTCGCCCTTGAGCAACCCGAAGTCGTACACCATCTGCCCGTTGTCGAGCGCATGCGCTTCGAGCAGCAGTTCGACCCGGTAGGAATGGCCGTGGATCGAATGCGAACAGCGCCGTGTGCTGCAGCCGCGCACGATGTGGGCGTTCTCGAACCGGAAGAGTTTGCGGATCAGCATGCGCGACTCCCCGCGGCGGATCGGAGAGACCGGCGCATCATGCGGCCCACGCGACCGCATCGTGCGGATGCAGGCTTTCCAGATGGCGCACGTGCACGCGCGGATTCGCATAGGCACCGTCCAGCACGGCCTGCACGCGCCGCGCGGCATCCTCGACGAACATCAGGTTCTCGCCGTTCAGCACCGCGAACGCCTGCTCGTCCGTGCGCTTGACGGCGGTCTGCACCGGCGTGCCGAGTGCGTGCTCGACGCGATCGATCAGATCGAGCAACCCAAGCGGCGCATCGCCGGCGGGCAACGCGACGCCGACCACGGCTTCGCTGCGCTGGCTGTGCGGCGTCGCCGCCGTCGCATGGCGCTGCAGCCAGGCGGCCACCGCGGCCGGCGCCACGCGTGCCTCACGACCGAACGTGGCCAGAAACGCCTGTTCGACCCAGTGCCGCGACAGCGCGGCCGAGCACGGGCACGTCGACGCATAGACGATCGTGACCTGCGCGTGCAGCGCGAACACGTCGCCCGTCAGCGTCGCATCGACACGCACCGGATAGGACTTCCAGCCGGCCAGCCCTTCCGTCACCAGCGCCCGGCGGCGCGCCAGCAGGTCGAAGCGCAGCCGCAGCCGCGCGCTGCGCGTGTCGCAGTCGCGATGGCTGTCGACCATCGCGTGCAGCAAGCGCCGCAAGCCGGCCGCCGACAGCGCTTCGCCGTCGCCGAGCCCGTCGAGCAGCCGGTAGAGCCGCGACATGTGAATGCCTTTCACATCCGGCGCGGGCAGGTCGACCTGCGCGTCGGCGCGCGCATGCACGTCGCGCCGGCAGCCGGGCTCGTCCACCACGACGGGCAGATCGATGCCCTGCATCCCGACCCATTCGAGCGGGCGGTGGCGCGCTGCGGCGTCGGTCACGGAGATATCGGGTAGCGGTGCATTCATGCTCGGAATCCGGTGGGGCGCCTTCTCCATCCGGTTCGATGCAGGAAGCGCGTGCGGGTCAGGTCCAGTCGTGAAACGGGTTGTCCCACGTGCTCCAGTGGTCGGGGCCGGCGGCCATCTCGGCGTCGGTCAGCAAACACGCATCGAAACGCGCACGCAGCGCGGCCTCGTCCATGTCCATGCCGATCAGGACCAGCTCCTGCCGCGCATCGCCGACGTGCTCGTCCCACCGCGAACGAATTTGCGCGACGGCCTCCGGGTCCTGCGGCCAGCGCTCGGGCGGCACGGCCGCCCACCAGTGACCGGCCGGCCCGTGCCGCGCGACCGCGCCGGCCTGCGACCACGAGCCGGCGATGGTCGGGTGGGTCGCCAGCCAGAAGAAGCCCTTCGAGCGAACCACGCCCGGCCACTCGCTGTCGACGAGCGCGAAGAAGCGCCGCGGATGGAACGGCCGCCGCGCGCGGTAGACGAAGCTGCGGATCCCGTATTCGTCGGTCTCCGGCGTATGCGTGCCGCGCATCTCCTGCAGCCAGCCCGGTGCGCGCGACGCGGCGTCGAAATCGAACAGACCGGTGTCGAGCACGCGCTCGAGCGGCACCTTGCCGAACTCGGCGATCTCGATCCGCGCACGCGGATTCAGGCCGCGCAGCAGCGCGATCAGCCGCTCGCGCGCGGGCGCGTCGATCAGGTCGATCTTGTTGATCACGATCACGTCGCAGAACTCGATCTGGTCGATCAGCAGATCGACGACCGTGCGCACATCCTCGTCGCCCATCGATTCGCCGCGCGCCTGCAGGCTGTCGCGCGACGCGTAGTCGCGCAGGAAATTGAACGCATCGACCACCGTCACCATCGTGTCGAGCCGCGCGACTTCGCCGAGGCTGCGGCCGTCCTCGGCCTCGAACGTGAAGGTCTCGGCCACCGGCAGCGGCTCCGAGATGCCGGTCGATTCGATCACGAGCTGGTCGAAGCGCCCTTCGCGCGCGAGCCGGTCGACCTCGATCAGCAGGTCCTCGCGCAGCGTGCAGCAGATGCAGCCGTTGCTCATCTCGACCAGCTTCTCGTCGGTGCGCGACAGCCCCGCGCCGCCATCGCGGACGAGCGCGGCGTCGATGTTGACCTCGGACATGTCGTTGACGATCACCGCGACACGCCGGCCTTCGCGATTGTTGAGGATGTGGTTGAGCAGCGTCGTCTTGCCCGCGCCGAGGAAGCCGGACAGGACGGTCACGGGAAGCCGCGTGGACGGCGGGGGTGCGGTGTTCATCAGGCGATTCCGGATGCGGGACGTTGGTGATGTGATGATATATTGTATCGATACGATATAACATATCATTCCGGGCGTCCAGCATCGTCGCTCGGGCGACCGGGCCGCCGCACGGCGGCCCGGTCGTCATGTCGTCACGTATAAAGCGACGCCTGCGGCAACTCCCCCGTCAGCGCGTACCGGCCGACATCGCGCAGCCGATAGTCGAGCGGATCGTGCAGCGTATGCGTGCGCGCGTTGCGCCAGAAGCGGTCGAGGCCGAGCGACGCGGCCGTCGCGCGGGCGCCGCACGCATCGAACAGCGCCTCGCCGTTCTCGAGCGCCGCGCGCTGCGCGACGATCTTCGCGTCCGACACGACGAGCGCCACGTCGGCCCGTTCGTCGGCCGTCAGCGCGTCGCGCCGTGTCCATGCGCGCTGCAACGCGACGGCCGCGCGGTCGGCCAGCGATGCCGCCGCCACCGCCTGCACGCGCATGTCGCCGAAGCGCTGCAGCGTATAGGGATCGTCGCTCGCCTGCGCGACGCCGGAGGCAATCCACGGCCGGCCGTGCTTCAGCACGTAGTCGCGCGCCTCGGCCAGCGCGCCTTCCGCGAGCCCGACGAACAGGTTCGTCAGCACCAACTGCGACACCAGCGTGCGCAGCGTCGCGCGCGGCGTCGGCGGCGTCTCGGACCGGTGCAGCACGTCGTCCGGCGCGAGCGTCACGCCGTCGAAGCGCACGCTGCCGCTGTCGGTCTGGCGCTGCCCGATCGGATCCCAATCCTCATCGACCGTGATCCCGTCACGATCGGTCGGCACCACGCCGAACACGGCACGGCCCGTTTCCGGATCGTGCGCGGACACGGTCATCCGCTGCGAGCCGCGCGTGCCCGAGCAGAAGCCCTTCACCCCGTCGAGCCGGTAGCCGCCGTCCGGCGTCGCGGTCGCCACCAGCCGCGTATCGAGCGGGTTGACCGCATTGCCCCACCACCAGCGATGCTCGACGGTGCCGCGCAGATAGCGTTCGCGCTGTGCCGCGTTGCCCCACACGTCGACGCTCACCACCTGCAGGATCTGGAATCCGACCAGATGCGCGAGCGCGCTGTCGACGCGCGCGATCCGCCGGATCGTGTCGTAGATCGCCGGCCACGCGGCTTCCTGCCCGCCGAATTCGCGCGGCACCGCGAGCGTCAGCAGGCCCGCGTCGGCGAGCCGCTGCTTCTCGTCGGCCGCATGACCGCCCGCGCGATCGCGCGCGGCAGCCGTCGCACGCAGCGCGTCGATCGCACGTGCGAGCGCATCGGCGTCGATCGCGCGTGCATCGGTTTCCGGCGCCAACGTCGCCGGGCCGCGGGGATCGTTCATGCGACGGCTTCCTGTGGAAGGGTTTCGTGCGCAACGACTTCATCGGACAACGGCGCCAGCGCGCCGAGCCGGCGGCCGGTCAGCCGCGACAGGATCTCGCGCCGCCAGTCGTCGTAGATCGCGCGATATTCGGCGATATCCGCACCGAACACGTGCGCGGTGTGCGCGTATTCGTCATGCAGATAGCCGTCGAGCCGCGCCTGCGTTTCCTCGTCGGCCGCGATCACGCGGTCGATCAGCGCGTCGCGCTCCGCGGCCGGCAGCGCCTTCAACGTGTCGAACCACCACTGGACGATCTGCACGCGATGCCACTCCTCATCCGGGCGGATCCGGTTCTCGCCGTGCTCGCGCATCGCGCCATCGGCGATGCGGCCGGTCTTGCGCTGGATCCACAGCTTCGCGAGGATGTGCAGCTCGTAATGCCATTCGAACGCGAGGAAGCCCGCGACGTCGCGCACAGCGATATCGCCGATGCGTTCCCAGTGCGCGGCGACGAGCCGCTCGACTTCCGGCAGCGGATCGCGGCCCGTCAGTTCGGTCACGCGTTCGCGACCGATCACGGCGTGCGCGCCGTCGTCGCCGAGCTGGCGCGACAGGATCAGCTGGAAATGCGGATCGTCGCGGAACAGCGTGTCGATCGCCTTCGCGACAACCTGCACGATGAACAGGTCGTGCGACGCCATCTTCGTGTAGTAGTCGGCGACGGCGGCGAACTCGTCTTCGCAGTGCGGCTCGCGCGGCGGTGTCGCCAGTTTGTCCGGAAAGCCGGGACGATGGCGTCGCGCGACCTCCAGAAACAGCGCTTCCTCGAATTGTCCGTTCCATTCGCGCGGCGCGCCGGTGGGCAAGGTCATGGGTATCGTTCTCTCAGGGTCTTGAATGAAAGGAGCCGGCGCTCGTGGCGCCGCTCAGGTACGCCGGGTCACGCGTCGGACCAGGCGGTCGCCCGTGATTTGCACGGCCGAAACGAGTGCGATCAGGATCACGATCACGGTCACCATGACGGTGGTGTCGAAACGCTGATAGCCATAGCGGATCGCGAGATCGCCGAGCCCGCCCGCGCCGACGGCGCCCGCCATCGCGGTCGAGCCGATCAGCGCGACGACGGTGATCGTGAAGCCGCCGAGCATGCCGGGCAACGCCTCCGGCAGCAGCACGTGCCACACGATGTGGCGGCGTTTCGCCCCCATCGCGAGCGCGGCCTCGATCAGCCCGCGATCGACTTCGCGCAGGCTCACTTCGGCAATCCGCGCAAAGAACGGAATCGCGGCGATCGACAGCGGCACGACGGCCGCCCACACGCCGATGGTCGTGCCGATCAGCACGCGCGTGAACGGCAGCAACGCGACGAGCAGGATGATGAACGGCGTCGAGCGGAACACGTTGACGAGCGCGCCGAGCACCGCGTTCACGCCGCGCCGCGCGTAGATGCCGCCGGGCGCGGTCGTCACGAGGATCACCGCGAGCGGAATGCCGATCAGCGCGGCGATCGCGGCCGACGCGGCGACCATCGACAGCGTGTCGCGGATCGCGTCGAGCAGTTCGGGCCACCAGAGTTCAAACATAGCCGAGCACCTCCGCGTGGTTCGCATGGCGGCGCGCGCGTTCGAGCAACGCGGCGACCGCGCCGCCGCGTGCCGGCGCGTGGCCGGCGTCGTCCGCGCGCGGCGATGCCGCGATCACGAGACGCCCCTGCGCATGCCCCTGGATCCGCTCGATCCCGCCGTGCAGAAAGCGCACCGAGCCGCCGAGCGCCGCCGCGAGCGCGCCGACGTCCGGCTCGCCGGCGCTTTCGCCCGTATAACGGACGTCCAGCACGACCTGCGCGCCGTCGGGCAGCGCGGCCTGCTCGGGCAACGGCTGCACGCGTGCGGCCAGTTCGGCCGGCAGGTCGTGCACGAGCGTGCTGAGCAGCGCGCGCGTCGCCCCGTGGCGCGGATCGCCGAACACACGCCACACCGGGCCCGTTTCGACGACCTCGCCCTGTTCGATCACCGCGACCGTGTCGCACACCGCGCGGATCACTTCCATCTCGTGCGTGATCAGCACGATCGTCAGCCCGAGGCGGCGGTTGATATCGGCGAGCAGCGCGAGGATCGATTGCGTCGTCTCGGGATCGAGCGCCGACGTCGCCTCGTCGCACAGCAGCACCTCCGGATCGTGCACCAGCGCCCGCGCGATGCCGACACGCTGCTTCTGGCCGCCCGACAGGCTCGCCGGATACGCGTCGCGTTTCGCGGCAAGCCCGACGAGGTCGAGCAACGCCTCGGCCTTGCGCGTGCGCTCGGCCTTCGGCACGCCGGCGATCTTCAGCGGCAGCGCGACGTTCTCGAACACCGTCTTCGCCGACAGCAGGTTGAAATGCTGGAACACCATGCCGGTGCGACGCCGCAGTGCGACGAGCCCGTCCTCGTCGAGCGCGCCGACGTCGACGCCCTGCACGCGCACGCTGCCCGAACTCGGGCGTTCGAGGCCGTTGACGAGCCGCAGCAGCGTCGACTTGCCGGCACCACTGCGGCCGATGATCCCGAACACCTCGCCGCGCCGCACGTCGAGCGTCACGTCGCGCAGCGCGGCGGCCTGGCCGCGCGGCGTCGCGAACACCTTGCCGACGTGCGCGAGCGATACGGCGGCGCCGGCGGCGCGCACGGCCGCTTCGTCATGCGCCTCATGCGCCTCATGCGCCTCATGCACCTCGCGCGCCTCTGCGCCAACACCGGCGCCAGCCCGCACGGCGGACGTCTCGATGAAACCCAGCGTATCGAACAATTGCGTCATCGCTTCGCTCCGTCGCGTTCAGGCATGCGCGGGATGCGCGGGTTCCGGCGCCGGCGCGGCGGCCGGCCGGTGCCGCGCGCCCGTGTGCCAGGCCGGCAGCCGCGCACCGGCGCCGAACAGCTTCCCGCGCAGCGTCGGCGCGGGATCGTAGTCTTCCTTGTAGATGCCGCGGTTCTGCAGCTCGGGCACGACCCAGTCGACGAAATCCTCGAACGACTCGGGCATCACGGTGCGCGTCAGGTTGAAACCGTCGATGCCCGTCTCGTCGATCCACGCCTGTAGTTCGTCCGCGACCTGCGACGGCGAACCGACGATCGGCGCATAGCGGCCGCCGAGCGACATCTGTTCGAGCATCCGGCGCACGGTCCACGTACCGGTCGTGCTCTTGCGCGAGATCGCGTCGACGGCCGACTGGATCGAGTCGGTCTTCACGTACGAGATCGGCTCGTCGAGGCCGTACTGCGCGAAGTCGATGCCGGTCGAGCTCGCGAAATGCGCGAGGCCGGCTTCCGGGCTCGCGTAGCGGCGGTATTCGTCGAACTTCTCGCGTGCGAGCCGTTCGGTCTCGGCGGTCACGACGCTCACGCCCGCGAAAATCCTGATCGATGCCGGGTCGCGCCCCTGCCGTGCGGCGGCCGCGCGGATATCGAGCGCCGCCGCGCGCGCGGCGGCCTTGCTCTGCCCGTTCACGAACACGCACTCCGCATGCCGTCCCGCGAACTCGACACCCCGCGCGGACGAACCGGCCTGGTACAGCACCGGCGTACGCTGCAGCGACGGCTCGCTCAGATGGATCGCGTCGACCGAATAGAACGGCCCGTCGTGCTTCACGCGCCGCACCTTGCCGGGCTGCGCGAACACGCGCGCCCGTGCGTCGCGGATCACCGCGTCGTCGTCCCAGCTCTGTTCCCACAGCTTGTAGACGACGTCCATGTAGTCGTCCGCGCGTTCGTAGCGGTCGTCGTGGCCGATCTGCTGCGCGAGGCCCATCCCGCGCGCGGCGCTGTCGAGATAGCCGGTCACGATGTTCCAGCCGACGCGCCCCTTCGTCAGGTGGTCGAGCGTCGACATCCGGCGCGCGAACAGGTAAGGCGGTTCGTAGGTCAGGTTCGCGGTCACGCCGAAGCCGAGATGTTGCGTGACCTGCGCCATCGCGGGCACCAGCAGCAGCGGATCGTTCACCGGCACCTGCACCGATTCGCGCAGCGCGGCGTCCGGGCCGCCGCCGAACACGTCGTACACGCCGACGATGTCCGCGAGAAAGATCCCGTCGAACTTGCCGCGTTCGAGCGTCCTCGCGAGATCGGCCCAGTAGTCGAGATCGGTGTAGTGCGCGGAGCGGTCGCGCGGATGCGTCCACAGCCCGTGGTTGATATGCCCGACGCAGTTCATGTTGAACGCGTTGAGGAGGATCTTCTTGCGGTTCGCCGTCGTCATGTCGCCTCCGTCACCACGCGATCGCGTACAGCGAACCGAACGCGTTGTCGAGCGCACGGCGCACCGCCGGCGAGTGCTGGTAGATCGCGATGAACTTGCGGATGCGCGGATCGTTCACGCTTTCGGGGCGCACGACCCACTGGATCGCGAAGTTCTTGTTCTCGGTGCCATCGAACAGCAGCGCGCTGTTCGGGTCGGTCGTGCCGGCCAGCTTGATGAAGCTCGGGTAGCCCTGCGCGAGGTCGACGTCGTCGAGCGAGCGCGCGAGCTGCGACGCCTCGAGCGGGATGATCTTCAGGTGCTTCGGGTTGGACACGATGTCGTGCGTCGTCGCGCGGTAGTCGGTGCCCGGCTTCAACGTGATGAGGCCCGCGCGCTGCAGCAGCAGCAGCCCGCGCCCGCCGTTCACCGGATCGTTCGCGATCGCGACGCGCGCGCCGTCCTTCAGCTCGGCAAAGCTTTTCACCTTCTTCGAGTAGAGGCCGATCTTCATGATCGTGCCCGGCGCGATCGATACGAAGTTGTAGCCGCCCTGCTTCTTCGCGTTCTCGAGAAACGGGATGTGCTGGAAGTAGTTGACGTCGATGTCCTTGTTCGCGAGCGCCGCGTTCGGCGTATTCCAGTCGGTGAACTCGACGATCCGCACGTCGAGGCCCTGCGCCTTCGCCTCCTTCGCGGCAACCTTCAGCGCATCGATCTGCGGACTCGTCGAGAGGCCGACCTTCAGCGGCGCGGTGTCGGCGCGGGCGCCGTTCAGCATCACGACGCCGAGCAGCGCGGCGGCCAGCAGGCGGGCCGCGCGGCCGGCGGAAAAGCGGGCGGAAAAAACGGCATGCAGCATGAGAACCACTCTCCTGTCCAAAGACGGTATCGACGGATGAGCGACGCCGCGGCGAACGCGCGGGCGTTCTCCGGACAGTCGTCGTCGCATCGGAAAAGGATCAGCCGATGATAGAGAGCGGCAGGAAGGCGGTCTACGAAGCGATTGTGCGAAGAAAATCGCGTGCGGCGATATGGCGCGCGATCCGATGCGCGGGCGGGTGCGCGGCCGGCCATCCGGCCGAAATCTCGGCCTGGCCGCCGGGCGGATTCCGAAATCTCGGCCAGCCTGCCGCGGCAACCCTTTCCGCAGACGAAACAAATCCCTTGAAAATCAATGCATTGAAAATATTCCGCCAGGCCAGGATTCCTGGCACGGGGGTTGCGTAATAGACGGCACACGATGCCGCGAAGCCATGCAGGCATTCCAACATCAGGAGACACGTCTTGCAGACCTCTATCCATACCCAATCCCGTCCGGAGGCCATTGCCGAAGCCGGTCCCGCCACGCGCGAACGTTTCTGGCCGGAAGGCTGGTGGAAGCTGATGGAAATCCGCGTCGGCATCATCCCGCTGCCGGTCTACGTGATCCTGTTCGGGCTGATCGTCGGTTTCGCGGTGACGGGCAAGGTGCCCGGCGAGATTTCGATGGCGATCGCCGTGCTCGCGTTCTTCGGCTTCACCTGCGCCGAACTCGGCAAGCGCCTGCCGCTCCTGCGCAACATCGGCGCGGCCGCGATCTTCGCGACCTTCGTGCCGTCGGCGCTCACCTACTACCACGTGCTGCCGAAGCCGGTGCTGAACCTGACGGTCGAGTTCACGAAGTCGACCAACTTCCTGTACCTGTTCATCGCGTCGATCATCGTCGGCAGCATCCTGAGCATGGACCGGCGCGTGCTGATCCAGGGCTTCGTGAAGATCTTCATTCCGCTCGCCGCCGGTTCGGTCGCGGCCGCGATCGTCGGCACGGCGGTCGGCACCGCGCTCGGCCTCGGCGCGCGCCACACGCTGCTGTACATCGTCGTGCCGATCATGGCGGGCGGCGTCGGCGAAGGTGCGATTCCGCTGTCGATCGGCTATTCGGAACTGATGCACCTGCCGCAGGGCGAGATGTTCGCGATGGTGCTGCCGCCGGTGATGCTCGGCAGCCTGACCGCGATCATCCTGTCGGGCGCGCTCGACATGCTCGGCAAGCGCCTGCCGCACCTGACCGGCAATGGCCGGCTGCAAGTCGGCGAAAGCGGCGACATGACGCCGGAAAGCGAGGAAATCCGCGGCCACGTCGACGTCACGCACATCGCGGGCGCCGGCATCACGGCGATCACGCTGTACCTCGTCGGCCTGATGGCGCACAAGCTGTTCGGCCTGCCCGCGCCGGTCGCGATGCTGTTCCTCGCGGTGCTGGTGAAGCTCGCGCGCGCGGTGTCGCCGCCGCTGCAGGAAGGCGCGTTCGTCGTCTACAAGTTCTTCTCGACCGCCGTCACGTATCCGCTGCTGTTCGCGATCGGCGTCGCGATGACGCCGTGGGACAAGCTGACCGCCGCCTTCACGATCGTCAACGTCGTCACGATCGTGTCGACCGTCGCGACGCTGATGGGCACCGGTTTCGTGGTCGGCCGCCTGCTGAAGATGTACCCTATCGACACCGCAATCGTGAACGCCTGCCACAGCGGGCAAGGCGGCACCGGCGACGTCGCGATCCTGACCGCCGCGAACCGGATGCAGCTGATGCCGTTCGCGCAGATCGCGACGCGCATCGGCGGCGCGATCGTCGTCACGGTGACGCTGATCCTGGTCGCGCACTTCGGATAATGCGCGGCCGCGCGCACCGTCGCGCAGGCTGCTTCGCACGCGCCGCCGCCGGCCCTGCCGGCGTGCGGCGCGCGTCGTTGTGGCAGGACGGTTGCGGACGACCGGTGGCGGACGACCGGTTGCGGGCATCGATGAGGGCGAACGTGCAGAAGAGCTTCAAGGGAATCCCGTGGTGGGGCTGGGTATCGGCCGCCGTGCTGTATGTCGGCGTGGCGGGCGCGGCCGTCGATTTCGCATGGGAACGCGCGATCGACGCGCTCGAGGAAACCGGCGCGCACCGGCTCGACCTGTATGCGTCGAGCCTGAAGAGCGAACTCGGCCGCTTCGAGATCCTGCCCGGCCTGGTCGCCCGCCAGGACGGCGTGCGCGCGCTGCTGAAAGCCGCGCCGCAAGACCGGCCCGCGCTCACGCACACGGCGAACACGTATCTCGAAGCCGTGAACCGCGACGCGGGCAGCGGCGCCGTCGACGTGATCGACCTGCGGGGCGAAGTGATCGCCGCCAGCAACTGGAACGAGACGATCAGCTTCGTCGGCACCAACGTGTCGTACCGGCCGTACTTCAAGGATGCCCTCGCACACGGCAGCGGCCGCTTCTTCGGGATCGGCACCAACACCGGCGTGCCGGGCGTCTACTTCGCGAGCGCGGTGCGCGACGACGGCGTGCCGATCGGCGCGGCGGCCGTGAAGATCAGCGTCGACCCGCTCGAATCCGCATGGCGCGCGCCGGGCGTCGCCGCGATGGTGGTCGACGGCAACGGCGTGGTCGTGATCTCGACCGAGCCGGCGTGGAAATTCACCGCGCTGCGCCCGATCACCGCGCAGCAGCAGCGCGACATCCAGGCGTCACGGCAATACGCGGGCCGCACGGTCGACGTGCTGCCGTACCGCCACATCGGCGACCGCAGCGCCGCCGCATGGTTCGGCACGTTCCCCGACCCGCGTCACGCGGGCCGCAGCACGCGCTATCTCGTGATGTCGCGCCCCGCGCCGCAGGCCGGCGATTCGCTGATGGTGCTGCTCGACATCGCCGGCGCGCGGCGCCAGCAGCAGACCGCGTTCGTATTCGTCACCGGCGCGTTCCTGATCGCCGCGCTGCTGGTCGGCTACGCGATCCAGCGCCGCCGGGCGATCGTCGCACGGCTGAACGCGCAGGACGCGCTGCGCCGCGCGAACGACCGGCTCGAGCTGACCGTCGCGCAGCGCACCGCCGCGCTGACGGCCGCGAACGAGCGGATGCAGCGCGAGATTGTCGAACGCGAGCGCACCGAGCAGCGGCTGCGCGATTCGCAGCAGGAAGTCGTGCACGCGGGCAAGCTCGCGGTGCTCGGGCAGATGGCCGCCGGCCTCACGCACGAGCTGAACCAGCCGCTCGTCGCGATCCGCACGCTGTGCGACAACGCGCGCACGTTCTTCGAGCGCGGCCAGCCGGCGCCGGCCTACGCCAATCTCGAACGGATCGGCAAGCTGGTCGACAGCATGGCCGTGCTCACCGGCGAGCTGAAGACTTTCGCGCGCAAGCCCGACGTCGAGCGCGTCGCCGTGTCGCTGAACGAGGCCGTCGCGCACGCGCGGCTCATCTACGATGCGCGGATCCGCGACGAAGGCGTGCAGCTCGACGTGAACATCGCGCCCGGCACGACGGTGTCCGCCGAATCGAGCCAGTTGCAGCAGGTGATCGTGAACCTGCTCGGCAACGCGCTCGACGCGGTGCACGACGCGCCCGTGCGGCGCATCGTCATCGAAGCCGCCACAGTCGACGATGCGGACGATGCGGACGAAGGCGGCCGCGTGCGCTTCACCGTCGCCGACAGCGGCGCCGGCATCGCGCCCGAGGTGCTGCCGCACCTGTTCGAGCCGTTCGTCACCACCAAGCCGCGCGGCCAGGGCCTCGGGCTCGGCCTCGCGATCACGTCGCGCATCGTCGAGGCGTTCGGCGCGAAGATCGCCGCGACGAACCGCGACGCTGGCGGCGCGCAGTTCACCATCGAATTCGCGGCGGTGACGCCGCAACAAAGGACAGAGCATGGAAGATGAGATTCGCGTGCTGGTCGTCGAGGACGATGAAAACGTCCGGATCGGCGTCGAGCAGGCCGTCGCGCTCGCCGGGTTCCCGGTCGACGCATTCGCGTCGGCCGCCGACGCGCTCGCGCATGTCGCGCCCGGCGCCCCCGTCGTGATCGTGTCGGACGTGCGGATGCCGGGCATCGACGGGCTGCAGCTGCTCGAACGCGTGATGGCCGTCGATGCGCAGATCCCGGTCGTGCTGATCAGCGGCCACGCCGACATTTCGACGGCCGTCGGCGCGATGCAGGACGGCGCGTACGACTTCATCGAGAAGCCGTTTTCGTCGGACGTGATCGCCGGGCGCGTCGCGCGCGCGGTCGAGAAGCGTCGGCTCACGCTCGAGGTGCAAGGGCTGCGCGCGGCGCTCGGCAACTGGCAGGGGATCGAGGCGTTCGTGCTCGGCAAGTCGCCCGCGATGGCCGACGTGCGCAAGAAGATCCTGCGTCTCGCCGATACGTCGGTGTCGGTGCTGATCACCGGCGAGACGGGCACCGGCAAGGAACTGATCGCGCGCAGCCTGCACGACTTCGGCGGCCGGCGCGACGCGCATTTCGTCGCGCTGAATTGCGGCGGCCTGCCCGAGCAGGTGTTCGAGAGCGAGCTGTTCGGCCATGAGGCCGGCGCGTTCACCGGCGCGATCAAGAAGCGCATCGGCAAGATCGAATGGGCGCACGGCGGCACGCTGTTCCTCGACGAGATCGAGACGATGCCGATTCCGCTGCAGATCAAGATGCTGCGCGTGCTGCAGGAGCGCGTGGTCGAGCGGCTCGGCGCGAACGAGCTGATTCCGGTCGACTGCCGCGTCGTCGCCGCGTCGAAGGCCGATCTCGCCGAGCTCGCGGCCGACGGGCGCTTCCGTGCGGACTTGCTGTATCGGCTCAACGTCGCGCAGATCGAGCTGCCGCCGCTGCGCGAACGGCGCGAGGACGTGCCGCTGCTGTTCGAGCATTTCGTGCTCGCGGCCGCCCGGCGCTTCGGACAGCCGGCGCCGGTCGTCACCGCTGCGCAGGTATCCGAACTGATGACGCACGCGTGGCCCGGCAACGTGCGCGAACTGCAGAACGTGGCCGACCGCTTCGTGCTCGGCCTGACCGGCGACAGCCTGCTGTCGTCCGGCGGCGAACCGGCGGCCGGCGGCACGCTTGCCGAGCAGATGGCGTATTTCGAACGGATGCTGATCGAGGACATGCTGCGGCGTCACAACGGCAACGTGGCGGACGCGAGCGTTGCGCTCGGGATGCCGAAGAAGACGCTTTATCACAAGCTGCGCAACCTGCGGATTCCCGCGCGCGGCGACGCCGCGGCCGACGGCGGCGAATGACGCGAACAAGGATACGCACCCCATCATGGATCGCATCGACATCACCGAACGCGGCCGTATCGGCGGCCACCTGATCCGCGGCGTCACGCGCGCGCAGAAAACCTTCCGTCCGAGCGACTGGCCCGAGCGGCTCGCGGGCGTCATCACGCTGTTCGTCGGCGAGCGGCGGCCCGGCTATCCGTGCGCGCTGTCGCGGCTCGCGATGCCGGTCGTCGACGGCGGCGCCAAGTGCCTGTTCGTGTCGGACGAATTGCGCGACGTATGCGCCGACGCGTTCGACTTCGCAATGCAGTTCGCCGCCGACAACGACCTTCCCGTCGAGCTTCAGACCGCGCCCGCGCTGGCGGTGCGGTGACGCGCGGGCCGCGTTCGGCGGCCCTTTCTTCCGCTTTTCCCCGCTTTCCCCCGGCTCCGATGCGCGCGTGCGCAGGCATTCGCGCGCGCTTTCAGTCGCGCAATCAATCGTCAGATGATTGAAAGCTTTGACACATCCCCACGCTGCGACAAGGGTTTTCAGCCGAGCCATCAATAAAATTGATCGTCGCGATGAAAATTATGCGTTTTCCTTGCAGGTCGCCGTGATGCATAGTTGCGTCGTGTTGACGCACCTTTGAGTCTTTCAGTCATGAACATGCGAATCGAGCCGTCCGTGCTCGCGAACCCCGACCTGCAATTTGCGACGCTTTCGTCAGGCATCAGCCTGCCGTATGTCGAGCGGGGCAGCGGCGCGCCGATGGTGTTCGTGCACGGATCGTTGTGCGACTACCGTTACTGGGATCCGCAACTCGCCTCGCTGTCGGCTCACTACCGCTGCATCGCGCCGAGCCTGAGCCACTACTGGCCGGCCGTCGAAGCGGGCATCCAGGACGAGTTCAGCTGGCAGAACCACGTCGACGAGCTCGCCGAATTCATCGACGCGCTCGATCTCGGCCCCGTGCATCTCGTCGGCCATTCGCGTGGCGGCAGCGTCGCGTTCAACGTCGCCCGCCAGCATCCGCAACTCGTCGACACCCTGACGCTCGCCGATCCGGGCGGCCCGCTGCAACAGCCGGGCGTGCGCGAAGCCGCGCTGCCGGCCGCCGCGATCGCGCTGCGCACGAAGGCGGTGAACCTGATCGGGGAAGGCGAAGTGGAAGCCGGGCTCGAGATGTTCGTCGACTCGGTGAGCCTGCCCGGCGCATGGAAGAAGAGCACGTCGCGCTTTCGCACGATGGCGATCGACAACGCGAGCACGCTGCCGAAGCAACTGCAGGATCCGCTGCCCGCGTATTCGCAGCACGCCGCGTCGGATATCGCGTGCCGCACGCTGCTGATCGACGGCCAGCGCAGCCCGAAGATGTTCCGCAACAACGTCGATACGCTGTCGCAGTGGATCGGCGATGCACAACGGCAGACCGTCGCCGGTGCGTCGCACGGAATGAACGCGGCGAGCCCCGCGGTGTTCAACCGTTACGTGCACGAGTTCGTCGCCGCGTAACGCGCGCGGGCGGCGTTCGTTCCGCCCGCCATTCCCCTTCTCGTTTCGAAGCGATACGGACTGCCCGCCTCGCTTCGCCTGCCTCCGCGTTACATGATCGGTTCGGGCTTGCGCGTCACCGCATCCGGCAACCCGAACACGCTGTCGAACGACCAGTTGTACGCGAACGTGAAGATCGGGAAGAACACGATCAGCACTGCGTCGTACAGGAACGCCTGCAACAGCGACACGTCGAGCCACCACGCGATCAGCGGAATCAGGAACGTCACGAGCGCGACCTGGAACCCGATCGCATGCACGACGCGCAGCCCGACGGTGCGCGTCGTTTCCGCCCGCCGCCGCTCCCACGCCTCGAACCCGAGGTTGTACAGAAAATTGACGATGACGCCCGTCGTCGAGATCATCACGCCGAGCAGGCCGCTCGCCGTCGCGCTCGCGCCGCTCAGCATGCCGAGCACCGACGACGCGACGAGGATGCCGAGCACCTCGAACATCACGACGTAGACTATGCGTCTCTTCCACCCTTGCATGACCCACCACCTTCGTATCGAACAAGGTGGCGAGACTACAGCGGGCCGTTCGCCCGCAAAAGTCAGGTCCTTTCAATTTTTCTGACAGGAAGCCACGGATGCTGACCAGCGACCACATCGACATGCTGCTGACCGTCATCGACAAAGGCTCGTTCTCGGCAGCCGCGCGTGCGCTCGGCCGTACGCCGTCGGCGGTCAGCATGGCGATCGCGAACCTCGAGGCCGAACTGGACCTCGTGCTGTTCGACCGCGGCACGCGCGAGCCGACGCCGACCGCCGCGATGGCCGCGCTGCTGCCCGATGCGCGGTCGATCGCCGAACGGCTGCAGGCGCTGCGCGCACATGCACAGCATCTGTCGGAAGGCGTCGAGGACACGCTGCGGCTCGGCCTCGCGGCGGAGCTCGACGGCGCGCCAATTGCGCGCGCACTGACCGCCGTCGCCGCGAAGTATCCGGCGCTTGCGATCGGCATCGTCACCGCGCCGCAGGACGCGATCGTCGACGCGCTGCATCGCGGCGCCGTCGATCTCTGCGTCGCGTACGGCGGGCTCGATCTTCATCCGCAGGAGCAGATCCACGCGCTGTGGACCGAGACGCTGATTGCCGTCGCGGCACCCGGTCATCCGTCGATCGCCGAAGCCGCGCATCCCGAGGCGATCGAGCGGCTGTCGGGGTTCCGGCAGATCGTGATCGCCGATCCGGAGCGGCCGCTCACCGACGTGCGCCCCGTGATCGGCAATCGCACGTGGAAGGTGACCGACATGGCGACCGCGATCGCGCTCGTGAAGGCCGGGCACGGCTGGGCCAACCTGCCCGAATCGCTGATCGGCCGGTATGTCGCCGACGGCGAACTCGCACCGCTCGTGTTCGCGAACATCCGCAACGGGCTGCCGCTGCCCGTGTACCTGCGCCGGCCGAAACATACGGGGCTCGGCAAGGCGGCCAGCGAGCTGGTGCGGGCACTGCGGGCTGAAGACCGCCAAAGCTGACCGGTGCGGCGAATTCTCGCCGCACCGTCGGTCAACGCGTGACGGCTCGACCGTTAGTTGCGGTTACTGCGTCGCTGCCGCCGCTTTGATCGAGTCGACCAGCGACGCGTTGTCGTAACGTCGCCCGGCAATGCCCCATCCGCCGTCGACCGCATGCACGACGTTCACCCGGATCTGCGCCGGCGTCAGCCGCCCGCCTGCGCGATGCAGCACGATCGCGGTCGCCCGTTCGACGAATTGCCGCTGCTTGTCGGGCGCCGCGAGCGCCACGGCAGGCAGCTTCAGCTCGACGAACGCGGCGGGTTCCGCGCGCCCGTGCACGAAGGTCCGGTCGCGCGGCAGCACGTAGAACGTGCCGTCCGAGAGCGTGGCGAAACGTGCTATGCCCATGTCGATACCCACGGCGTCGCCCTGCGGGATCGGCTGCTCGACTTCGCGCTCGGTCTGAATCGACGCATACCACTTGCCGCACGACTGGCTCAAGGCAATGTTCTTCACCGTGCCCAGCACTTCCCGGCTGTTGCGATAGCCCAGCCAGCCGAGCTTGGGCAGGTGTTGAAGACGAACCGGCACGATCCGGCGAACAGCGGCGCATCTGGCGCTGCTGTTCGCCGGTTGGCATCAGTTCGTACTTGAAGGCTTGAAAGCGTTGCATGATTCGATCGTATCAGCCAGTGAAAACACGCTGTCAAGTCGCCCATGGCGCGCACTATTCTGCCTTCCCCCTTGAACCGCGGAGCTTGTCGCGCACCGGGCCAGATCATCGAAGTGTCATCAGGACTCGGCGACACGCCCGACGACGATCGCGCCATCGCGTTCCTCGCACTGCTGTCGGGCAGCGTCACGCTCGCTCGTGCGGTGCGCGACCCCGCACTGGCAAAGCGCATTGCCGATGCCGTCGAGCGCTATGCGGTGGTGATTGCGGAACGCACGGACGTGCAGCCCGACCAACGCGCATGACGGACAGCCGACAAGAGGCTAATAAAAAACCCCGATCCGCATCGTCACGGATCGGGGTTCCTCGACTCGCCGCCTGTCACGGCGACCCGTCGCGAGACGGTGCGTCAACGCACGGCGACTTCCTGCTTCGCGGTCGCGGCAGCGCCGACCGCAGCCGGTGCCGGCGCCGCGCCCCACCCGCCGCCCAACGCACGAATCAGATTCACAGTCGACACCGCCTGCGCACCGGTCAACTGGTTCGCCTGCAATTGCGACTGCAGCACCGACCGCTCGCTGTCGATCACGTCGAGATAGGCCACTTCGCCTTCCTGATACTGCGTACGCGACAGCGTCGCCGCACGGCGCGACGCGTTGACGGCCGCATCCTGCGCGCGAATCTGGTCGTCGAGCAAACGCAGATCGGCGAGATTGTCCTCGACCTCGCGGAACGCGACGAGCACCTGCTGCCGGTAGTTCGCGACCTGCTCGTCGTACTGCGCGCGCGCCTGCTGCACGCCGGCCGCACGCCGCCCGCCGTCGAACAGCGGCAGCGTCAGCGCAGTGCCGGCGAACGGCCCGAGCAGGAACGTGCGGCTCGACCACATGAACAGGTTGCCGAGGGTCGATGCCTCATAGCCGAACGCACCCGTGATATCGAGCTTCGGGAAGTACGCCGACTTCGCGAGGCCGATCCGCGCGTTCGCGGCCGCCATCGCGCGCTCGGCCGCCGACACGTCCGGGCGGCGTTCGAGCAGCGCCGACGGCAGGCCCGGCGGGACCTTCACCGCGACCGGCACGATCGGCGTTTCCTTGAACGCGAAGTCCGCGGGCGCCTTGCCGAGCAGGATCGCGAGCGCATGCTCGGACGCCGCGCGCCGGCGCGCGACGCCGACCGCATCGGCCTGCGCGGTCGCCAGTTCGTTCTTCGCGCGCGACACGTCGAGCTCGCTGATGTCGCCTTCGTTGAAGCGGCGCTGCACGAGCCTCAGCGCCTGGTCGCGCAGTTCGACCGTGCGGCGGTACAGGTCCTGGTCCGAGTCGAGCTGGCGCAGTTCGAAGTAGTTCTGCGCGACATCCGCCTGCAGCGCGAGCTGCACCGAACGGAACAGCGCTTCGCTCTGCGCCTGGTCGGCGCGCGACGCCTCGACGTTGCGGCTCACGCGGCCGAACAGGTCGGCCTCGTACGACACCGTGCCCTGCGCGCGCCACAGTGTCGCGGTGGTCGGGCCCGTGCCCTGCGGCTGGAACTGCGACGCCGACGACAGCCCCTCGCGGGTCGGCCCGAACCCGGCGCCGACCTGCGGGAACCACTGCGAGCGCGCGGTGCGGGTCGCCGCGCGCGCTTCCTCGACGCGCGCCGCAGCGGCCTTCAGGTTCTGGTTCGCGGCCAGCGCCTGCGACTCGAGCGAATCGAGCACCGGATCGCCGAACGCCTTCCACCATTCGCCGCGATGCTCGCCGTCCGCCGGCTCGGCGGTCTTCCACGTGCCGGCCTGTTCGCCGGCCGCGAGCGTCGGCGCTTCCTTGAATGCCGCGGGCGTCGACACGTCCGGGCGCTTGTAGTCGGGCCCCACCGCGCACGCGGCGAGCAGCGTCGCGAGCAGGGTGCTCGCGGCCGCCACCTTCGCGAAGCGCATCAGGCCATTCGAGTTGTGCATGTTGTCCATCTTGTTTTCCTCAAGCATCCGAAGCCGGCACGCCCGATGCCGGTACGCCCGAAGGCGACACGCCGTAGCCGGCCGAGTCCTTGCCGGCGACGTGGATCTTGCCGCCCGCCAGCGTGCGCAGCACGACGTAGAACACCGGCGTCAGCATCAGCCCGAACAGTGTCACGCCGAGCATCCCGAAGAACACCGCGACACCCATTGCATGGCGCATCTCCGAGCCCGCGCCGGTCGACGTGACAAGCGGCACGACGCCCATGATGAACGCGATCGACGTCATCAGGATCGGGCGCAGCCGCAGGCGGCTCGCCTCGATCGCGGCCTCGAGCGGCGTCCTGCCGTCATGCTCCAGTTCGCGCGCGAATTCGACGATCAGGATCGCGTTCTTCGCCGACAGCCCCACCAGCACCATCAAGCCGATCTGCGTGAAGATGTTGTTGTCGCCCTGCGTGAGCCACACGCCCGTCAGCGCCGACAGAATGCTCATCGGCACGATCAGGATCACCGCGAGCGGCAGCGTCAGGCTTTCATACAGCGCGGCGAGCACGAGGAACACGAGCAGCACGCTGATCGGGAACACATACATCGCCGAATCGCCTGCAAGAATCTGCTGGTACGTGAGGTCGGTCCATTCGAACCGCACGCCGCGCGGCAGCGTTTCATGCGCGATGCGCTCGATCGCGGCCTGCGCCTGCCCCGACGAGAAGCCCGGCGCCGGGCCGCCGTTGATGTCGGCCGCCGTGTAGCCGTTGTAGCGCACGACCATTTCCGGGCCGAACGTCGGCGTCACCGTGACGAGCGACGACAGCGGCACCATCTCGCCACGGTCGTTGCGCGTCTTGAGTTGCAGGATGTCGTCCGCGCGCTGACGGAACGGCGCGTCGGCCTGCACGCGCACCTGGTACACGCGTCCGAACCGGTTGAAGTCGTTTACGTACAGCGAACCGAGATACACCTGCATCGTGTTGAACACGTCGGTGACCGGCACGCCGAGCTGCTTCGCTTTCACGCGGTCGAGATCGACGTTGAGCTGCGGCACGTTGATCTGGTAGCTCGTGAACAACGGGCCGAGTTCCGGCGCCTGCTGCGCGCGCTTGATGAAGTCGTTGGTCGCATCCGACAGCTTCGCGTAGCCGACCGCGCCGCGATCCTCGATCTGCATCTTGAACCCGCCGAGCGTGCCGAGGCCGAGCACCGGCGGCGGCGGGAACACCGCGACGAACGAGTCCTTGATCGCACCGTACTGCTGGTTCAGCGCACCGGCGATCGCGCCGGCCGACAGCGCCTTGCCGTGCCGTTCCGAGAACGGCTTCAGCGTGACGAACACGATGCCCGCGCTCGAGCTGTTGGTGAAGCCGTTCACCGACAGCCCCGGGAACGCGACCGCGCTCTCGACGCCCGGCTGCTTCAGCGCGATCGAGCCCATGTCGCGGATCACCTTCTCGGTGCGGTCGAGCGACGCGCCGTTCGGCAGCTGCGCGAACGCGATCAGGTATTCCTTGTCCTGCGCGGGCACGAAGCCGCCCGGCACGACCTTCGACACGAGCACGGTCGCGCCCACCAGCACGAGGTACACGCCGAGCATCAGCGTCTTGCGCGACAGCACGCCGCGCACGCCGCGGCCGTAGTTCTCCGCGCCGCGATGGAACACCTTGTTGAAGCGCTTGAAGAAGCCGCCGAGCACGCGGTTCATCACGCGCGTGAGCCAGTCTTCCTTGTCGCCATGGCCCTTCAGCAGGATCGCGGACAGCGCCGGCGACAGCGTCAGCGAGTTGAACGCCGAGATCACCGTCGAGATCGCGATCGTCATCGCGAACTGCTTGTAGAACTGGCCGGTCAGGCCCGACATGAACGCGAGCGGCACGAACACGGCGACGAGCGTCAGCGCGATCGCGATGATCGGCCCGCTCACTTCCTGCATCGCCTTGTAGGTCGCCTGCCGCGCGTTCATCCCGCTTTCGATGTTGCGCTCGACGTTCTCGACGACCACGATCGCATCGTCGACCACGATACCGATCGCGAGCACCATCCCGAACAATGACAACGCGTTGATCGAATAACCGAAGCCGAGCAGCAGCGAGAACGTGCCGATGATCGACACCGGCACCGCGATCAGCGGAATCAGCGACGCGCGCCAGGTCTGCAGGAACACGATCACGACGATCACGACCAGCGCGATCGCTTCGAGCAGCGTGTGCACCACGGCCTTGATCGACGAACGCACGAACTGCGTCGGGTCATAGACGATCTTGTAGTCGATGCCGGCCGGCATGTCCTGCTTCAGCTCGGCCATCGTCTTGCGCACTTCGTCGGAGATCTGCAGCGAGTTCGCGCCCGGCGACTGGTTGATCGCCATCGCGACGGCCGGCTTGTTGTCGAGCAGCGAGCGCAACCCGTATTCGGACGCATCCAGCTCGATCCGCGCGATGTCGCGCAAGTGCGTGACGCCGCCGTCCGGCGTCGTCTTCACGACGATGTCGCCGAACTCGTCTTCCGTCTGCAGACGGCCGCGCGCGTTCACCGACAACTGCAGCGGCGTGCCGGGCAGCGACGGCGACGCGCCGATCACGCCGGCCGCGACCTGCACGTTCTGCTCGCGGATCGACTGCACGACGTCCGCGGCGGACAGCCCGCGCTGCGCGACCTTCTGCGGATCGAGCCACACGCGCATCGCGTAGTCGCCCGAGCCCCACAGCTGCACCTGACCGACGCCCTGGATCCGCGACAGGCGATCCTTCACGTTGATCAGCGCGTAGTTGCGCAGGTAGGTCATGTCGTAGCGGTTGTCCGGCGAGATCAGGTGGACCACCATCGTCAGCGTCGGCGAGCTCTTCACCGTGGTGATGCCGAGCCGCTGCACGTCTTCCGGCAGGCGCGGCAGCGCCTGGTTCACGCGGTTCTGCACGAGCTGCGTGGCCTTGTCCGGATCGGTGCCGAGCTTGAACGTGACGGTGATCGTCATGTTGCCGTCGCTGTTCGCCTGCGACTGCATGTAGAGCATGTCCTCGACGCCGTTGATCTGCTCCTCGAGCGGCGACGCGACCGTCTCGGCGATCACTTTCGGGTTCGCGCCCGGGTACTGCGCCTTCACGATCACGGACGGCGGCACGACTTCCGGATATTCCGAAATCGGCAGCAGGAACATCGCGATCACCCCGCCGAGCAGGACGATCACCGATAGGACTCCTGCAAAGATCGGCCGGTCGATAAAGAATTTGGAAATGTTCATGGGTTGCTCTGTCTGGTTGAACGCGGAAAACGAAGCGGCGAACCGCTTACGATTCCGCCTTCGCCGGTGCGGCCGGCTTCGCGTTATCGGCGAGCGGCGCGGACGGCGCATCGCCGCCCGTCATCGGGACCATGTGCGGCTTCACCTGCTCGCCCGGCCGCACGCGCTGCGTGCCGTTCACGATCACGCGGTCGCCGGCGGACAGGCCGCTCACGATCACGCGCCGGTTGCCGTGCTGCATGCCCTGCTGCACTTCGCGGTACGACACGCGGCCCTGCTGGTCGACGACGAACACGAATTTCTTGTCCTGGTCGGTGTTGATTGCCGCATCGTCGACGAGCAGCGCCTGGTGCGGTGCGCTGCCGCCCACCTTCACGCGCGCGTAGAGGCCCGGGACGAGCGTGCCGTCCGCGTTGTCGAAGCGCGCGCGTACGCGGATCGTGCCGGACGACGTGTCGAGCCGGTTGTCGACCGAGTCGATCACGCCGCTGCGCGAATAGCCCGTCTCGTTCGCGAGGCCGAGCTCGACCGGCACCTTGCGGCCGTCGCGTGCGCCGTTGATGTACTGCAGGTAGGTCTGCTCGTCCGCGTCGAACGACGCGTAGATCGGCGACACCGACACCAGCGTCGTCAGCGGCGCGGCCGCTGCACCCGCCGACACGACGTTGCCGACCGTGATCTCCGCGCGCGACACGCGGCCCGAGACCGGTGCAGTGATGCGCGTGTAGCCAAGGTTGATGCGGGCCGTTTCCAGCGCGGCGTCGGCCGCCTTCAGGTTCGCGTTCGCCTCGCGCGCGGCGTTCTGCTTCTCGTCGTAGTCGCGCTTCGCGATCGCGTTGTCGCCGATCAGCCGCTGCGCGCGCTGCCAGTCGCTCTGCGCGTAGCCGTTGCGGGCCTGCGCGGCGGCGAGCTGCGCGGCCGCGCGGTCGGTTTCCGCCTGATACGGGCGCGGATCGATCACGAACAGCACGTCGCCTTTCTTCACGAGCGCGCCGTCCTTGAAGTTCACCGCGACGATCGTGCCCGACACCTGCGGGCGCACGTCGACTTTCTCGACCGCTTCGAGGCGGCCCGAATAGCCTTGCCAGTCGGTGACGGTCTGCGGCACGACGGTCGCGACGTCGACTTCGGGCAGCGGCGCCGCCGCCTTTTCGGGCGCGTTCGCGTTCACGCGCATCGCGCCGAACGTGCCGAGGCCGACGACGGCGAGCGTCACGATCGCCGCGGTCGCGATTCGGGAACGGGAGGTGCGTAGGATGGCCATGTGGATCTCCAATAAGCGTGGATTGGTCTGGTTATTCGGAACTATTCGGAACGGTTCGGCTGGCGCGCCTGGAAGCGGCACTGGAAGAAGCGCACGGCTTCCTCCAGCGCGGCTTCGTGCGTCGCGAGCGCCGCGTGCGTGACGTCCGGGTAGCGGATCACCTGCGTGAGCACGCCTGATGAAATCAGGCAGCCCGCATATTTCTCCGCTTCGACGTGCAGCACGTCGTTCTGCGCGGTGACGACGAGCGTCGGCGGCAGGCCCGCGAGGCGCACCGATTCGAGCGGCGCCGCATACGGGTGCATGCGCTGCGCCGCCTGCGGCAGATAGGCGCGATAACAGGCCGCGCATTCGCGCGCGGTGATGTCGGATGAAAGGCGTTCGGCGTCGCCGATGCGCGTCATGCTCGGGTCGAGCATCGGCCCGAACAGCGCCTGCGCGGCGATCGACACTTCGCCGCGATCGCGCGCGATGAACGCGAGACAGTTCGCGAGCTGGCCGCCCGCATCGTGCCCCGCGACGCCGATCTTCTTCGGATTGCCGCCGAACGCGCGGGCGCGCGTCGCGGCCCAGACGGCGGCGCGATACGCATCCTCCGGCGCGGCCGGAAAAGGAAAGGCCGGCGCGAGCGAATAATCGACCGACACTACGAGAGCTGGTAAGCGTTCTGCTAAAAAGCGCGCGGCGAAATCCGCGTCGTCGAGCGTGCCGCGCACGAAACCGCCGCCGTGGAAGTAAAGCACTACCGGCAATCCGGTCTTGTCCGCGCGCCGATACAGGCGCAGCACGATGTCCTGCGCGTAGCCGGGGATTTCCACCTCCGCGACCGTCAGTGCCGCACCGGCTCTGGCTTCGGCGGGCAACGCGGCTTTCAGGAATTTGCTGAATTCAGAAGCGTCCATGACGATGCAGCATCCATTTCGAGATGGAACGAATTCTGGGTCCGGCAGACATCGGGATAAATGCCTATAATCCGGCAACACAATTCAACGCCCCCGAACAATCCCAGGCTGCGCCGCCTGCAAAGCGGCGCAGCCTCTTCGTTCCTGAGGCTCATCAGATTGCGGAGGTTGTGATGGACCGGCTTCAGGCCATGCAGGTGTTTACTCGCGTCGTCGATACAAGCAGCTTCACCAAGGCAGCAGAAACGCTCAGCCTGCCGCGGGCGTCCGTCACGACGATCATCCAGAATCTCGAAGCATTCCTCGGCGTGCGGCTGATGCACCGGACCACGCGCCGGCTGTCGCTCACGCCGGACGGCGCCGCGTACTACGAACGCTGCGTGCGGATCCTCGCCGATGTCGAGGAAACCGAAGCAAGCTTCCAGAACAACAACCGAAAGCCGCACGGAAAGTTGCGTATCGACATGCCGGGCTCGATCGGGCGGCTGCTCGTGATTCCGTCGCTGTGCGAATTCCACACGCGCTATCCGGACATCGACCTGCAGCTCGGCCTGTCGGACCGACCGGTCGACCTGCTGCAGGAAGGCGTCGACTGCGTGATCCGCGTCGGCGCGCTGCAGGACTCGTCGCTCGTCGCGCGCCGCGTCGGCCTGTTCGAAGGCGTGACGGTGGCCGCGCCGTCGTATCTCGAACATCACGGCGAGCCGCGGACCATCGAGGACCTGAACGACCACAAGGCCGTCAACTATTTCTCGAGCCGCACGGGCCGCACGATCGACTGGACCTTCCTCAGCGAAGGCAAGGAAATCGAGGTCAAGATGGACAGCATCGTGTCGGTGAACGACGCGGATGCCTATGTGACCTGCGGCGTCGAAGGCTTCGGGCTGATCCAGCCGCCGCTCTTCATGGTGCTGCCGCACCTGCGCGAAGGCCGGCTCAAGGAAGTGCTGCCGGGCGTCAAGCCGCTGCCGATGCCGATCTCGGTCGTGTATCCGCACAGCCGGCATCTGTCGCCGAAAGTGCGCGTGTTCGTCGACTGGATCGCCGAAGTGTTCGACCGCTGCCCGCTGCTGAGCGGCAAGGGCAGCCTCGACGCGACGTGCAGCAAGCGCACGTTCGAGGACGCCGAGCGCGCGCCGGCCCTCGACACGCCGGTCATCAACGAGTGGGTCGCGTAATCGTCTGAATCGCGGCGCGCGGGCTGTCCGGCCCGCGCGCCGTGCCGCCTTCCTGCCGCCTTCGTGCCGCATGGGTGGCCACCCTCGGTGCCACCTTCCCCGCCGCGCACGACGTCTTTCCCGAATCCGCATCACACCTTTGCGCCGCGTACGGCAATCGTCCGCGCACGCCATCGCGCGGGCGGCGACATACCGCCGCGAGGCCCGCTGCAGGCGGCTGCGGGCGATTTCGACATCCCCCTTCCAACGTTGCGGATCGCGATTGTTCCGCGATCACGACAAATCAATTCGCGTCTGCCGCATTTATCGCGCCCGAACAGATACCTAGAGTAAACCCTGTCGCGCACCTCGTTGCGCATCGAACAGACCCGTTTGACGGGACCGGAGCAAGCGCTCGCGCGCCAACTCCGACCAACACAGGAGTTACGTCATGAACCGCCGCCACCTTCTCTCCGCCGTCGCCCTCGCACTTGCCGTGTCCGCACCGGCCTTCGCCGATACGAACACCCCGCACGCGGGCGACTACGGCAACACGTCGTGGTACACGCAGCACAACAACGGCCCGCGCACCCGCGCCGAAGTCAGCGCGGAAGTCGAGCAGGCACGCCGCGACGGCACGCTGGCCTGGCTGCGCAAGGCGAATTCGTATCCGCAAGGGCTCGAACTCGCGCAAGGCCCGTATCGCTCGATGCCGGAAAGCAACCAGCTCGCAGGCGGGGGCCGGTAAACGCGCAACGCCGCGCGGCGGATGATCCGCTGCGCGGCGTCGTGAACCCGCTGTCGAACACTCGATTAGTCAGTTGGTTGCAGGAGCCTGTGATGAACGATCAACTTCCTTCGCCGCTCGATCATTGGGACGACACCACGCCGGTGTGGACGCCGTTCCGTTCCGCGCCGCACTCGCATTGAGCTTCGCGTCGATGTCTCGCTGAAGCCGTTGGCCTTCAACGGCGCGGCACACCGTCGCGCCATTCGCCCCAGTGCGTGACGATGTCCTGAACGAGCGGATTGCCCGCGCGGTACAGGTTTTCGGTGGCCGGGGCGACTTGCCAGCACCGGGTCCTTCTCGCGCTCGAACACGTGAGACTCGTGCCTGCCGCAGCGGCGAATCCGTGTCGTTGCCAGAACAACCGTCGTGGCGACACACTCGGTGACGTTGCCCAAGGAAAATTCGGCGCCTCGATTGCACCCATCCCCGACACATCAATTGACACCTGTGAATTGATGTGTCGGTTCACGTCGCACGCAACACGTGCGGGACTGACGGACGTACCTGGCATGTCCATGTCGTCTTGATTGCGATCCTCGCTCCGTTTGACGCCACGAACGGACACCTCCTCGCGGCAAGAAGCAGCCGTGTGACCTGCTTCCCATTAACACTTCCCAAGATTCGTTCGCCCCACCGATTGCAATTCGGCGCGCCGTCGGTCTACTCCAGGTCCTTAGCATGCGTACTCCAAATAGTGTCCATCTGGAGATTGCCCATGACAGCGTCGTCACAGCCCGGCGTGTTGCTCGACGGATCGTCGATGTGTCCGAACATGACGGATTCCGCTTTCAGGAAACGCATACTCGAACTGCGAGATGAAGCAGTCGCGATCACGCAGCAACGCCGCAGAGAACTCATGCGATGGAGTCCGGATGCAGAAGCGCGGGTCATCGAGTGGTTCGGCTCTGCGAATGACGATACAAGACGCAGATTGGCTTTCGGGCTCGATGCCCTTGCCGATGTGATGGCCCGCCTCGGCCCAAAAAACTTCGTCCGCACCGGTTCCGATGCCGACCGAGCAACAGGGTGTCTGCCGAACATGCAACATCTCGATGCCGAGGTTGCACACGTCTGCCGCCCGGACACCGCGACTCATACCATCGCGATCAATCTTCCGTTTTGCGCGCTGCCCGAGCGATCGGCCGGCAATCTCTCTTCGCAGCAACTGACGATCGTTCACGAATGCGCTCACTTTTCAGACACGTTCGACGCTGAAGACCATCCAGGGGCATACGGTCGCTCGGCCTGCACCCAGTTCGCCAAACGCTATCCCTGCAAGGCGATCGGCAACGCGGACAACATCGCGTGGTTCATTCTGGCGCGTTGAATCGGGGCAATCCATGCGATACACCTTCCGAGTCATGCTGGGCGCCCTTCTGTCGCTCCCGGTACAGGCCGACGCGTGCAAGATCCTGCTGACAGACAGCATGCAACTGCCATTGAATTCGACCGCGATCGCCAACAGCGACAGACTCGCCATCGCCAGACATTACCTGACCGCCAGAGAGTGGACGCGCGAGGGGGCATCGGCTTCGGTCGAAGCAACGGCCTACGATTGGGAAAGCCAGCCGGCTGAACTCGCACGGCAACGCGGCGCGCTGATGAAATCCTTTCTCGTGCAACTCGGCATGTCGCCCGACGATATCTACGTCGATGAGCGTATCGTGTTCCGTAGAAGCGGCAAGCTCGATCCCGACGAGGCAAAGCAGCTGTGGGTCCAGTTCGTTCCGAAATGCCCGCCTGCAGGGTGTCAGAGCCTCTGCAACTCAGCGAGTACGCCGGGCGTCGCCAGTTATGCGCTGACACCGAAGACACCCGGTCCCCCACCCGACTCGACCCGCTTTACATGCGGCGACGGCCGGGAGCCCGCATCGGCGCGTTTTGTGACAACCGAACGCTGGACCGCACAGACACGAAATCAGACCTTGTATCTACGGGATCACGACAAGAAGCCGTTGACGCACGTCTGCTACCGGATCAGCACCAGTGCAGCCCAGTACGTCGGCATGACGGACGAGCACGGTCAGACAGCGCTCCTGCAGTTATTGGGACCGGAATATACGCGCATCGAACTCAAGCTCGCGCTGCCCGAGCCGTGATTACCCGGTCGCCGCGCCCGAATCCCGCTGCTCCGGGCGAGATTGACTCGCCCGGAGCCCGGCTACGCGCGAATGATCACGTCACGTCCGCGCGTCGCGACATCCACTCACCGGCGCGGCACACCGTCGCGCCATTCGCCCCAGTGCGTGACGATGTCCTGAACGAGCGGATTGCCCGCGCGGTACAGGTTTTCGGTGGCCGGGGCGAAGCCGCCCTGGTCCGCGTAGTTCAGCAGGTTGTCGGCACTCGTCTGCCCCGCATACGGCCGGTCGAAATCGGACCCCGTGCGCAACACCGCGACGCGCGACAGATCGACCCGCTTCACGCTCGCCGCGCGCTTGAGCGCTTCATACGTCGCGTTGTCTTCCTGCGCGGTCATGCAGTAGGTGCCCTTGCCGTCAGTCAGGATCTTCGTCCACTGACGCGCGCGCTCGCCGATCAGCGTGCCCGAGAACCACGTATTGCCCGATGACGTGTCGCACTGGATCACCGTCGGCGGCCGGTTCGCCGGCGCATACGTGAACTTCGCGCGCGCGGCCTGGGCCTGCGCGCTGTCGGCGAGCACGACGTTGCGCGACAGCGCATAAGCGGCATCCGTCAGCTGCGGGTTGAGCTGGAACACTTCGGTGCGGTAGTCGAGCGGCGGCTTGTCGTTCGGGCTCTTCGTATTGATGCCCAGAAAGCCGGTGTTCCAGCCGGCCGGCATCTCGCGCGCATCGAGCTCCCACTGCAGGCTGAAGTCGACCAGGTATTTCGACCAGGCGGCGGAACCGACCGTGCCTTGCGCGGGGTCGACGCCCGCGATGCCCGACACGAGGAAGTACGTGCGGCGCAGGTCGAAGCGCTGCGAGAACGTGAGCGCCATGATCGTCGCGGAGGCATTCGCGTAACCCATGCCGGTCGTCACCACGCACACGTCCTGCTTGTTGCAGTGAACGGCCGGATAGTCGGGCGACAGGCCGGGCACGGTGATGTCGCGCCACGGGCCGAGCCGGTCGAGCCATGCCTGGCCCTCCGGACCGAACATCGTGATGATCATGACCTTGACCGGGCGGCCCTGTGCACCGGTCTCGGCGAATGCAGCGTTGCCCGCGTCGTTGCCCTGGTTGTCCTGCGCGATCGACGGCGCGGTCGCACAGGCGGCCAGCGAGAATGCAGCTGCGGAAAGGATGGAGCGAGTCAGCATCGGCGTTCCTTGTTTCGATGATGTTGGGTGAGAACGGCTCTCGGAGACTGCGCGAGGGAGTATAGAACGCGCATGCGCGATGCGGAACCCGACTACGAAACGGCCGGCGGTGTGCGGTAACGCGCTTTTTGCACGTGGTTTCGCACGCCGTCTGACGTAAAAAATCAGGAATGCTATTCGGTTGATCGGTGCGACATCGCCACACCTGTTGCCACTGATCGTGACCGACGACCGCGCCCGAACCGCTAAACGCGGAGCATCCCCGCGACGCCGTAACCAAGCACGACCAGCGCGGCCAATACATGACTCGCCGCGAGCCAGCGCGGCGACTTCACGATGCGCCCGATCACGCTGCCGCCGAACGCGAACACGAGTTGCCCGGTGAGGCTCCCGGCAAACACGCACGCGGCGCCGAGCAGCCAGTGCCGATGCGCATTGGCCGCGGCAGTGGCATAGCCATAGAACAGCAGGATGGTCAGCGGATTCGCGAGCGTGACGAAGAACATCGACGTGAACGGGCGCGTGCCCGGCGGCGGCGCGGCGCCATCCAGCGTGCGACGCCGGTCCTTCAGCGCCTGCCACAGCATGCGTGCACCCATTGCGAGCAACACGAGTGCGCCGACGAAGCGGAACAGCGGCAGGTGCGACGCGAGCGTGCTCGCGAGCAGCGCGCCGATCGTGAACGCGACGACCGCATAGCAGCCGTCGGCCGACGCCACGCCCACCGCCGCGCGCACGCCGCTCGCGGTGCCGGCGCGCATTCCGTAGTTCGCGATCATCAGCGCGACGGGCCCGACCGACAGCGCGATCATCAGCCCGAACAGGAAATCGTTCATCGGTCGTCGATGCCTTCGAGAGAAGGCATCGATTCTAGCGACCGACAGCGATCCGGCATAAAAAAAGACGCGTCAGGCGACGTCGACGCGCGCGGGCCCGTCCACCATCTCGCCGATCACGGCCGCGCGGTCGAAACCGTCGGCGCGGAAGCACGCGAGCACGTCGTCGACTGCGTCCGGCGCGCACGCGACCAGCAGGCCGCCGGACGTCTGCGGATCGGTCAGCAGCGCCTGCGCGACCGGCGGCAGCCCGTCGGCGAGCCGCACGTCGGCGCCATACGCACCCCAGTTGCGGCCCGATGCGCCGGTGAACACGCCGTCGGCGACGAACGCCTCGACGCCCGCGAGCCACGGCAGCGACGCGTAATGCACGCGCGCGGTGAGGTTCGCGCCGCGCGCGAGCTCGAGCGTGTGGCCGAGCAGCCCGAAGCCCGTGACGTCGGTCAGCGCATGCACGCCCGGCAGCGCGGCGAGTTCGGCGCCCGGCCGGTTCAGCTTGGTGGTCGTCGCAACCATCTGTGCGTAGCCCGCGTCGTCGAGCTGGTTCTTCTTCAGCGCGGCCGACAGCACGCCGACGCCGAGCGGCTTGCCGAGCACGAGCACGTCGCCCGCGCGCGCGGCCGCATTGCGCTTCACGCGCGACGGATGCACGACGCCGATCGCCGCGAGCCCGTAGATCGGCTCGACCGAATCGATCGAGTGGCCGCCCGCGACCGGAATGCCGGCGTCCGCGCACACCGATTCGCCGCCGCGCAGCACGGCCGCGATCGTCTCGTGCGGCAGCACGTTGATCGGCATCCCGACCAGCGCGAGCGCGAGAATCGGTTTGCCGCCCATCGCGTAGACGTCGGACAGCGCGTTGGTTGCCGCGATGCGGCCGAAGTCGAACGGATCGTCGACGATCGGCATGAAGAAGTCGGTCGTCGCGACGATCGCCTGCTCGTCGTTCAGCCGGTAGACGGCCGCGTCGTCGGAGGTCTCGGTGCCGACCAGCAGGTCCGGGAACAGCGCCGGCGGCGTCGCCCGCTTCAGCAGCTCGGACAGCACGCCCGGCGCGATCTTGCAGCCGCAGCCGCCGCCGTGCGACAGGCTCGTGAGGCGTGGAACGGCGGGCGGGGTGAGGGTGGCTTCGGTCATCGTCGGCATCCGGTGAATAACAACGTTCTATTATCGACAATTCCGGGCGAGCGCGCCCGATACCCACATAATCGACGGCACCGGCCCGCTCCTGCTCCCGTCCATCCTTTTCCGTTCATGGATCACCTGTTCATCGGCCTCGTGCTGTGCTCCGCGCTGCTGCACGCCATCTGGAATGCCTTCCTCCACGTGAGCGAAGACCGGCTCGTCCAGCTCGGCACGATGTCGCTGCCGTATCTCGCGTTCGGCATTGCGGGCGTCGCGCTGCTGCCCGCGCCGGCGCCCGCCGCGTGGCCCTACATCGCGGCGTCGGCCGCGCTCGAGGTCGCGTACTGCTTCACGCTGGCGCGTGCATACCGCAGCGGCGAGTTCGGCCAGATCTATCCGATCGCGCGCGGGATCTCGCCGCTGCTCGTATCGGTGCTGGCGCTCGCGATGCTGCACGAGCGGCCGACGCCGTTCGGCTTCGCGGGCATCGCGCTCGTGTCGTTCGGCATCATGTCGCTCGCGCTGCGGCGCGGCTTCCGGTTCTCCGGCGAAGGCGTGCCGTACGCGCTGCTCACGGGCGTGTTCATCGCCGCGTATTCGATCTGCGACGGGATCGGCTCGCGCGTGTCCGGCAGCGCGCTCGGCTACATCGCGTGGGTGTACCTGCTGTGGAGCGTGCCGCAGCTCGTGCTCGTCTGCGCGTTGCGCGGCGGCCCGCGCGCGGTGCTCGCCTCGCGCACCGCACTCGCGCAAGGCGCGATCGCCGGCACGATCTCGCTCGCCGCGTACGGAATCGTGATCCTCGCGTACCGGCACCTGCCGGTCGCGACCGTGTCGGCGCTGCGCGAGACGAGCTCGATCTTCGCGGTCGCGATCGGCTGGTTCGTGATGCGCGAGCGGCCCGGCGCGCAGCGGCTCGCCGCGTGTGCGCTGGTGGTCGCGGGCGCGGCGTTGATCCGGCTGTAACGCACGCGTGCGTCGAGGCCGTACTGGAAAGACGATCATTCGCCCGCTCTGCGGCCGCCTGCCCCACCGCGCGAAAATGCCGCCGTCGGGTTCCCGTCAGAGGTGCATTGAGTCCGTTCCGGGGGAGACGATCATTCGCCCCCTCTGCGGCGGCCGGCCTCGCCGCGCATGCCGCCACCCCGTTCCCGTCAAACCGTCGCGACGACCTTGTCGAACGCCCGCTCGTCGATCGCCTCGGCCAGTGTCGCGAACGCCGTCGCGATCTCGTCCTCCGGCACGCACGCATAGCCGAGCAGCAAGCCTGACGCCGCGCGTTCGCGCTCCGCGTAGTAACCGGACAGCGGCCGCACGACGATGTTGCGTTCGAGCGCGGCCTGCGCGACCGCGCGATCGTCGACACCGTCCGGCAGCCGCGTGACGAGATGCAGCCCCGCATCGCTGCCGAGCGCCTGCAGCGTGTCGCCGTAGCGTCGCGCGACCGCATCGAGCAGCACCTCGCGGCGCTGCCCGTACAGCGTGCGCATCTTGCGGATATGCGACACGAAGTGCCCTTCCGCGATGAACTCGGCGAGCACCGCCTGCTGCAGCAGCTGCCCTTCGCGATACAGCTCGGCGCTCGCGGTCGCGAAGCTCTCCGCGAGCGGCTCCGGCGCGACGAGATACCCGACCCGCAGCCCCGGGAACAGCGTCTTGCCGAAGCTGCCGACATAGATCACCTGCCCGGCCGTATCGAGCCCCTGCAGCGACGCGAGCGGCCGGCTGCCGTAGCGGAATTCGCTGTCGTAGTCGTCCTCGATGATCCAGCAGCCGTGCTGGCGCGCGTATTCGAGCAGCATCCGGCGCCGCGCGAGGCTCATCACCATCCCGAGCGGATACTGGTGCGACGGCGTGACGAGCATCAGCTTCGGTGGCTCGGCGAGATCGGCGGCCGACGGGGCGATCCCTTCTTCGTCAACCGGAATCGGCCGCGTGGTCAGCCCCGACACGTTCAGCACGCTGCGCACGCCCCAGTAGCACGGGTCCTCGGTCCAGATCGCGTCGCCCGGATCGGTCAGGAGCCGCACCGCGAGGTCGATCGACTGGTGGATCCCGGTCGTGATCACGATCTGCTCGGGCGTGCAGCGCACCGAACGCGACGTGCGCAGGTAGTCGGCCAGCGCCTCGCGCAGCAGCGCGAGCCCGCCGCCCGGCGCGTAGGTCAGCAGGTCCGGGCGCAGGCGCCGCCAGTACTTGTTGTGCAGCCGCGTCCACACCCGCGCCGGAAAGCGCGACACATCGGGCACGCCCGGCATGAACGCGCCGCCCTGGCGCTTCGACACGCCCGCGCCCTCGACGAGCCGCCTGCCGCGCGCGGACAACCGCCGCGCGGACGATGGCACCACCGCCGGGCCGGCGGCCGGGTCGGGCGCCGCGCCGACGATCTCGTCCGGCGCGCTGTCGGCGACGAACGTGCCGCGCCCCGTCGCCGAGTTCACATAACCTTCGAGCGCAAGCTGTTCGTAAACCTGCGTGACCGTGTTGCGGGCGATCCCGAGCTCGGCCGCCAGCAGCCGCGACGACGGCACGCGCGTGCCGGCCGGCAGTTCGCGCGACAGGATCGCCTGCTGCAGCAGCCGGTGCAGCTGCCGGTAGATCGGCTGTTCGCCGCCGCGCATGAGGCGCTGCGCCAGCCAGTCCGACAACACGCTTGCGCGCATGATTGGCTCCTGAATATTTATTGAAATGGCTCTGATTGCCAGAGCCAAATGTGATTATAGTCGCCTCCATGGGCTGCCAATGCGGCCGATTTTTATCCCACCGGACAGAACATCAAGGAGATGACCGTGAAGAATGCCGACCTGCAGGCCCGCAAGAACGCCGCCACCCCGCGCGGCGTCGGCGTGATGTGCGATTTCTACGCAGCCCGCGCCGAGAACGCGGAGCTGTGGGATGTCGAAGGCCGCCGCTTCATCGATTTCGCCGCCGGCATCGCGGTGCTGAACACGGGCCACCGCCACCCGAAGATCGTCAAGGCGATCGCGGATCAGCTGAACAGCTTCACGCACACCGCTTACCAGATCGTCCCGTACGCGTCGTACGTCGAGCTGGCGGAAAAGATCAACGAACGCGCGCCGGGCGACTTCCCGAAGAAGACCGCGTTCTTCACGACCGGCGCCGAAGCCGTCGAAAACGCGATCAAGATCGCACGCGCCGCGACCGGCCGTCCGGGCGTCATCGCATTCTCGGGCGGCTTCCACGGCCGCACGATGATGGGCATGGCGCTGACCGGCAAGGTCGCCCCGTACAAGCTGAACTTCGGCCCGTTCCCGGGCGACGTGTTCCACGCACCGTACCCGAACGCGCTGCACGGCGTGACGACGGCCGACTCGATCAAGGCGATCGAGATGCTGTTCAAGGCCGACATCGATCCGAAGCGCGTCGCCGCGATCATCTTCGAACCGGTCCAGGGCGAAGGCGGCTTCAACCCGGCGCCGGCCGAGTTCGTCCGCGCGCTGCGCAAGATCTGTAACGAGCACGGCATCCTGCTGATCGCCGACGAAGTGCAGACGGGCTTCGCGCGTACCGGCAAGCTGTTCGCGATGCAGCACTACGACGTGCTGGCCGACCTGATCACGATGGCGAAGAGCCTC
Organism: Burkholderia sp. BCC1977; assembly: GCF_905339595.1. Lineage (NCBI taxonomy): Bacteria > Pseudomonadati > Pseudomonadota > Betaproteobacteria > Burkholderiales > Burkholderiaceae > Burkholderia > Burkholderia sp. BCC1977. The sequence continues at coordinate 71,809 of NZ_CAJPGQ010000037.1, forward strand.
GCGGGCGGCATGCCGCTGTCGGGCGTCGTCGGCCGTGCGGACGTGATGGACGCAGCGGCTCCCGGCGGCCTCGGCGGCACCTACGCGGGCAACCCGCTGGCCGTCGCATCGGCGCACGCGGTGCTCGAGATCATCGACGAAGAGAAGCTGTGCGAACGTGCGACGCAGCTCGGCGACGTGCTGAAGGCGAAGCTGAATGCGCTGCAGGCCGACGTGCCGCAGATCGCCGACGTGCGCGGCCCGGGCGCGATGATCGCGGTCGAGTTCCTGAAGCCGGGTTCGGGCGAGCCGGACGCGGAATTCACGAAGCGCGTGCAGACACGTGCACTCGAGCGCGGGCTGCTGCTGCTCGTGTGCGGCGTGTACTCGAACGTCGTGCGCTTCCTGTTCCCGCTGACGATCCCGCAGGCCGTGTTCGACGAAGCGCTCGTGATCCTCGAGGAAGTGCTGAAGGAAACGGTCGGCGTGCCGGCCTGAGTTTCCGTCCACGTCAACTGAGTGCGCCGCCGCCGTCGTGAAGACGGCGGCGGCCGTTTTCATCCGTCCTTACCCGTCCTTTTCAAAGCAGGCGATTCATATGAGCACTGTTCAGGAAACCCTGGCACTGAAAGATCCGTCGCTGTTCCGCCAGCAGGCGTACGTCAACGGCGAATGGCAAGGCGCAACGAACGGCGAGTCGTTCGAAGTCCGCAACCCGGCAACCGGCGGCCTGCTCGGCACCGTGCCGGCGATGGGCACGGCCGAGACGCGTCACGCGATCGAAGCCGCGAACGCCGCATGGCCGGCGTGGCGCAAGAAGACCGCGAAGGAACGCGCGGCGATCCTGCGCAAGTGGCACGACCTGATGATGGACAACGCCGACGACCTCGCGCTGATCCTGACCACCGAGCAGGGCAAGTCGCTGGCCGAGGCGAAGGGCGAGATCGGCTACGCGGCGTCGTTCCTCGAGTGGTTCGCGGAGGAAGGCAAGCGCGTGTACGGCGACACGATCCCGACGCCGGCGAGCGACAAGCGCATCGTCGTGACGAAGGAAGCGATCGGCGTGTGCGCGGCGATCACGCCGTGGAACTTCCCGGCGGCAATGATCACCCGCAAGGTCGGCCCGGCACTCGCGGCAGGCTGCCCGATCGTCGTGAAGCCGGCTGAAGCGACGCCGTTCTCGGCACTCGCGATGGCCGTGCTGGCGGAACGCGCGGGCGTGCCGGCCGGTGTGTTCAGCGTCGTCACGGGCGACCCGAAGGCGATCGGCGGCGAACTGACGTCGAACCCGATCGTGCGCAAGCTGTCGTTCACCGGCTCGACGCCGGTCGGTCGCCTGCTGATGTCGCAATGCGCGGCGACGGTCAAGAAAGTGTCGCTGGAGCTCGGCGGCAACGCGCCGTTCATCGTGTTCGACGACGCCGATCTCGATGCGGCCGTGCAGGGCGCGATCGCATCGAAGTACCGCAACAGCGGCCAGACCTGCGTGTGCACGAACCGCTTCTACGTGCACGAAGCCGTGTACGACCAGTTCGCGCAGAAGCTCGCGGCGGCGGTCGGCCAGCTGAAGGTCGGTCGCGGCACGGAGCCGGGCGTCACGCAGGGTCCGCTGATCAACGAAGCGGCCGTGCTGAAGGTCGAGGCGCACATCGAGGACGCGCTCGCGAAGGGCGCGACCGTCGCGACGGGCGGCAAGCGTCACGCGCTCGGCCACGGCTTCTTCGAGCCGACCGTGCTGACGGGCGTCACGCCGGCGATGAAGGTCGCGAAGGAAGAGACGTTCGGGCCGCTCGCGCCGCTGTTCAAGTTCAGCAGCGACGACGAGGTGATCCGCCTCGCGAACGATACCGAGTTCGGTCTCGCCGCGTATTTCTACAGCCGCGACATCGGCCGCGTGTGGAAGGTCGCCGAAGCGCTCGAGTACGGGATGGTCGGCATCAACACGGGCCTGATCTCGAACGAAGTCGCGCCGTTCGGCGGCGTCAAGCAGTCGGGCCTCGGCCGCGAAGGCTCGCACTACGGCATCGACGACTACGTCGTGATCAAGTATCTCTGTCTCGCCGTCTGACGGTTCGGGGCCTGTCGCGTCCGTGACAGGCCCTGACCGCCCGGCCGGAACCGGGCGGTCCCGACGCGGGCCGGCGCCCCTCTCCGCCGCGCCCGCGTCACCTCCCTTCCCCGTTTTCAACGAAACACGTTCACCGCATCGACGAGCCGTGTCGCCTGCTGCTTCAGGCTTTCGGACGCCGCCGCGCTCTGCTCGACCAGCGCGGCATTCTGCTGCGTGATGTTGTCCAGATGCACGACCGCCTGGTCGACCTGCGCGACCCCCGTACTCTGCTCGGCCGTCGACGAGCTGATCTCCGCGATCAGGTCCGACACGCGCTTCACCTGCGTGACGATGTCCTCCATCGTCTTGCCCGCGCCGTCGACGATCCGCGCGCCCGATTCGACCCGGTCGACGCTCGCGCCGATCAGCGTCTTGATTTCCTTCGCCGCGTTCGCGCTGCGCTGCGCGAGCGCCCGCACCTCGCCCGCGACCACCGCGAAGCCGCGGCCCTGATCGCCCGCGCGCGCCGCTTCGACCGCCGCGTTCAGCGCGAGGATGTTGGTCTGGAACGCGATCCCGTCGATCACGCCGATGATGTCGGAAATCTTGTGCGAACTCGCCGTGATGTCGCTCATCGTCGTGACGACTTCGCTCACTGCCCGTCCGCCGCGCTCGGCCGCCTCGCTCGCCGAAACCGACAACTGGTTCGCCTGCAGTGCCGTCTCCGCATTGCTCGACACGGTGGCCGTCATCTCTGCCATCGACGCAGCCGTCTGCTGCACGCTGGTCGACGCCTGTTCGGTGCGCGCGCTCAGGTCGTTGTTGCCCTGCGCGATCTCGTTGCTCGCGCGCTGCACGTTGTGCACCTGTTCGCTCACATCGTCGACGAGCCAGCGGAACATCAGCCCGAGCTGGTTGATCGTGCGCAGCGTCATGCCGATCTCGTCGACCCGGTTCATCGCGACGCCGGAGCGGCTCTCGCCGGTCGCGACGCGCAACGCCTGGTCGCGCAACTGAATCAGCGGACGCACGATCTGCGCATCGAGCCACAGGCCGGCCGCCACCGACACGCCGGCCGCCGCACCGGCAAACGCCGCGAGCCCGCCGCCGGTCAGCCCGCACGCCCAGCCCGCGCCGACGACGGCCGGCGCCAGCACGCACAGCGTCGAATGCACGCGCGCGCGCACCGACATCGTCTGGAACAGCGACGCGACACGCATCAGCCCGGTACGGACGATCAGCCCCTTGTGGAAACGGCGATTGCCGGCCTTGCCTTCGCGGAACGCGCGATACAGCGCGTCGGCCGCCGCGATCTCGTCGCGCGACGCCTTGGTGCGCACCGACATGTAGCCGGTCGGCTGCCCGTTGCGCATCACCGGCACCGTATTCGAACGGACCCAGTAGTGATCGCCGTTCTTGCGGCGGTTCTTCACGAGCGCGGTCCACGGTTCGCCGTTCCGCAGCGTCGCCCACATGTCGGCGAATGCCTCCTTCGGCATGTCCGGGTGCCGCACGACGTTGTGCGGCTGACCTTCGATCTCCTCGGGGGAAAATCCGCTGACCTGGATGAACGCGGCATTCGCGTACTTGATGTAACTGTCCGCGTCGGTGGTCGACATCAGCGTCGCGTCGTCGGGAAAATCGAATTCGCGTTGCGTGACAGGCTGGTTATTGCGCATGGTTTGGAGTTCCGGGTTGCGGATCTTGCGCCCGCTTGTGGATTGGATCGAGACCGTACGCATCGCGGTCGTCCCGCATGCGTTCGATCAGACTCCTGCGCTTTCGGCAAATTTGACGAAAACATTATGCCGGCTTCGGGTAAATATGCATTAATTTCGCATCATCTTGATTTAGCCGAACACTTTGTTTATACGTAAATAAAAATCCATTTTTATCAAATACTTGGACGCCAATCGTCTGATTATTGGAGGCGCTCATTCCAGCGAGATTCACGGGTAAATCCGGAATCGAGAATGCGAATTCCTCTCGTTTGATCCATTCGGATCGAATCGGAAATCGGAGATTTCGCCGCCTCGACTGACGTGACGCGACGAGACGGAACGCCCGCCCCCGGCCGATTACCGAAACACGTTCACCGCATCGACGAGCCGCGTCGCCTGCTGCTTCAGGCTTTCCGACGCCGCCGCGCTCTGCTCGACCAGCGCGGCATTCTGCTGCGTGATGTTGTCCAGATGCACCACAGCCTGGTCGACCTGCGCGACCCCGGTGCTCTGCTCGGCCGTCGACGAACTGATCTCCGCGATCAGGTCCGACACGCGCTTCACCTGCGTGACGATGTCCTCCATCGTCTTGCCCGCACCGTCGACGATCCGCGCGCCCGATTCGACCCGGTCGACGCTCGCGCCGATCAGCGTCTTGATTTCCTTCGCCGCGTTCGCGCTGCGCTGCGCGAGCGCCCGCACCTCGCCCGCGACCACCGCGAAGCCGCGCCCCTGTTCGCCCGCGCGCGCCGCCTCGACCGCCGCGTTCAGCGCGAGGATGTTGGTCTGGAACGCGATCCCGTCGATCACGCCGATGATGTCGGCGATCCTGCGCGAGCTGTCGGTGATGTCGTTCATCGTCGTGACGACTTCGCTCACCGCCTGCCCGCCGCGCTCGGCCGCCTCGCTCGCGGACACGGCGAGCCGGTTCGCCTGCAGCGCGGTCTCCGCATTGCTGTCGACGGTGGCCGTCATCTCGGCCATCGACGCGGCGGTCTCCTGCACGCTCGACGCGGCCTGTTCGGTGCGCGCGCTCAGGTCGTTGTTGCCCTGCGCGATCTCGTTGCTCGCGCGCTGCACGTTGTGCACCTGCTCGCTCACATCATCGACGAGCCAGCGGAACATCAGCCCGAGCTGGTTGATCGTGCGCAGCGTCATGCCGATCTCGTCGACCCGGTTCATCCGGACGCCGCGGCGGTTTTCGCCGGTCGCGACGTTCAGCGCCTGGTCGTGCAGCCGTTTCAGCGGACGCACGATCTGCGCATCGAGCCACAGGCCGGCCGCCGCCGACACGCCGGCCGTCACGACGGCAAACGCCGCGAGCCCGCCGCCGGTCAACCCGCACGCCCAGCCCGCGCCGACGACGGCCGGCGCCAGCACGCCCAGCGCCGAATGAACGCGCGCGCGCACCGACATCGTCTGGAACAGCGACGCGACACGCATCAGCCCGGTTCGGACGACCAATCCCTTGTGGAAACGGCGCTGGCCGGCCTTGCCTTCGCGGAACGCGCGGTACAGCGCGTCGGCCGCCGCGATCTCGTCGCGCGGCGCCTTGGTGCGCACCGACAGGTAGCCGTGCGGCGCGCCGCCGCGCATCACCGGCACCGCGTTCGCGCGCACCCAGTAGTGGTCGCCGTTCTTGCGGCGGTTCTTCACGAGCGCGGTCCACGGTTCGCCGTGCCGCAGCGTCGCCCACATGTCGGCGAACGCCTCCTTCGGCATGTCCGGGTGCCGCACGACGTTGTGCGGCTGGCCGACGAGTTCGTCGGGCGAGAAGCCGCTCACGTACGCGAACGTCGTGTTCGCGTACGTGATGATGCTGTCGGCATCGGTGGTCGACATCAGCGTGACGTCGTCGGGAAATTCGAATTCTTGTTGGGTGACAGGCTGGTTGTTACGCATGCAGGGCTCCGAAAGGCGGATCCGGATGCGGAATCCGCGCGGCGCGAACATCACGCTCAGTAGCCGAAAAACGGTTCATCGCTTTACGACGGTCTCATCCTTACTGTCGGCAACCCCCGGGAAAACCTTAATCCAGAAGCGCATGAAATTGCGAATTCGATCATCGGCATGATTTCGATCAAGTAATTCCGCGATAATCGCGTCCGATGCTTTACAGGATTAATTCAGGCGACGCACCAGCTCGCGCGACCGTTTCGCTCAGCGAAACGATTCAGCCTGATCGACTCCATTCAACCGGCATTTGAACTCGATGAATAAATCCCGGCGCCAATTGAATCGGTCGCCCCGATATACGGCACTGACCGCGCATTACGGCGATAGACACGATCAGGCCGCCTTTTTCCGCGCTTGCGACGCGATGCGCGTTCCGCAAACGCGCGATATACGCGACATGCGCGACATGCGCGGCGACGCAGCATGCACGCGGCCGCACACCCCCGGCCACACACAACGCGCCACACACCGGACCACCGCATGACACGCCCCACCGCCACCGAACGCGACGCACTCTCGGCACGCCTGCTGACCCGCGACGAACTGCCGCTCGTCTGGACCATCGACCGGCGCGAGATCATCCATCATCTGTATGCGCTGCGCGACGGCGAGCTGCAGCTCGTCCCCGACTTCTACGACGTGCGCGGCTGGCCCGACGGCGAAGCCGAACACTACACGCCGATCCTGCTCGACTGCCACGCTCGCGGCGGCTGGTGTCTCGGCATGTTCGACGGCACGCGACTGGTCGCGGCGGTCATCGTGGATGCCGATTCGCTCGGGCCGCGACGCGACATGCTGCAGCTGAAGTTCCTGCACGTGAGCCGGGCCTGGCGCGGTTGCGGGCTCGGCGAGCAGCTCTATCGCGCGGCCCGCGCGCAGGCGCGGACGATGGGCGCCGCACGGCTCTACGTGTCCGCGACGCCGTCGCAGCGCACGATCGACTTCTACCTGCGCCTCGGCTTCACCGTCAGCGCATCGCCCGACCCGGCGCTGTACGCGCTCGAGCCGGAGGACATCCACCTGGAAGCGCCGACGGCCTGACGCGCGAACGCGACTCGCGCGTGGAATTGCCGCTCGCTCGACACCACCCGCCCGGAGAACGACATTGCAGAACGCATCGCAGCAGCCGACCACGCCGAAAATCCTCGTCAGCATGTGCGTGCTCGGTCACCCCGTTCGTTACAACGGCTCGGCGAAGACCGCCGCGCATGACACGCTCGCACGATGGCAGCGCGAAGGGCGCCTGGTGCCCGTGTGTCCGGAGCTGGCAGGGGGATTGAGCGTGCCGCGTCCGCCCGCCGAAATTGCGGACGGGGAATCGGGGCAACGCGTGCTGTCGGGCGCCGCGCGCATCGTCGACGTGCATGGCACCGACGTGACGGCCCCGTTCGTCGACGGCGCGCAAACCGCGCTCGCGTTGGCACGCGCGCACGACTGCCGCTTCGCGATCCTGGCGGACGGGAGTCCGTCGTGCGGAAGCAGCTTCATTTACGACGGGCGTTTTGCGGGCCGGCGGCATGCCGGCGCCGGTGTGACGGCGGCGTTGCTGCGCCAGCACGGCGTCGAGGTGTTCGCCGACACCGAGATCGACGCGCTCGCGGCACGCCTCGCGCAACTATCGCAGGCTGAATGACGATATGGCCGGCACGACGATCTTCTCGTGCCGGCCACATCGTTTGAAAAGAGAACACGGCGAAGCAGCGCGCACGCGCTTCGCCGCCTCAGGCGATCAAACGCGTTCGATCGCGATCGCGATGCCCTGGCCGACGCCGATGCACATCGTGCACAGCGCGAAGCGGCCGTTGGTGCGATGCAGCTGGTACATCGCGGTCGTCACGAGACGCGCGCCCGACGCGCCGAGCGGATGGCCGAGCGCGATCGCGCCGCCGTTCGGGTTCACGCGAGGATCGTCGTCGGCGACGCCGAGCATGCGCAGCACCGCGAGACCCTGCGATGCGAATGCCTCGTTCAGCTCGATCACGTCGAACTGGTCGATCGTCATCCCGAGCCGCGCGAGCAGCTTCTGCGTGGCCGGCGCGGGGCCGATGCCCATCACGCGCGGCGCGACGCCGGCCGTCGCGATGCCGAGCACGCGCGCACGCGGCGTCAGGCCGAAGCGCTTCGCGGTGGCCTCGTTCGCGAGTAACACCGCGGCGGCGCCGTCGTTGACGCCCGACGCGTTGCCGGCCGTCACCGAACCGTCCGGGCGCACGACGCCCTTCAGCTTCGCGAGCGTCTCGAGCGAGGTTTCGCGCGGATGCTCGTCACGCGAAAAGACGACCGGATCGCCTTTCTTCTGCGGAATCGTTACGGGA
>NZ_CAJPGQ010000038.1:0-79328 GCF_905339595.1 Burkholderia sp. BCC1977
CAAGCTGTAAGATTTTCGACGCGGGTCCGACAAAAGACCGCCGGCGCACTGCGTGCCCGGCGGTTTTCTTTTGTAACGGGCGGGCGGTCCGGGCGTCGAACGGCGCAGGATGGGTCGGGTCGAACGCTCATGACGCTGCGCGCCGCGCAGGCAGGAGGAGCAGCACGATGTGGATCAAACACCCTTTGCGCACCGTACTGACCGGCGGTGATATCGCGCAGAGCCAGATTACGCCGCGCGCGGTGTTCGAGAACCGGCGGCGCGTATTGCAGGCCGCCGGCCTGGCGGCGGCGGGCGGATTGCTCGGCGGCAGCGGCGCGGCGTTCGCCGCCTATGCGTCGCCCGACGCGCGGGCCGCGAAGCTCACGGCGAGAACCGACCCGAAGTTCGTCGCGGCCGACAAGGTGACGCCGTTCAAGGACATCACGTCCTACAACAACTTTTACGAATTCGGCACCGACAAGGGCGACCCGGCGCAGAACGCGGGCACGCTGCGGCCGCGTCCGTGGCGCGTGAGCGTCGAGGGCGAGGTGCTGCACCCGAAGGTGTTCGATCTCGACGAACTGCTGAAGCTCGCGCCGCTCGAGGAGCGTGTGTACCGGCTGCGTTGCGTCGAGGGCTGGTCGATGGTGATCCCGTGGATCGGCGTGCCGCTGTCCGAGCTGATCAAGCGCGTGCAGCCGACCGGCAACGCGAAATACGTGCAGTTCGTCACGCTGGCCGATCCGTCGCAGATGCCGGGGCTGTCGACGCCGGTGCTCGACTGGCCCTACTCGGAAGGGCTGCGGATGGACGAGGCGATGAATCCGCTGACGCTGCTGACGATGGGCGTCTACGGCCAGGTGCTGCCGAACCAGAACGGCGCGCCGGTGCGGATCGTCGTGCCGTGGAAGTACGGCTTCAAGAGCGCGAAGTCGCTGGTGAAGATCCGCTTCGTCGACAAGCAGCCGAAGACGAGCTGGAACACGTATGCGTCGAACGAATACGGTTTCTATTCGAACGTGAACCCGAACGTCGATCACCCGCGCTGGAGCCAGGCGACCGAGCGCCGGATCGGCGAGGACGGCTTCTTCACGCCGAAGCGCAAGACGCTGATGTTCAACGGCTACGGCGATCTCGTCGCGTCGATGTATCAGGGCATGGACCTGAAAAAGAATTTCTGAGCGCGACGGTGAGAAACGACATGCCTCCATCGACGCTGACGCCGGGGCACGCGTCCGGCCCGCGCACGGCCGCCGCCGGTAGTGCCCGAGGCGGCGCGGTGCGTACAGCCGCGCCGCGCTGGCTTGCTCCCGCCAAGGTGCTGGTTTTCGCGGCCGGTTGCTATCCGCTCGCCCGTCTCGTGCTGTTCGGGCTGACCGACCGGCTCGGCGCGAACCCGATCGAATTCATCACGCGTTCGACGGGCCTCTGGACGCTGGTGCTGCTCTGCATCACGCTCGCCGTCACACCGCTTCGGCGCGTGACGGGCGTGTCCGCGTTGCTGCGCTTCCGGCGGATGATCGGCCTGTTCGCGTTCTTTTACGCGATGCTGCATTTCACGACGTATCTGTGGTTCGACAAGTGGTTCGACGTGGTCGCGATCCTGAAGGACGTCGGCAAGCGTCCGTTCATCACGGTCGGCTTCGCCGCGTTCGTGCTGCTGATTCCGCTGGCCGCGACGTCGCCGCGCGCGATGGTGCGTCGGCTTGGCCGTCACTGGGCGACGCTGCATCGCGCGATCTATGCGATCGCGCTGTTCGGCGTGCTGCATTTCTGGTGGATGCGGGCCGGCAAGCACAATCTCGCGCAGCCGAAGTTCTACGCGGCGATCGTCGCGGTGCTGCTCGGCTGGCGGCTGCTTGAATGGGGCTGGCGACGCATTCGTGCATGACGATGCGGGCCGGAAAAACAAAAGGCGATGACGGGAAGTCATCGCCTTGATCGCGAAGGAAACCGCGCGAGCGGCGGCGCGCTTACTGCGTGGCGGCTGGGCCGGATGCCGGCGTCTCGGCCTTCGACGCACCGCTAGACAGCTCCGGCGACAGCGTGAGCGGCGTGCCGGAAGAGTCGGGAATGCTGTCGGACGACGCGTTTTCATCGGTCGGCGTGACGTCGGACGGCGGCGTGTCCTGCTGCTGGATGGGCTTCGCCGGCAGCGGGGGAACGGTGGGCAGATAGAGCGGGCCGCGTTGACCGCAGCCGGCAAGAATCGCCAAAGCCGCTACAATCGCGCTCATCCGGAAAACGACTCGCATGATCGTCCCTGAACAATTTAACCGATAGAGTTTAGCATGTCCGATACTGAATACCTGGCCCGTGCCGAGGCCGTGCTGGCGGCCGTCGAGCGTACCGTGGATGCCGCGAACGACGGCGATCACGACATCGATCTGGAGCGCAACGGCAGCGTGCTGACGCTGACGTTCGAGAACGGCTCGAAGATCATCGTCAACCTCCAGCCGCCGATGAAGGAGCTGTGGATTGCCGCGAAGGCGGGTGGATTCCATTACCGTTTCGTGGACGGCGAATGGCGCGATACGCGCTCCGGCACCGAGTTCTTCGCGGCGCTCACCGACTACGCGACGCAGCAGGCCGGCCTGCCGATCACGTTCGGCGCGTAACGTCCGGCGCTCACCCCGGCCGGGCGCCGATACGCCGGATCGAAGCACAAAGAAAAAGCGCCCCGCGGGGCGCTTTTTTCATGCTCGGGCCGTTCGTGTCAGTGGCCGCGGAACAGGTTCATGATGTCCTGCTTCTCCTGTTCGTCGACGTGCGGCACCGCTTCGTCGGTGCTCTGCACCGCCGGCGCCTGCGGCACGCCGACCGTCGACACGAAGCCGTGTCCCGGCGTGAACTCCGCGAAGTACAGCTCGCTGCCGAGCGCCTGGACGTCGTCCGGCATCGTCGGCTTGAACTCCGGCACGCCCTTCAGCGCCGCGCCCATGTACTCGATCCAGACCGGCAGCGACAGGCCGCCGCCGGTTTCGCGATCGCCGAGGCTGCGCGGATTGTCGTAGCCGATCCACGCGATCGCCGCGAGCGTGTGCTGGTAGCCGGCGAACCATGCGTCGTGCGAGTCGTTCGTCGTGCCGGTCTTGCCCGCAAGGTCGGTGCGCTTCAGCACGTTGGTGCGCGCGCCCGTGCCGCGCTGCGCGACGCTTAGCAGCAGGCTGTTCATCACGTACGCGTTGCGCGCGTCGATTGCGCGCGGCGCGTTCTGCTCGGCGATGAGCGGCTGCGCGCGGGCGACGATCGCGCCGTTCGGATCGGTCACTTCGGCGATCAGGTACGGATTCACGCGGAAGCCGCCGTTCGCGAACACCGAGTACGCGCCGGCCATCTGCAGCGGCGTGACCTGGCCCGCGCCGAGCGCCATCGGCAGGTAGGCCGGATGGCGGTCGGCGTCGAAGCCGAAGCGCGTGATGTACTGCTGCGCGTACTTCGTGCCGATGTGGTTCAGGATCCGGATCGACACGAGGTTGCGCGAGCGCTGCAGCGCGGTGCGCATCGACATCGGGCCTTCGAAGCCGCCGCCGTAGTTCTTCGGCTCCCACGGCTGGCCGCCGGTTTCCGCGGCGCTGAAATACAGCGGGCCGTCGTTGATCACCGTGGCCGGCCCGAGGCCCTTGTCGAGCGACGCCGAGTAGATGAACGGCTTGAACGACGAACCCGGTTGCCGCCACGCCTGCGTGACGTGGTTGAACTTGTTCTTGTTGTAGTCGAAGCCGCCGACGAGCGAGCGGATCGCGCCGTCCTGCGGGATGATCGAGATGAACGCGCCTTCGACCTGCGGCAACTGCGTGATCGACCACTTGCCGGCGTCGTTCTTCACGACCCGGACGATCGCACCCGGACGGATGCGGCGGTTCGGCTGCGCGCTGGCCGACAGTGCGCCCGATGCGAACCGCAGGTTGTCGCCTTCGATCGTCGCGCTGCTGCCGTCGATGAAGGAGACCGTGATCTGGCGCGGGGTTGCCGTGGTAACGACCGCCGCGATCAGCTCGCCGTTGTCGGGGTGCTCGAGCAGCGCATCGTCGATCGCCTGCTCGCGGTCGTCGGCGCCGGCCGGCAGCTCGATGAAGCCTTCCGGCCCGCGATAGCCGTGGCGGCGCTCGTAATCCATGATGCCCTTGCGCAGCGAGGTGTATGCAACCTGCTGGTCGGCGGAATCGATCGTCGTGACGACGTTGAAGCCGCGCGTGTAGGTTTCCTCGCGGTACTGCGCGTACATCATCTGCCGGACCATTTCCGCGACGTACTCGGCGTGCACGCTGAATTCGCGGCCCGCGCCCTTGACGACGAGCGGCTGCGCGACGGCTGCGTCGTACTGCTCGCGCGTGATGAAGTTCAGCTCGAGCATCCGCTGCAGGATGTATTCCTGGCGCACCTTCGCGCGCTTCGGATTGACGACCGGGTTATACGCGGACGGCGCCTTCGGCAGCCCCGCGAGCATCGCCGCCTCCGCGAGCGAGATGTCCTTCAGGTCCTTGCCGAAATACACGCGCGCGGCGCTCGCGAAGCCGTACGCACGCTGGCCGAGATAGATCTGATTCATGTAGACCTCGAGAATCTGATCCTTCGTCAGCGCGCGCTCGATCCGGTACGCGAGCAGCATCTCGTAGATCTTGCGCGTGTAGGTCTTTTCGCTGGACAGGAAGAAGTTGCGCGCGACCTGCATCGTGATCGTGCTCGCGCCCTGCGACGCATGGCCGTTCGTCAGCGCGACGAAGCCCGCGCGGGCGATGCCGGTGAGGTCGACACCGCCGTGATCGTAGAAGCGCGCGTCCTCGATCGCGAGGATCGCCTTCTTGAGCGAGTCGGGCACGTCCTTGAAATGGACGATGTCGCGGCGTTCCTCGCCGAATTCGCCGATCAGCACGTGATCGGACGTATAGATGCGCAGCGGTACCTTCGGACGATAGTCGGTCAGCGCGTCGAGCGACGGCATGTTCGGCCACGCGACGACGAGCGCGTAGCCGAGCACGAGGCCGCCGGCCACGACGAGGGCCACGCACATCGCGGCGAGGCCGATCAGGACTTTCAGCCACCAGGACCGCTTCTTCGGCTCGGGCGCGGGAGGCGGGGACGTAGGAGACGTGGATTGCATAGGCATACCGGAAAACAGTCCCGCGATTATAGCTGCCCGGTAAGACCGGTCCTGGCGCGGGGGGCGTCCGCCGGAAAGCGGCGGATCGCGGTGCCGCCCGCATAGTGTCCGCGCGGCCGCCCCGCGCCACAACTGGCCGTCCGGCCGACTGGCGGGCGCACGCGCCGCTTTGCAGAATCAGGCCTCGGAAACGCGGCGTGGGCCGCAACGATCGCGGGAGGCTGGGATGGCAGGACGATGGGCGGCGCGGTTCGCGCCGGGCAGGCACCGTTCGACGGGCATCGACGTCGGGGCGGACGAGGTGAGGGTGGCCGTGCTGAGCCGGCGGGGTCGGGCCGTGGATGTGCGGGTCGAAGGGCTCGAGCGGGAGCCGGTCGGATTGGCGGGCGGGCCGGAGGACGCGCGCTGGGCCGCGGTCGCCCGCGCGCTGGCGGCGGCCGTGTCGCGATTGTCGGCGGCGGGCGTGCGCTGCGACACGCGCGGCGTGATGGCGCTGCGCGACGACGAGATGCGGACCGCGACGCTCGACCTGGCCGGGCGCGACGACATCGCGGACGCCGCCCGGCAGGCCGCTGAACGGATCTCGGGGCTGGCGCCCGACAGTCTCGCGTTCGACTGGCGGCAGGACGACGGTGCGGGTTCGGGCGAGATTGCGGTCGCCGTCGCGCCGCAGGCATTGCTCGAACGGCGGATCGACGTGGCCGCGCAGGCCGGCATCGACCTGACGGCCGTCGACGGCGAGTCAGCCGCCGCGCTGCGCGCGTTGCGCTATGCCGCGCAACTCGAACCCGACGCACACGGCCCGTATGCGGCATTCTGGTTCTGCGACACGGGCGCGTTCGGCTGGCGGGTCGACGGCGCGGTCGCCGCGCCGGTGCTCGCGGTGTCCGGCGACGTGCGGGCGGCATTCCCCGACGCATTGCGCCGGTGCGTGTTCGAGCCGGTGCGCTGCGTACTCGTGGCTGGCGACGAGCGCAGCATCGCCCGCTGCGGGACGTCGGCCGCGGATATCGGCGATGTGCTCGGGGTGGCTGCGGTGCCGTTCGACTGCACCGGATGGGACGGGTTGCCGGGCGAGCCCGCCGGCGGGCCGGGCGGCCCGGCATTTGCCGTCGCGGTCGGGCTGGCGCTGCGCGGGGTGTGGGAATGATGGCCGATATGGGGTTCGGGCCGGCGGCAGCCGGCCATGCCGCGCTCGGCGGCTTCAACCTGCTGCCGTACCGTGAGCGGCTGGCGCAGGCGTTGCGGCGGCGCCGTGTCGGGCAATGCGGAGCGGCGATCATGCTCGGCGTGCTCGGAGCCTGCGTCTGGACGGGGGCGGCGACCGCGTGGCGATGGCGCGTGGATGCCGAGCGTACGCGTGTGGAGGCGCGGCTGCGGCAATGGCAGCCACAGGTCGAGGCCGCACGGCGCGCCGCCGGCGCGGCCGCCGAGCTCGCGCAGCGCGATGCGCGGTCGGTCGTGCTTGCCGCGCCTTACCGGCGTGTCGCCGGGCTGCTCGCGACGCTGGCGCAGGTGCGCGACGACACCGTCCGGCTCGACGCATTACGCACGACATCGTCCGGCGCCGTGCTCGACGCGCACGCGACGAGTTACCGGGCGGCCGCGCGTTGGCTCGCACGGATCGCGGCCGAGCAGCGCGACTGGCGATTCGATATTGGTGCGCTGACGCCGGCTTCGCCCACGCCGGTCACGGGTTCGGCCGTGCCGTTCCGGTTTTCCGTGCAGGTGCGCTGGCACGATGCGCCGCCTCGACAGAAGGCAGCGGGAGGCGGCGCATGACGGCGATCGTGCAGCGGTCCATGCCTGACGGTGCCGCGTGGCTCGGCCGCGTGACGCGGATGTCGCCGGCCGCAGCGCATGCCGTCGGCTGCGTGCTGGCATTCGCCTCGGTGATGGTGGGCGGCATTCATCTGATGGATGCTGTCGACGCGAGCGGGCTCGTACGCAGTCACGCGTTGCTGGCAACGGCACACGTGCGTGCCGCCGATGCTCAGCGGCTGCTCGCGGCCGCGCCACGGCGCGACACGGATCGGGCTGCCGGGCGCGACCCCGGTTCGCCGCGTGCGCCGGGGTGGCCCGCGCTGATGCTGGAGCTGGCGGACCTGGCCGGCGCGAGCGGATTGCGGATCGTGTCGATCGAACCGCGGCGCACTGACGATGCGTCGCCGGATGGCCGTCGCACGGTGCGGATCGTCGCGGACGGCGGCTTTCCGGCGCTGCTGCGGCTGATGGGTGGGCTGGCGAGTTTTCCCGCGCTGGTCGTGCCGTCGAGGCTGCAGATCGAGCGGAAGCCGCCCGCGTCGCGGCTGGACATGACGATCGACGTGTTTCCGGGGCTGTCGGGGGCCCGTGTTGCGGATGGCATGGCGTCGCAGCTTGCCGGCGCGCCGAGCGACGATCCATTCGGCGGCGCCGGTTCGCCCGCGGTGGCCGACGATATCGCGCCGCGCCTGGCTGGCACGATTCGCGACGTACGCACCGGGCTCGCGCTGTTCGACGCGGGCGATGGCGCATTCGCGACCGTCGCGCCGGGCGAAGCATTCGGGGTATCGCGCGTGGTGAGCGTCGATGCCGGTGCCGTGACGCTCGCGACGGCCGATGGCGCGCGCCGGTTCGTCGTCGACGACGGAGGCCGCCCATGACGAAGTACGGATGGCGGGTGATCGCATTCTGGGTCGGATCGAGCGTGGCTGCGGCACACGCCGCGCTACCGCCTCTGCCCCCTTTACCGCCTTTGCCGCCTTTGCCGCCGGCCGGCTGGCCGACCGCATCGACGCAGGCATACGCCCAGGGCACACCGCTGCCGCAGGGCGCGCCCGACGGCGCGGACGGCGTGGACGGTATCGCGCCCGCGCACGACGGTCCACTGCCGTTCGATCAGGCGGCACGTGTGGCGCGTCAGGCGGACACGACCGCATCGGTGCCGCTGCTGGAAGGGCCGCCGATTCCCTTGTCGCCGCCAACGCGCATGAGCGACGCCGCGGCGCGGCACCCCGGCGATGCGGACGACGCGCGGCGAATCTCGCTGAACCTGCACGGCGTGGGGCTCGCGGCCGCGTTCGACGCGCTCGCGCGATTCACCGGGCTCAACATCGTCGTCGGCGAGCAGGTGCGCGGCACCGTGACGTTACGTCTGAACAATGTCCGTTGGCGCGATGCGTTCGATACGCTGCTCGACACGCACGGGCTGGCGATGTCCCGGCGCGGCGACGTGATCTGGGTCACGCCGGCGGCCGAGCTCGCCGCGCGGGAGCGCGAGCGGTTCGAAACGCACGCCCGCGCGGCCGAGCTGGAGCCGCTCGCGAGCCGGACCTTCGCGCTGCATTACCCGCGCGCGCAGGACGTGCAGCGGCTGCTGGCCGGGGCGACCGGCCAGCGCCTGCTGTCGAAACGCGGCGCCGCGGCGGCCGATCCGCGCACGAACCTGTTGTTCGTCACCGATCTCGCGCCGCGCATCGTGCAGATCGCGGGCCTGATCGACGCGATCGACCGGCCGTCGCGGCAGGTCCGGATCGAGGCGCGCATCGTCGAAGGCGAGCAGGGCTTCTCGCGCAACCTCGGCGCACGCGTCGCGCTACGCGCGCAGGGACGGGCACCTGCGGCCGACGGCGCGGCATTCGCGACGGACACGCGCAACGCGCTCGACCTGGCTGCACGACCGCTCGGCGGCTTCGAGGCGGCGACGGCCGGCTTCACGCTGTTCGCCGCGCCGCTCAGCCGCGTGCTCGACGTCGAACTGAGCGCGCTCGAGGCGCAGGGGCGGGGCCAGATCGTTTCCAGCCCGCGCGTGGTGACGGCCGACCGCGTGAAGGCGATCGTCGAGCAGGGCTCGGAGCTGCCGTACCAGGCCAAGGTCGGCAACGGCGTGAGCGGCGTACAGTTCCGCCGCGCGACGCTGAAGCTCGAGGTCGAGCCGCAGATCACGCCCGACGGGCGTGTCGTGCTCGACCTGGACGTGACGAAGGACAGCATCGGCGAGCCGACGGCGGCCGGCCCGGCGATTCATACGAAGCATGTCCAGACGCGCGTGGAGGTCGAGGACGGCGGAACGGTCGCGATCGGCGGGATTTACGAGCAGTTGAACCGGGACGATGTGACGCGGGTGCCGCTCTTGGGCAAAATACCGGTACTGGGCGCGCTGTTCCGGCACCGCGCGCGGCGCGACCAGCGCAGCGAACTGGTCGTCTTCATCACGCCGACGGTCGTCGGCGCGCGTTGCGAGACGGCCGGCGCGGGCGACGCGGATGCAGGAAAAACGGGGCCGGAAGCCGGCGGCGCAGGCTCGACAAGGCAGCCGCTTTGCCAGTAAGCTGCGCCACACACCAGCAAGATTCAAGCAGAGGAAGCCGTTGCAAGCGCGGGACCCACATGCAAACGTATTTTTCGTCGGCCTTATGGGAGCGGGTAAGACCACCGTGGGCCGCGCGGTCGCGCGCCGGCTCGACAGGACGTTCTTCGACTCCGACCACGAAATCGAGGCCCGCACGGGGGCGCGCATTCCGGTGATCTTCGAGATGGAGGGCGAGGCCGGGTTTCGCGACCGCGAATCGCAGGTGATCGCCGATCTCACGCAGCGCGAGAACATCGTGCTCGCGACGGGCGGCGGCGCGGTGTTGCGGCCCGAGAATCGCGATTGCCTGAAAGGCAACGGCATCGTCATCTATCTGCGCGCCAATCCGCACGATCTATGGCTGCGCACCCGCAAGGACAAGAACCGCCCGCTGTTGCAGACCGACGATCCGAAAGCGCGTCTCGAAGCGCTCTACGAAGTACGCGACCCGCTGTACCGCGAATGCGCGGATTTCATCATCGAGACCGGCCGCCCGTCGGTCAACGGCCTCGTCAACATGGTGCTGATGCAACTCGAACTGGCAGGCGTCATCGCCAAGCCGCTACAAGCATGATTACCGTCAACGTCGATCTGGGCGACCGCGCCTACCCGATTCACATTGGTGCCGGCCTGATCGGCCGCACCGAACTGTTCGCCCCTCACATCACCGGTTCGTCGGTCACGATCGTCACGAACACGACGGTCGATCCGCTCTACGGCGACGCGCTGCGCGCGGCGCTCGCGCCGCTCGGCAAGCGCGTGTCGACGGTCGTGCTGCCGGACGGCGAGGCCTACAAGAACTGGGAAACGCTGAACCTGATCTTCGACGGCCTGCTGACCGAGCGCGCCGACCGCAAGACGACGCTCGTCGCACTCGGCGGCGGCGTGATCGGCGACATGACCGGCTTCGCCGCCGCGTGCTACATGCGCGGCGTGCCGTTCATCCAGGTGCCGACGACGCTGCTGTCGCAGGTCGATTCGTCGGTCGGCGGCAAGACGGGCATCAACCACCCGCTCGGCAAGAACATGATCGGCGCGTTCTACCAGCCGCAGGCCGTGGTCGCCGATATCGGCGCGCTGACCACGTTGCCCGATCGCGAGCTGGCGGCCGGCGTGGCCGAGGTCATCAAGACGGGTGCGATCGCCGATGCGGCATTCTTCGACTGGATCGAGGCGAACGTCGATGCGCTGAACCGCCGCGAGCCGGCCGCGCTCGCGCATGCCGTGAAGCGTTCGTGCGAGATCAAGGCGAGCGTGGTCGCGGCCGACGAACGCGAAGGCGGGCTGCGTGCGATCCTGAACTTCGGCCATACGTTCGGCCATGCGATCGAGGCCGGGCTCGGCTACGGCGAGTGGCTGCACGGCGAAGCGGTCGGCTGCGGGATGGTGATGGCGGGCGACCTGTCGGTGCGGCTCGGCCTGCTCGACGAAGCGTCGCGGCAGCGGCTCGATGCGGTGATCGCCGCCGCGCACCTGCCGGTCCGCGGGCCGGCACTCGGCGATGCGCGCTACATGGACCTGATGCGCGTCGACAAGAAGGCCGAAGCCGGTGCGATCAAGTTCATCCTGCTGAAGCGATTCGGCGATACGCTGATTACCCAGGCGCCCGACGAAGCCGTGTTCGCCACCCTGGCGCAGACGACCCGGTAACGGCGCCCCGGATGCCCCGGCGCCCCTGACATGGAGGAGACGTGAGCGAGACATCCAGCAGCAACCCGACCCAAGCCGGCCGCGCATCCGTCGCGGCGCTGGCCGAGCCGCCGACGCTGGCGGCGCTGGAAGCCCATCTCGCTCCGTATGCCGCCCACGCGTCGCAGTCGCGCGGCCGCCGCCATCAGGAAACGCCGCCGGCGGCGCGCACCGAATTCCAGCGCGACCGCGACCGCATCGTTCATTCGACCGCGTTCCGCCGGCTCGAATACAAGACGCAGGTCTTCGTCAATCACGAAGGCGACCTGTTTCGCACCCGCCTCACGCACAGCCTCGAAGTCGCGCAGATCGCGCGTTCGGTCGCGCGCAACCTGCGGCTCAACGAGGATCTCGTCGAAGCGATCTCGCTCGCGCACGATCTCGGTCATACGCCGTTCGGCCATGCCGGGCAGGATGCGCTGAACGCGTGCATGCGCGAGCACGGCGGCTTCGAGCACAACCTGCAGAGCCTGGCCGTGGTCGACGAGCTCGAGGAGCACTACGGCGCGTTCAACGGCCTGAACCTGTGCTTCGAGACGCGCGAAGGCATCCTCAAGCACTGCTCGCGCGAGAACGCGCGCAAGCTCGGTGCGCTCGGCGAGCGTTTCCTGCAAGGGCGCCAGCCGTCGCTGGAAGCGCAGCTCGCGAACATCGCGGACGAAATCGCGTACAACAACCATGACGTCGACGACGGCCTGCGCTCCGGCCTGATCACGATCGAGCAGCTCGCCGAAGTCGAGCTGTGGCAGCGCCACTACGACGCGGCGCTCGCCGAATTCCCGCATCTCGAAGGCCGCCGCCTCGTCCACGAGACGGTGCGCCGCATCATCAACACGCTGATCGTCGACCTGATCGACGAGACTACGCGCAATCTCGCGCGCGTCGCACCCGCGTCGCTCGACGACGTGCGCGCCGCGCCGCCGCTCGTGGCGCACAGCGAACCGATCGCCGCGCAGGCGGCCGCCCTCAAGCGTTTCCTGTTCAAGAACCTGTACCGCCACTACAAGGTGATGCGCATGGCGAACAAGGCGCAGCGCGTCGTCACCGGGCTGTTCGACGCGTTCATCGACGATCCGCGCCTGCTGCCGCCGCCGTACCAGTCGGACGACGAAGCGCAGCAGCCGCGCCTCGTCGCGCACTACATCGCCGGCATGACCGACCGCTTCGCGCTGAAGGAATACCAGCGCCTGTTCGTCATCAACGACAACTGACTGTCACAAACGATCACTAGACTTCGCCGGTTCAATGGCGCTGGGAATGTTGCACACGCTGTTGGTAACGTTTTCATAGGAGAGAGGTCGATGAAGAAGAAGCCTGCGGGGACCGTGGTTCGTTCGATCGCGCTGGGCGGCGCGCTCATGTTCGGTGTGCAGCATGCGGCGTTCGCCGCGACGGAGATCCAGTTCTGGCATGCGATGGAGTCGGCGCTCGGCGAGCGCGTGAATGAACTCGCCGCGCAGTTCAACGCATCGCAGAGCGACTACAAGATCGTGCCGGTCTTCAAGGGCACCTACGACCAGGCGCTCGCGGCGGGCATCGCCGCCTATCGCAGCGGCAACGCGCCGGCGATCCTCCAGGTCTATGAAGTCGGCACCGCGACGATGATGCAGGCGAAGAAGGCCGTCGTGCCCGTCTACGACGTGTTCAAGCAGGCCGGCGTGCCGCTCGACGAAAAGGCGTTCGTGCCGACCATCGCGAGCTACTACAGCGATGCGAAGACGGGCCATCTCGTGTCGATGCCGTTCAACAGCTCGACGCCGGTGCTGTACTACAACAAGGACGCGTTCAAGAAGGCCGGGCTCGATCCGAACCAGCCGCCGAAAACGTGGGCCGACGTGCAGGCCGACGCGGAGAAGCTGCGCAAGTCCGGGATGACGTGCGGCTTCACGACCGGCTGGCAGGGCTGGATCCAGCTCGAGAACTACAGCGTGTGGCATGCGCTGCCGTTCGCGAGCCGCAACAACGGCTTCGACGGCACCGACGCGGTGCTCGAGTTCAACAAGCCGCAGCAGATCGCGCACGTCGCGTTCCTGCAGCAGATGCAGAAGGACGGCACGTTCACGTACGCGGGCCGCAAGGACGAAGCGTCCGCGAAGTTCTACAGCGGCGACTGCGGAATCCTGACGACGTCGTCGGGCGCGCTCGCGAACGTGCAGAAGTTCGCGAAGTTCAGCTACGGCACCGGCATGATGCCGTACGACGCGAACGTGAAGGGCGCGCCGCAGAACGCGATCATCGGTGGCGCGAGCCTGTGGGTGCTGGCAGGCAAGGATCCGGCGACCTACAAGGGCGTCGCGAAATTCCTCGCGTTCCTGGCCTCGCCGCCGATCGCCGCGAAGTGGCACCAGGAAACCGGCTACCTGCCGGTCACGACGGCCGCGTACGACCTCACGCGCCAGCAGGGCTTCTACGCGAAGAACCCGAGCGCGGAAACCGCGATCAAGCAGATGATGAACAAGCCGCCGCTGCCTTACACGAAGGGGCTGCGTCTCGGCAACATGCCGCAGATCCGCACGGTCGTCGACGAAGAGCTGGAGCAGGTCTGGGCGCAGAAGAAGTCGCCTAAGGACGCGCTCGATTCGGCGGCGTCGCGCGGCGACGAGCTGCTGCGCCGCTTCGAGAAGTCGGGCGGCTGATCCGCAGCGCGTTCGTGCCGCCGGCCGCTGGCCGCCGCGTCGCCCAGGCGCGCGCGGCCGGCGGCGCGGTTCCCTTCCCGTTTCGCCTGACCGGATGCCCGCGATGCAATCCCGTTCCCGTTTCGGCGCGAGCCTGCTGCCGTACCTGCTGATCGCGCCGCAGCTCGCGATCACCGCCGTGTTCTTCCTGTGGCCCGCCGGCGTCGCGCTGTGGCAGTCGACGCAGATGCAGGATGCGTTCGGCACGTCGAGTGAATTCGTCGGCCTCGCGAACTTCACGCACCTGTTCGCCGATCCGCTGTACCTCGACTCGTTCCGCACGACGCTGGTGTTCAGCTCGCTCGTCACGGTCAGCGGGCTCGTCGTGTCGCTGCTGCTCGCCGCCTGCGCCGATCGCGTGAGCCGCGGCGCGCGCGTGTACCGCACGCTGCTGATCTGGCCGTACGCGGTCGCGCCGACGATCGCGGCCGTGCTGTGGGCGTTCCTGTTCAACCCGAGCATCGGCCTCGTCACCTATGCGCTCGCGAAGGGCGGCATCGTGTGGGATCACGCGCTGAATGGCGGCCAGGCGATGTTCCTCGTCGTGCTCGCGTCGGTGTGGAAGCAGGTGAGCTACAACTTCCTGTTCTTCTACGCGGGGCTGCAGGCGATTCCGCGCTCGCTGATCGAGGCGGCGGCGATCGACGGCGCCGGGCCGGTGCGGCGCTTCTTCAACATCGTGCTGCCGCTGCTGTCGCCGACGAGCTTCTTCCTGCTCGTCGTGAACCTCGTCTACGCATTCTTCGACACGTTCCCGGTGATCGACGCGGCGACCGCGGGCGGCCCCGCGCAAAGCACGAAGACGCTGATCTACAAGATCTTCACCGAGGGCTTCCAGGGGCTCGACATCGGCAGTTCGGGCGCGCAGTCGGTGGTGTTGATGATCATCGTCGTCGGGCTTACGGTGATCCAGTTCCGCTTCGTCGAACGCAGGGTGCAATACGCATGATCGAAAATCGCAAGGGCTTCGACCTGTTCTGCCACGCGGTGCTGATCGCGGGCGTCGTGCTGATCGTGTTCCCGGTGTACGTCGCGTTCTGCGCGGCGACCATGAACGCTCAGGAAGTGTTCACGATCCCGCTGTCGCTGGTGCCGAGCACGCACCTGCTGGAGAACATCGCCTACATCTGGGGGCACGGCAGCGGCGGCACGACGGCGCCGTTCGGCCGGCTGCTCGTCAACAGCTTCGCGATGGCGCTCGGGATCGCGGTCGGCAAGATCGCGGTGTCGATCCTGTCCGCGTACGCGATCGTCTATTTCCGCTTCCCGTTCCGCAACACGGCGTTCTGGCTGATCTTCATCACGCTGATGCTGCCGGTCGAGGTGCGGATCTTCCCGACCGTGCAGGTCGTGTCGACGCTGCACCTGACGAACACCTACGCGGGGCTCTCGCTGCCGCTGATCGCATCGGCGACCGCGACGTTCCTGTTCCGCCAGTTCTTCATGACGCTGCCCGACGAGCTGATGGACGCCGCGCGCATCGACGGCGCGGGGCCGCTGCGCTTCTTCTGGGACGTCGTGCTGCCGCTGTCGAAGACGAGCATCGCGGCGCTGTTCGTGATCACGTTCATCTACGGCTGGAACCAGTATCTGTGGCCGATCCTGATCACGACGGAGGCGTCGCTGTCGACGGCGGTGGTGGGCATCAAGACGATGATCGCGAGCGGCGACGCCGCGACCGAATGGCAATACGTAATGGCGGCGACGCTGCTGGCGATGATTCCGCCGCTCGTCGTCGTGCTGGCGATGCAGCGCTGGTTCGTGCGCGGCCTCGTCGATTCCGAGAAATAAACCAAGGACGGCAACCGGGAGAAGGACCAAGTATGGCTGCGCTGAGCTTGAAGGGCGTCAGGAAATCCTACGACGGCAAGCAGCACGTGCTGCATGGCATCGACGTGGAGATTGCCGACGGTGAATTCATCGTGCTGGTCGGCCCGTCGGGCTGCGGCAAGTCGACGTTGCTGCGGATGATCGCAGGGCTCGAGACGGTGACGGACGGCGAGATCGCGATCGGCGAGCGCGTGGTCAACGCGCTGGAGCCGAAGGATCGCGATATCGCGATGGTGTTCCAGAACTACGCGCTGTATCCGCACATGACGGTCGCGCAGAACATGGGCTACGGGCTGAAGATCCGCGGCATCGAGCGCGCGACGATCGACGCGCGGGTGGCTGCCGCCGCGAAGATCCTCGAGCTCGAGCCGCTGCTCGCGCGGCGGCCGCGCGAACTGTCCGGCGGCCAGCGGCAGCGCGTCGCGATGGGGCGTGCGATCGTGCGCGAGCCGTCGGTGTTCCTGTTCGACGAGCCGCTGTCGAACCTCGACGCGAAGCTGCGCGTGCAGATGCGGCTCGAGATCCAGCGGCTGCATGCGCGGCTCGCGACGACGAGCGTGTACGTGACGCACGACCAGATCGAGGCGATGACGCTCGCGCAGCGTGTGATCGTGATGAACCGCGGCTATGCGGAGCAGATCGGCGCGCCGGTCGACGTGTACGAGAAGCCGGCGACGGTGTTCGTCGCGGGCTTCATCGGCTCGCCGGCGATGAACCTGATGCACGGCCGGCTGTCGGAGGATGGCGCGACGTTTACGGTCGCGGGCGGCGGCCCGGCGCTGCCGGTCGCCGGCGCGCCCGGCATCGGCACCGCGATCGCCACCGGGCGCGACTGGGTGCTCGGCGTGCGGCCGGAGCACATGACGCCGCAGCCGGGCGTCGCGCAGGCGACGCTGCCGGTCGACTCGTGCGAACTGCTCGGCGCGGACAACCTCGCGCACGGCCGCTGGGGCAACCACGACGTCGCGGTGCGCCTGCCGCATGCGGATCGTCCCGCGCGCGGCACGGCACTGGGCGCCGCGCTGCCCGCGCACCGGCTGCATTTCTTCGATCCCGAGACCGGCAAGCGTGCCGGCTGACCCTGACAAACCCGTTGCGAGGCTCACGATGACTTCCCGTACCGACTGGCCCTATCCGCGCGTCGTCGCCCATCGCGGCGGCGGCACGCTCGCACCGGAGAACACGCTCGCCGCGTTCGACGAGGGCGCGCGGCGCGGTCACCGGATGGTCGAGTTCGATGCGAAGCTGTCCGCCGACGACGTGAGCTTCCTGCTGCACGACGACACGGTCGACCGCACGTCGAACGGCAGCGGGCCGGCGGCGGGCATGCGCTATGCGGCGCTGGCCGCGCTCGACGCCGGCGCCTGGTTCGACGCGCGTTTCGCGGGCGAGCGGATGCCGACGCTCGAGGCGGCGGCGGCGCGCTGCGTCGCGCACGGGCTGGCGGCGAACGTCGAGATCAAGCCGTGCCCGGGCCGCGAGCGCGACACGGGGCAGCGGGTGGCCGCCGATGCGGCCGCGTACTGGCACGGCGCGGCGGTGCCGCCGCTGCTGTCGTCGTTCTCGTTCGACGCGCTGCAACAGGCGCGCACGAGCGCACCGGCGCTGCCGCGCGGGATGCTGTACGAGGCGGTACCGGACGACTGGCACGCGCAGGTCGTCGGCGCGCTCGGCTGCGTATCGTTGCACGCAAACCACAACGAACTCGACGAACCGCTCGTGCGCGCGATCAAGGCGGCCGGGCTGCGCATCCTGGTTTACACGGTGAACGACCTCGAACGGGCGCGCGAACTCGCGCGCTGGGGCGTCGATGCGGTCTGCACGGACCGCATCGACCTGATTGCCCCCGATGCGCTGGACGACATCGAAATCGTCTAGCCGACGGCTGCGACGGCGGTCGGGAAAACCTTTCACGCAAACGTGCCTGACGCGAAAAACGACGCCCCGGCGGGATTCCCGCCGGGGCGTTTCGCATCGTGGAGACGTTACGCCAGGAAAATTCCGCTACAAATTGCAGCAGGATTAACCATTCCCCAAATATTCGACTACGCTTAGAAGCGGTAGCCGACGTTCAGGTACGTGACGATCGGGTTGAGCGAGATCTTCGCTTTCGACGTTTCGGTCAGGGTGCCGACCGGCGTCCGGCGGGCCGTCGTGAAGGTCGCGGTCACGCTGACCGGGATGTACGAGATCGACAGGCCGCCGAACCAGTGTTTCGTGAAGTTGTACGTGAAGCCGGCGTTGAACACGGGCGCCCACTGGTTGCTGGTCGTCGCGCTGGTCGGGCCGCCGAGCACGCCGTTCTCGAAGCTGCTGTTCGTGATCTTCGCGCCGGTGAACCAGACATACGTCGCGCCGACGCCGACATACGGACGGAACTTCGCGTTGGCGTCGTTGAAGTGGTAGCGCAGCAAGACGGCGGGGCTCCACTGGTACGCACGGCCGAGTACGCCGAACTTTTCGAACTGACCCTTGCCGGTGATGTCGAACTTCGGCGGTATCCCCATGACGAGTTCGGTGGAGATGTGGTCGGTGACGAAGTAGCCAGCTGCAAGCCCAAGCGTATCGGCGTCGTTGATGCCGGCGCCCGTGTTGGGAATCGATTGGTTGATGGGCGTGCCGCCGACGCCATACAGGAACAGCGGATCGCTGCTGTCCTGCGGCGACAGGTGCAGCCAGCCGGTGCTGACGTAGAAGTCACCCGCGGATTGTGCATGTGCCGTACCGCCCGCAAATGCGAGCGCTACAGCCCCCGTAATGGCCAGTTTTCGTTTCATTGTGTCTCCTCCGATCAAAGGCGTGCTCATTATGACGACTGCGTTTAAAACCAAACAAGCTCGCAAGTTAGAGCTTTCTCCCTAGTATTCGCACGACCGTACGCTTCCGCGCCCCGCCGGGACAGGCATTCTACGCAGGTGCGCATTTTCGGACCTTCGGGTATTTCCTAACGCGTTCAAACGGACATTCAGCATGGCACGGTTAGCACGACTCTACGTTCCCGACCAGCCGCAGCACGTGATACTGCGCGGCCTGGATCAGCAACCCGCGTTCGTCGACGACCAGGACTACGAACTCTTCATCGATTGTCTGAAGGCCGCGGCACGCGATCACCATCTTTCGGTGCATGCCTACGTGCTGCTTCCGCGTCAGGTGCAGCTCCTCGTGACACCGAGCGACGAGGCGAGCCTGCCGAAGGCGATGCAGGCGGTCGGCCGCCGCTACGTCGCGCATTTCAACCGGCGTTATTCGCGCCGCGGCACCCTGTGGGAAGGCCGCTATCGCGCGACCGTGATCGAAGGCGAGCGCTATTTCCTGCTCGCGAGCCGTGTGGTCGAGATGAGCCCGGTGCGCGCGCAGCTGGTGGCGACGGCCGACGCCTATCGCTGGTCGAGCTACCGGCACCACGTCGGGCTCACCGTCGACAGCCTGATCACCGACCATCCGCTCTACTGGGCGCTGGGCAACACGCCGTTCGACCGTCAGCGCGCGTACAAGGAGCTGTGCGAGCAGCCGCTCGACGAGCGGCAGGCCGATCAGCTCCAGCAGGCGACGCTGAAGGGCTGGGTGCTCGGCGGCGAGAACTACCGCGAGTGGGCGGCGCGCACCGCGAACCGTCGCGTGTCGCCGCTGCCGCGCGGACGCCCCAGAAAGGTGCGTGAAAACACGCCGCCGATCCAGCAGTAACGCGGGAAAGGCGGATCACGAGGCGGCGCTGCGGGCGCCGCTTCTTTTTGCACCAAAACGATACGGCCCCATTAAAACAGCACCAGATCAGAGCATTGGTTTAATTGGGGATCGATCAAGCGGTTTTTGTTGCTATTCCTTTGATTCGTCGCGTATATTCCGAATTCCGGTGGCCCGGGTGAAGCTCGCCCAACCACTGTCGGCCGTGCCGTCTCCCGTCGGGAGCGGGATCGACGGCAACAAAAAAATGGTTCAACGGCCCTCGCGGCCCCTTTACGACGGTGTCCCCATGAACGACCACCAGCAGCCGCTCGCCGCGGTGCCCGCCGCACAAGGTCTGTACGACCCGCAAAACGAACACGACGCCTGCGGCGTCGGCTTCGTCGCTCACATCAAGGGCAAGAAGAGCCACGAGATCATTCAGCAGGGTCTGAAGATCCTCGAGAACCTCGATCACCGCGGCGCGGTCGGTGCCGATCCGCTGATGGGCGACGGCGCCGGCATCCTGATCCAGATTCCGGACGCGTTCTATCGCGAGGAAATGTCGAAGCAGGGCGTGACGCTGCCGCCGGCCGGCGAATATGGGGCCGGGATGATCTTCCTGCCGAAGGAAAACGCGTCGCGTCTCGCGTGCGAGCAGGAGCTCGAGCGGACGGTGCGGGCAGAGGGTCAGGTCGTGCTCGGCTGGCGCGACGTGCCGGTCGACCATGCGATGCCGATCTCGCCGACGGTCAAGGCGAGCGAGCCGCTGATCCGCCAGATCTTCATCGGCCGCGGCAAGGACATCATGGTGACGGACGCGCTCGAGCGGAAGCTGTACGTGATCCGCAAGACCGCGAGCCACCGCATCCAGGCGCTGAAGCTCAAGCACGGCAAGGAATACTTCGTGCCGTCGATGTCGGCGCGCACGATCGTCTACAAGGGTCTGCTGCTGGCAGGCCAGGTCGGCGTGTACTACCGCGACCTGCAGGACGCGCGCGTCGTGTCGGCGCTCGCGCTCGTGCACCAGCGCTTCTCGACCAACACGTTCCCGGCCTGGGAGCTGGCTCACCCGTACCGGATGATCGCGCACAACGGCGAGATCAACACCGTGAAGGGCAACGTGAACTGGCTGAACGCGCGTACCGGCGCGATCGCGTCGCACGTGCTCGCGGACGACCTGCCGAAGCTGTGGCCGCTGATCTACCCGGGCCAGTCGGACACCGCATCGTTCGACAACTGTCTCGAACTGCTGGTGATGGCCGGCTACCCGCTCGTGCACGCGGTGATGATGATGATCCCGGAAGCCTGGGAACAGCACACGCTGATGGACGAGAACCGCCGCGCGTTCTACGAATACCACGCCGCGATGATGGAGCCGTGGGACGGCCCCGCCGCGATCGCGTTCACCGACGGCCGCCAGATCGGCGCGACGCTCGACCGTAACGGCCTGCGCCCGGCGCGCTACATCGTGACCGACGACGACCTCGTCATCATGGCGTCGGAAGCCGGCACGCTGCCGATCCCCGAATCGAAGATCGTCAAGAAGTGGCGCCTGCAGCCGGGCAAGATGTTCCTGATCGACATGGAGCACGGCCGCATCATCGATGACAAGGAGCTCAAGGACAACCTCGCGAACGCGAAGCCGTACAAGAGCTGGATCGACGCCGTGCGCATCAAGCTCGACGAGATCGAGCCGAAGGCCGAGGAAGTCGCGGCCGGCCGCACGCAGGGCGCCGCGCTGCTCGACCGCCAGCAGGCGTTCGGCTACACGCAGGAAGACCTGAAGTTCCTGATGGCGCCGATGGCGCAGCAGGGCGAAGAGGCCGTCGGTTCGATGGGCAACGACTCGCCGCTCGCGGTGATGTCGAACAAGAACAAGACGCTCTATCACTACTTCAAGCAGCTGTTCGCGCAGGTCACGAACCCGCCGATCGACCCGATCCGCGAGAACATGGTCATGTCGCTCGTGTCGTTCATCGGCCCGAAGCCGAACCTGCTCGACACCAACAACATCAACCCGCCGATGCGTCTCGAAGTGTCGCAGCCGGTGCTCGATTTCAAGGACATCGCGAAGATCCGCGCGATCGACCAGTACACGGGCGGCAAGTTCAGCGCGTATGAACTGAACATCTGCTACCCGGTCGCATGGGGCAAGGAAGGCATCGAGGCACGCCTCGCGTCGCTGTGCGCGGAAGCCGTCGACGCGGTCAAGTCGGGCTACAACATGCTGATCGTGTCGGACCGCAAGACGGATGCCGAGCACGTCGCGATTCCGGCGCTGCTCGCCACGTCGGCGATCCACACGCACCTCGTCCAGCAAGGGCTGCGCACGAGCACGGGCCTCGTCGTCGAGACGGGCTCCGCACGTGAGACGCACCACTTCGCGCTGCTCGCGGGCTACGGCGCGGAAGCCGTGCACCCGTACCTCGCGATGGAAACGCTCGCGAAGATGGCGGAAGGCCTGCCGGGCGACCTGTCGCCGGAGAAGGCCGTCTACAACTTCACGAAGGCGGTCGGCAAGGGCCTGCAGAAGGTGATGTCGAAGATGGGCATCTCGACGTACATGTCGTACACGGGCGCGCAGATCTTCGAAGCGCTCGGCCTGTCGAGCGACCTCGTCGAGAAGTACTTCAAGGGCACGGCCTCGAAGGTCGGCGGCATCGGCCTGTTCGAAGTCGCCGAAGAAGCGATCCGCCTGCACCGCGATGCGTTCGGCGACAACCCGGTCCTGCGCGACATGCTCGACGCGGGCGGCGAGTACGCGTACCGCGTGCGCGGCGAAGACCACATGTGGACGCCGGATTCGATCGCGAAGCTCCAGCACGCGACGCGCAGCAACTCGTACCAGACGTACAAGGAATACGCGCACCTGATCAACGACCAGACCAAGCGTCACATGACGTTCCGCGGCCTGTTCGAGTTCAAGGTCGAGCCGACCAAGGCGATCCCGATCGAAAACGTCGAGTCGGCGAAGGACATCGTCAAGCGCTTTGCGACGGGCGCGATGTCGCTCGGTTCGATCAGCACCGAAGCGCACGCGACGCTCGCGATCGCGATGAACCGGATCGGCGGCAAGTCGAACACCGGCGAAGGCGGCGAGGACGAGAAGCGCTACCGCAACGAACTGCGCGGCATTCCGATCAAGGCGGGCGAGACGCTGAAGTCGGTGATCGGCGACGAGATCGTCAGCGACATTCCGCTGAAGGACGGCGATTCGCTGCGCTCGAAGATCAAGCAGGTCGCGTCGGGCCGCTTCGGCGTCACCGCCGAGTACCTCGCATCGGCCGACCAGATCCAGATCAAGATGGCGCAGGGCGCGAAGCCGGGCGAAGGCGGCCAGCTGCCGGGCCACAAGGTGTCGGAATACATTGGCAAGCTGCGTTACTCGGTCCCGGGCGTCGGCCTGATCTCGCCGCCGCCGCACCACGACATCTACTCGATCGAGGATCTGGC
Organism: Burkholderia sp. BCC1977; assembly: GCF_905339595.1. Taxonomy (NCBI): domain Bacteria; kingdom Pseudomonadati; phylum Pseudomonadota; class Betaproteobacteria; order Burkholderiales; family Burkholderiaceae; genus Burkholderia; species Burkholderia sp. BCC1977. The sequence continues at coordinate 22,733 of NZ_CAJPGQ010000038.1, forward strand.
GCAGCTGATCCACGACCTGAAGAACGTGAACCCGAGCTCGAGCATCTCGGTGAAGCTGGTGTCGGAAGTCGGCGTCGGCACGGTCGCGGCCGGTGTCGCGAAGGCGAAGGCCGACCACGTCGTGATCGCCGGTCATGACGGCGGCACGGGCGCATCGCCGCTGTCGTCGGTCAAGCATGCGGGCACGCCGTGGGAACTCGGCCTCGCCGAAACGCAGCAGACGCTGGTGCTGAACCGCCTGCGCGGCCGGATCCGCGTGCAGGCCGACGGCCAGATGAAGACGGGCCGCGACGTCGTGATCGGCGCGCTGCTCGGCGCGGACGAATTCGGCTTCGCGACGGCGCCGCTCGTCGTCGAAGGCTGCATCATGATGCGCAAGTGCCACCTGAACACGTGCCCGGTCGGCGTCGCGACGCAGGATCCGGTGCTGCGTGCGAAGTTCCAGGGCCAGCCCGAGCACGTCGTGAACTACTTCTTCTTCGTCGCCGAGGAAGTGCGCGAGATCATGGCGCAGCTCGGCGTTGCGAAGTTCGACGACCTGATCGGCCGTGCCGACCTGCTCGATACGCGCAAGGGCATCGAGCACTGGAAGGCGAAGGGCCTCGACTTCTCGCGCGTGTTCTACCAGCCGGAAGAATGCGAGGACGTCGCGCCGCGTCACGTCGACGTGCAGGATCACGGCCTCGAGCGCGCGCTCGACCACGTGCTGATCGAGAAGGCGAAGGCCGCGATCGAGAGCGGCGAGCATGTGTCGTTCATCCAGCCGGTGCGCAACGTGAACCGCACGGTCGGCGCGATGCTGTCGGGCGTGATCGCGAAGAAGCACGGCCATGACGGCCTGGCCGACGATGCGGTGCACATCCAGCTGAAGGGCACGGCCGGCCAGAGCTTCGGCGCGTTCCTCGCGAAGGGCGTGACGCTCGACCTCGTCGGCGACGGCAACGACTACGTCGGCAAGGGCCTGTCGGGCGGCCGGATCATCATCCGCCCGACCAACGACTTCCGCGGCAAGTCCGAGGAAAACATCATCTGCGGCAACACGGTGATGTACGGCGCGATCGAAGGCGAATCGTTCTTCCGCGGCGTCGCGGGCGAGCGCTTCTGCGTGCGCAATTCGGGCGCGACGGCGGTCGTCGAAGGCACGGGCGACCACGGTTGCGAATACATGACGGGCGGCACGGTCGTCGTGCTCGGCGAAACCGGGCGCAACTTCGCGGCCGGCATGTCGGGCGGTCTCGCGTACATCTACGATCCGGAAGGCACGTTCGCGGCGAAGTGCAACAAGTCGATGGTCGCGCTCGATCCGGTGCTGCAACAGGCCGAGCAGGAGCGTACGGTCGACCGCGCGCTCTGGCACGCAGGCACGACGGACGAAGCGCTGCTCAAGGGGCTCGTCGAGCGTCATTTCCAGTTCACGGGTTCGCCGCGCGCGAAGTCGCTGCTGGAAAACTGGGACGCGGCGCGCCGCCAGTTCGTGAAGGTGTTCCCGCACGAATACAAGCGCGCGCTGGGCGAGATCGGTGCGAAGAAGGCGGCGAAGGAAGTGCTGGCCGCCTGAGCGACGAACGACATAGCGAATGCCGCGCGCGCCTGACGGCCGCGCGCGGCTCCCCCACCCGATACACCGAACAGAAGAGCACCTTATGGGCAAGGCAACCGGTTTTCTGGAGTTCGAACGCCGCCACGAGGCGTACGAAGCACCGCTCACGCGCGTGAAGCACTACAAGGAATTCGTCGCGGCACTGACCGACGCGGACGCGAAGGTCCAGGGCGCACGCTGCATGGATTGCGGCATCCCGTTCTGCAACAACGGCTGCCCGGTCAACAACATCATCCCGGACTTCAACGATCTCGTTTACCGCCAGGACTGGCAGCAGGCGATCGAAGTCCTGCATTCGACCAACAACTTCCCCGAGTTCACGGGCCGCATCTGCCCGGCGCCGTGCGAGGCAGCCTGCACGCTCGGGATCAACGACGATCCGGTCGGCATCAAGTCGATCGAGCACGCGATCATCGACAAGGCCTGGGGCGAAGGCTGGGTGAAGCCGCTGCCGGCCGAGCACAAGACCGGCAAGAAGGTGGCGGTCGTCGGTTCGGGCCCTGCGGGCCTCGCCGCCGCGCAGCAACTCGCGCGCGCCGGCCACGACGTGACGGTGTTCGAGAAGAACGATCGCGTCGGCGGCCTGCTGCGTTACGGGATCCCCGACTTCAAGCTCGAGAAGTGGCTGATCGATCGCCGCATGCGCCAGATGGAAGCGGAAGGCGTGACGTTCCGCACCAGCGTGTTCATCGGCAAGGATCCGCTGCCCGAGTCGATCGGCAGCCTCGCGAAGGAAACCATTTCGCCGGAGAAGCTGAAGGAGGAATTCGACGCGGTCGTGATCGCGGGCGGTTCGGAAACGCCGCGTGATTTGCCGGTGCCGGGCCGCGAGCTCGCCGGCGTCCATTTCGCGATGGACTTCCTGCCGCAGCAGAACCGCGTGAACGCGGGCGACAAGCTCGTCGATCAACTGCTGGCGAAGGGCAAGCACGTGATCGTGATCGGCGGCGGCGATACGGGTTCGGACTGCGTCGGCACGTCGAACCGTCACGGCGCGAAGCAGGTCACGCAGTTCGAGCTGCTGCCGCAGCCGCCGGAAGAGGAACACAAGCCGCTCGTGTGGCCGTACTGGCCGATCAAGCTGCGCACGTCGTCGTCGCACGAGGAAGGCTGCGAGCGTGACTGGGCGGTCGCGACGAAGCGTCTCGAAGGCAAGAACGGCAAGGTCGAGAAGCTGATCGCGGTGCGTGTCGAGTGGAAGGACGGCAAGATGCAGGAAGTGCCGGGCTCCGAGTTCGAGATGAAGGCCGACCTGGTGCTGCTCGCGATGGGCTTCATGCAGCCGGCAGCCACCGTGCTCGAGGCGTTCGGCGTCGCGAAGGATGCGCGCGGCAATGCGCGTGCGGCGACCGAAGGCGATCGCTCGTACTACACGTCGGTCGACAAGGTGTTCGCGGCCGGCGACATGCGCCGCGGCCAGTCGCTCGTCGTCTGGGCGATCCGCGAAGGCCGCCAGTGCGCGCGCTCGGTCGACGCGTACCTGATGGGGCATTCGGAACTGCCGCGCTGAGCTGAAGCGCGCGAGCGGGTTTCGATGAAAACCGGGCGTCCGAAAGGGCGCCCGGTTTTTTTATGGGGCCTCGATAACACGAGTAGCCGTTCAACTGATTTGCGTGGATGTCTGAGTTCGCGAATCGCCAGCCGCAGTATTTTGCTTTGGATCGCGACGCGGCGCTGAGTCAGGCACTCCCCGTGAAGCGGGGATTGGCGGAGGACGCAAATCCCGGGCATCCATTCCTCGCCTTCACCCCGCTGCGCATCCCGCATTTTCCCGAAGCGTCGCCTAACCTGATCACATCGGCCATTGATATTCCGCGATCTTGTTTCCTTTCGTTTTGTAATAATCCTTGAAAACTGTCATATCATGTCGCCCCTCCGGCCGCGTTCGCGCGGCTGCCGCATATGACTAACCCCATTTACAAGGACTCTGGATGGAAGCATTCGTGCATGGGCTGATCGACGCCGTCAACGGCGTGCTGTGGAACTACGTGCTGATCGCGCTGCTGCTTGGCGCCGGCGCGTGGTTCACGTTGCGGTTCCGGATGATCCAGCTGAAGGCGCTGTTCCTCAGCATGAAACTGGTCGGCAGCAAGGGCGAGCCGGGCAGCATCTCGTCGTTCCAGGCGTTCGCGACCGGGCTCGCGAGCCGCGTGGGCACCGGCAACATCGCCGGCGTCGCGGTCGCGCTGACGGTCGGCGGGCCGGGCGCGATCTTCTGGATGTGGATGACGGCGCTCGTCGGGATGTCGTCGGCGTTCGTCGAGGCGACGCTCGCGCAGATCTTCAAGGTGTCGCATCCGGACGGCAGCTATCGCGGCGGCCCCGCGTACTACATCCAGACGGGCCTGCGCTCGCGCGGCTTCGGCGTGCTGTTCTCGCTGTCGCTGATCCTCGCGTTCGGCTTCGTGTTCAACGCGGTGCAGGCCAATGCGATCGCCGACGCGTTCCATACGTCGTTCGGCTGGCGCCGCGAGACGGTCGGCCTCGGCCTCGTGCTGCTCACCGCACCGCTCATCTTCGGCGGGATTCGCCGCATCGCGTCGGTCGCGCAGGTGATCGTGCCGGTGATGGCGATCGGCTACCTCGCGCTGGCGGTCTACGCGGTCGCGACGCACGTCGCGCTGGTGCCGGGCGTGATCGCGCTGATCGTGAAGAGCGCGTTCGGGCTCGAACAGGCGGCGGGCGGCCTGACCGGCTATGCGGTCGGCCAGGCGGTCGCGATGGGCGTGAAGCGCGGGCTGTTCTCGAACGAGGCCGGCATGGGCAGCGCGCCGAACGCGGCCGCGACCGCGAGCGTGCGGCATCCGGTGGTGCAGGGGCTGATCCAGATGCTCGGCGTGTTCGTCGACACGATCGTGATCTGCAGCGCGACCGCGTTCGTGATCCTGCTGTCGGGCCAGTATGAACTCGGCACCGGCATGGAAGGCGCGGCGCTCACGCAGCGCGCGATCGCGAGCCACGTCGGCGACTGGGGCGGCATCTACATGGCCGTCGCGATCTTCTTCTTCGCATACTCGTCGGTGATCGGCAATTACGCCTACGCGGAAGGCAACGTCGACTTCATCACGAAGCGGCGCGGCGTGCTGCCGCTGTTTCGCATCGCGGTGCTCGGGATGGTGATGTTCGGCAGCGTCGGCCAACTGCCGCTCGTGTGGGCGATGGCCGATACGAGCATGGGGTTGATGGCGATCATCAACCTCGTCGCGATCCTCGCGCTCGGCAAGTATGCGCATGCCGCGTGGCGCGACTATCGCCGCCAGCGCGCGCAGGGGATTGCCGATCCGGTGTTCACGCGCAACACGATTCCCGCGCTCGCACACGTGCTGCCGGCCGACGTGTGGGGCGAGCACGGTCCGCTGCCGCAGCGTCCGGCATCGGCCGCAGCGGTGGCAGATGCGGTGGCCGAAGTGCGCGTGACGGTGCGCGAGTCATGAACGGCGACCGGCTCCGTGCGTTCGTCGCGCTGATGCCCGATACGGCATCGCGCGACGCGCTGCACGCGTTGCCGGTCACCCGCGGCGCGCGGCGCACGCAGCCCGCGCAACTGCACGTGACGCTCGCGTTCATCGGCGCGATCGAGCGCGCGCGTTGCGACGCGCTGGCCGCGCGCCTGCCGGCGCTCGCGGCCGCGCATGCGCTGCCGTTGCAGCCGGTCGAGCGGATTGCGTGGTGGCCGAGCCTGCCGCGCGCGCGGCTGATCGTCGCGGAACTCGCGCCCGATCCCGCCTGCGCGGCGTTGAATGCCGGCTTGTCCGCGCTGCTGCGCGAACTGGGCGTGCCGGCCGACCGCCGGCCGTTCCGGCCGCACGTCACGCTCGCGCGGCTGCCGCGCGACGCGGACGGGCAGCCTGCGCACGGCGGCGCGACCGGGCGACCGGTCGCGCTGCGTTTCGTCGCGCTGACGCTGTTTGAAAGCCGGGTGTCGCACGACGGCGTGTCGCATGTGCCGATCGTGTCGGTGCCGGTCGGGCCGGCGTAGCGGGAAGGCGGGGAGGACGAAGAAGAGAAGGCCGACGCGGCATGCGCCGGCCTTTTTTGCGGTTACGCGGCGACCTTGTCGCTGTCGTTCACGCGCTCGACATGGATCGTGCCGACGTGGAACGCGGCCAGCGACTCGCGGTGCGCGATGCTGACGATCGCAGCCTTCGGCAGCCGTTCGGCGAACAGGTGATAAAGCCGCGCTTCGTTGTCCGCGTCGAGCGCGCTCGTCGCCTCGTCGAGGAACAGGAAGTCCGGCTTGTGCAGCAGCACGCGCGCGCCGGCGAGACGCTGCTGTTCGCCCGGCGACAGCACGCGCGTCCAGTGGCCGGTCTCGCCGAGGCGCTCGACGTAGTCTTCGAGGCGGCACGCGCGCAGCGCGTCGCGGCATGCGTCGTCGGTGAACGCGTCGGGCGCGGCCGGATAGGTGAGCGCGGCCTTGAGCGTGCCGATCGGCAAGTAGCTGGTTTGCGGCACGAACATCATCCGCGCGCCGACCGGCGCGTCGATCGCGCCGTCGCCGAACGGCCACAGGCCCGCGAGCGCGCGCATGAACGTGCTCTTGCCCGAACCCGACTTGCCGATCACGAGCCAGCGCGAGCCGGGTTCGATCGTCACGTTGCCGATGTCCGCGAGCGTGTTGCCGTTCGGCAGCGCGAGCTTCAGCGACGACGTCGACAGCTTGGCGGCATCGACGTAGTGCAGGTTGATGCCGCCGTGCTCGGTCGCGGGCGACAGGCTTTCCTTCAGGTGCGACGTGCCCATCACGCGCTTGAATTCACGCAGACGGTTGACGGTCGCGCGCCATTCGACGAGGGTCGAGTAACTGTTGATGAACCACGAGAACGAATCGCTGACGGTGCCGAACGCGGACGAGATCTGCATCAACACGCCGAACGAGAATGCGCCCGCGAAATAGCGCGGCGCCGCGACGACGAGCGGGAAGATGATCGCGATCTGTCCGTAGAAGCTCAGCACGAACGTGAGGCGCTTCGTGTACTTCATCACGCGCCACCAGTTGTCGCGAATGCGCATGAACAGGCTCTGCGCGTTGCCGGTCTCGGTTTTCTCGCCGTCGTAGAACGCGATCTGCTCGGCGTTCTCGCGCACGCGGATCAGCCCGAAGCGGAAGTCGGCCTCGACGCGCTGCTGCTGGTAGTTGATCGACACGAGCGGGTGGCCGACCTTCTGGATGATCAGCGAGCCGACCACCGCGTACAGCGCCGCCGCCCAGACCATGTAGCCGGGGATCGTGATCGGCGTCGCGCCGAGCGAGACCGTCAGCGCGCCGGCGAGCGACCACAGGATCGTGATGAACGACACGAGCGTGACGACCGTCGACAGCAGGTCGAGCGACAGCGCGAGCGTCGTCGTCGCGAACGACTGGAGGTCGTCGGTGATCCGCTGGTCGGGGTTGTCGGCGAGGCGGTCGCGTTCGATCCGGTAGAACGCGCGATCGCCGAGCCACTGGTCGAGAAACCGGTCGGTGAGCCACTGGCGCCAGCGGAACCCGAGCATCTGGCGCAGGTAGCGGCCGTACACCGCGAGGATGATGAAGCCGAACGCGAGCGCGGAGAATTGCATCAGCAGGTTCGGGAAGTCGTGGACGTCCTTCGACTGCAGCGCGTTGTAGAACTGCGCGTTCCACTTGTTCAGCTTGACGTTGATCCAGACCACGCAGAGGTTGATCGCGATGATCGTGACCAGCAGCCCCCACGCGATTTTCCATTCGGACGACACCCAGTAGGGCTTGATGAGGCTCCATGCGGATACCGGGCGCTCGTCCTGCGGCGCGTCGGAGGCGGAGCGGACGGGATCGATCGATTGGGTCATGTGCTTCCTGATGAGTAGCCGGCGCGCGGGCCGGGCGAAGCCGGCCGCGCGCCGCGATACGGCATGCCGGGACGAGGTGCCGACTGACGGCGGGCGTCCGGATGGTGGCCCGCGCGTCTTAAACGGCACTTAAGGCCGGCGGTGACGCGGCAACCGGCCGCTTGCGCGGCCGGCCTGCGGGCATTGTGCCAGAGCGGCGCGACGCGACGGCGAATTTGCCGCAAGGGGGACAGTTTGCGGCGCTTTCCGCTTTTATGGTCTAATGGCCGACGACGAAACAGGGGTGCTTCGAGCGCGGCCGACGGACAGTTCCGGGCGACGCGGCGAGGCTGAGAAAGACCCTTCGCACCCGATCCGGGTAATACCGGCGAGGGAAGTTTCTGATCCCGCCGGGCCGCGCTGGCTGCCATCCCACATGGTCAGCGCCCGAGTCCCGCCCGGCCGGCCTTTGCTGCCGGTTTCGTCCTTTTGGGTACGCGCGTTGCGCGTTACGGAAGGAATGATGACCGCTCAATCTTCAGTCTTTTGCGCTGTTCCCGATCCGCTGTCGCGTGCGTCCGCACGGGACGGTGCGCGTGCATCGACGTCCGTCGAACGTGCCCGCGCGGTTCGCGGGGAGGGCGCGCGATGAACCTCCACGCTTCCCGGCCGGATTTCGCGGTAATCGGCGGCGGCCTCGTCGGCCGCCTGATCGCCTGGCGGCTCGCGGGCGACGGGCATCGCGTCGCGCTGTACGAGCGCGGCGGCCCGGACGGCGAGCAGTCGGCCGCGTGGGTCGCGGCCGCGATGCTCGCGCCGCTCGCCGAGGCGGCGAGTGCCGAGCTGCTGATCACCGAGCTCGGCGCCGCATCGCTCGCGCGCTGGCCGCAATGGCTCGCGGAACTGCCCGAACCGGTGTTCTTCCAGCATCACGGCACGCTCGTCGTCTGGCATCACGCGGATCGCGCGGAGGCGCCGCTGTTCGAGCGGCGCGTGCGCGCGAACGCGCCGGCCGAGCTGTTCGACGGCGGCTTCGTCGCGCTGGCCGGCGCGCAGGTCGACGCGGCCGAGCCCGCGCTCGCGGGGCGCTTCGCGCGCGGCCTGATGCTGCCGCGCGAAGGACAGCTCGACAACCGGCAGGCGCTGCGCGCACTCGCGGCGGGCCTCGCGCAACGCGGCGTCGAGCTGCACTGGCACGCGACGATCGACGACGCGAACCGGCCCGACGCCCATTTCACGATCGATTGCCGCGGGCTCGGCGCGAAATCCGCGCTGCCCGCGCTGCGCGGCATCCGCGGCGAAGTCGCGCGCGTGCGTGCGCCCGGCATCGGGCTCACGCGGCCCGTGCGGCTGCTGCATCCGCGCTACCCGCTGTACATCGCGCCGAAACAGGACGACCTGTACGTGATCGGCGCGACCGAGGTGGAGGGCGAGGACCTGTCGCCCGTCAGCGTGCGCTCGGCGCTCGAACTGCTGAGCGCGGCGTTTTCCGTGCACCCGGCGTTCGGCGAGGCGCGCATCCTCGAACTGAATGCGCAATGTCGCCCGACGCTGCCCGATCACCGCCCGGCGGTGATCTGGGATGGCGCGACGACGCTTGCCGTCAACGGCCTGTACCGGCACGGCTTCATGATCGCGCCGGAAGTCGCGCAGGCGGCGGTCGCGTTCGCGCAAGCGGCGCTCGGCGGCACGTTCGCCGATGCCGACGCGTTCGCCGCGTGGCGCGATGCCGCGCGCTGGCCGACGCTCCTTCATCACCGCGACGACGCGCGCCAGCCGGCCTGACGCGCGCCGCCGACCGAATTCGATCAAGCCTCATGGATATCCAGATCAACCAACAGACGCTGACGCTGCCCGACGGCGCGACGGTGGCCGACGCGCTTGCCGCGTACGGCGCGCGTCCGCCGTACGCGGTCGCGCTGAACGGCAATTTCGTCGCGCGCACGCAGCATGCGGCGCGTGCGCTCGCGACGGGCGACAAGCTCGACGTGGTGCACCCCGTCGCGGGCGGCTGAGCGCCGCCGGTTCGCCCCCGCTCTTCCAGGAAAACGACATGACGTCCCTCACTTCCGCCGACGCGCTGACGCTGTACGGCGAAACCTTCGCAAGCCGCGTGCTGCTCGGCACGTCGCGCTATCCGTCGCTGCAGTCGCTGTCCGATTCGATCGCCGCGTCGCGCCCCGGAATGGTGACGGTCGCGCTGCGCCGCCAGATGACCGGCGGTACCGCCGAGGCCGGCTTCTTCGACCTGCTCAAGCGTCACGCGGTGCCGCTGCTGCCGAACACGGCCGGCTGCCAGACCGTCGCCGAGGCGGTGACGACCGCGCACATGGCGCGCGAGGTCTTCGGCACCGACTGGATCAAGCTCGAGCTGATCGGCGACGACTACACGCTGCAGCCCGACCCGGTCGGGCTGATCGACGCGGCCGCGCAACTGGTCAAGGACGGCTTCAAGGTGCTGCCGTACTGCACCGAGGATCTCGTGATCGGCCGGCGCCTGCTCGACGCCGGTTGCGAGGCGCTGATGCCTTGGGGCGCGCCGATCGGCACCGGCAAGGGCGTCGTGAACCCGTACGGGCTGCGCGTGCTGCGCGAGCGGCTGCCGGACGTGCCGCTGATCGTCGACGCGGGGCTGGGCGTGCCGTCGCACGCATGCCAGGTGATGGAATGGGGCTTCGACGGCGTGCTGCTGAACACGGCCGTGTCGCAGGCCACGCACCCGGAGATCATGGCGCGCGCGTTCGCGCAGGGCGTCGAGGCCGGCCGTGCGGCCTACCTCGCCGGGCCGATGGATGCGCGCGAGACCGCGCATGCGAGCACGCCGGTCGTCGGGATGCCGTTCTGGCACCAGGACGGGGGCGGCGCATGAGCGCGCGCTTCGCCGATGCCTTCTGGCCGCCGGCCGACGAGCTGGCCGAAGCGGCCGAGCGGATTCGCGCCCGCCTGGGCGACTGGCCGGCCGGCTCGACGCGGTGGCGGCTGTGCGTCGCGGCGCCCGACGTGCCGGCCGACGGCGACGTGCTGATCGTGTCGGCCGGCGACCGTGCCGCGCAGGCGCGCGCGTCGGCCGCATCGCGCCCCGCATCGCCGGACGCGGTCGCGATCGAGTTCGACGAGCAGGGCGCTGCGCTGCATGCCGCGGGCGTGCGACACGCGCTGGAAGCCGCGCATCCGCTTGCCGACGACTGGATCGCGGCGCTCGCGGCGTTCCTCGAGTGCGGTTTCGCGCCGATCGACGCGCTGGTGCTCGCGCTGGCGTGGCGCGACGGCGACGAAACGCGCGACGCCGATGCGTGGCCGGTCGACGCCGCACGGTTTCCGCGTGTCGCCGGCCTGGCCGCCGCGCCCGAGCCGGCATTCCCGCCGTGCCCCGCGCAACTCGGCCTTTATCCGGTTGTCCCGAATGCCGAATGGGTCGAACGCGTGCTCGATTGCGGCGCGCGGACCGTGCAACTGCGCGTGAAGGACGCGAGCCCGGACACGTTGCGCCAGGAAGTCGCGCGTGCGGTCGCGGCAGGGCGCCGCTATCCCGATGCGCGCGTGTTCATCAACGATCACTGGCAGATCGCGGTAGAAGAGGGTGCGTACGGCGTACATCTGGGGCAGGAAGACCTGGAAACGGCCGATCTGGCCGCGATCGCGCGCGCCGGCCTGCGGCTCGGACTGTCGAGCCACGGTTATTACGAGATGTTGCGGGCGTTGCACGAGCGCCCGAGCTATCTGGCGCTTGGCCCCGTGTACGCGACCGCGACCAAGGCGGTCGCGGCACCGCCGCAGGGCCTGGCGCGGATCGCCCGCTATGCGCGCTTCGCGGGGGGGCGGGCGCCGCTCGTCGCGATCGGCGGCGTGGGGCTCGACGCGTTGCCGGACGTACTGGCGACGGGCGTCGGCAGCGTCGCGGTCGTCAGTGCGGTCACGGGCGCGATCGATTATCGGGCGGCCATTGTTGCGTTGCAGCAATGTTTTGCCCGACAATTTGACAATCATTGACCGCAGGGCCCGGAACGGCGTCACGACATCATTCCAATGCAGGCCCTATAATTCGGCGTTCTGCGTAAAAGGACTGTCAGCTCCGTGAGCCCCACTCCTACCGAGACCCTGCTGGAACTTCGCGACGTCGACTTTGGCTACGGCGACCGCCTCGTCCTGTCGAACCTGAACATGCGCTTCGGGCGCGGCCAGGTCGTCGCCGTCATGGGCGGGTCGGGTTGCGGCAAGACGACCGTGCTGCGCCTGATCGGCGGCCTGGTGCGTGCACGCCGCGGCCAGGTGCTGTTCGACGGCGCCGACGTCGGCGCGCAGACGCGCGACGGCCTGTACGCGCTGCGCCGCAAGATGGGCATGCTGTTCCAGTTCGGCGCGCTGTTCACCGACATGTCGGTGTTCGAGAACGTCGCGTTCGCGCTGCGCGAACACACCGACCTGCCTGACGACCTGATCCGCGACCTCGTGCTGATGAAGCTCAACGCGGTCGGCCTGCGCGGCGCGCGCGACCTGATGCCGTCCGAGGTGTCGGGCGGGATGGCGCGCCGCATCGCGCTCGCGCGGGCGATCGCGCTCGACCCGCAGCTCATCATGTACGACGAACCGTTCGCGGGCCTCGATCCGATCTCGCTCGGCATCACCGCGAACCTGATCCGCACGCTGAACGAGGCGCTCGGCGCGACGTCGATCCTCGTCACGCACGACGTGCCGGAATCGTTCGCGATCGCCGATTACGTGTATTTTCTGGCCAACGGCGGCGTGCTCGCGCAGGGGACGCCCGACGAGCTGCGCGCGTCGACCGACCCGAGCGTGCGCCAGTTCATCGACGGCGCGCCGGACGGCCCGTTCAAATTTCATTACACGAGCCCGCCGCTGGCAGCGGATTTCGGGCTCGGCGGAGGGCGCGCATGATCAGCGCGATCGGACGTTACGTCATCGGCGGCCTCGAGCGCGCGGGCTACGGCACGCGGCTGTTCGTGCGCCTCGTGCTGGAATTCTTCCCGTTGCTGCGCCGGCCGCGGCTGGTCACGAAGCAGATCCACTTCCTCGGCAACTATTCGTTCGTGATCATTGCCGTGTCGGGCCTGTTCGTCGGCTTCGTGCTCGGCCTGCAGGGCTACTACACGCTGAATCGCTACGGGTCCGAGCAGGCGCTCGGCCTGCTGGTCGCGCTGTCGCTCGTGCGCGAGCTCGGCCCGGTCGTGACCGCGCTGCTGTTCGCGGGCCGCGCGGGCACGTCGCTCACGGCCGAGATCGGCCTGATGAAGGCCGGCGAGCAGCTCACCGCGCTCGAGATGATGGCCGTCGACCCGCTCAAGACGGTGATCGCGCCGCGCCTGTGGGCCGGGATCATCGCGATGCCGCTGCTCGCCGCGATCTTCAACGCGGTCGGCGTGCTCGGCGGTTATTTCGTCGGCGTCGTGCTGATCGGCGTCGATCCGGGCGCGTTCTGGTCGCAGATGCAGGGCGGGGTCCAGGTATGGGCCGACGTCGGCAACGGTGTGATCAAGAGCATCGTGTTCGGGTTCGCCGTGACCTTCATTGCACTGTTTCAAGGGTATGAAGCGAAGCCCACGCCCGAGGGCGTGTCGCGCGCGACGACCAAGACGGTCGTGTTCGCGTCGCTCGCCGTACTCGGCCTCGATTTCCTGCTGACCGCGCTGATGTTCAGCTAAGCCTCAGCCAAGCCAAATTTTGGGATGACGATGAAAAAGACTGCTCTCGACTTCTGGGTCGGCCTGTTCGTGGTGGTGGGCTTCCTTGCGGTGCTGTTCCTGGCGCTCAAGGTCGGCAACATGAGCTCGCTGTCGTTTCAGCCGACCTACTCGGTGAGGATGAAATTCGACAACATCGGCGGGCTGAAGCCGCGCGCGGCCGTGAAGAGCGCGGGCGTCGTGGTCGGCCGCGTGAAGGCGATCGGCTTCGACCCCAACACGTACCAGGCGCTGGTGACGATCGATGTCGACGGCCAGTATCCGTTCCCGAAGGATTCGTCGGCGAAGATCCTGACGTCGGGCCTGCTCGGCGAGCAGTACATCGGCCTCGATCCGGGCGGCGACACCGAAATGCTGAAGTCGGGCGATACGATCACGATGACGCAGTCGGCGATCGTGCTCGAGAACCTGATCGGCCAGTTCCTGTACAGCAAGGCAGCCGACGCGGGCGGCGCGAAGCCGGCGGCCGGGGCCTCGGCAGCACCTGCGGCGCCCGCACCGGTGGCGGTGCCGGCGTCCGCGGTGTCCGGTTCGGCCGCCCAATAAACCACACGAGAGAAAGACAAGAGGGTAATGACCATGCAGACGATCCGCATCAGGCACGCCGCGCTCGCGGTGGCGGCAGTCGCCGCGTTGAGCGGTTGCGCGACCGTGCAGACGCCGACCAAGGGCGATCCGCTCGAAGGCTTCAACCGGTCGATGTACAAGTTCAACGACACGGTCGACACGTACGCGCTGAAACCGGTTGCGAAGGGCTACCAGTACGTGGTGCCGCAGCCGGTGCGCGACAGCGTGACGAACTTCTTCTCGAACATCGGCGACGTCTACATCGCGGCGAACAACATCGTGCAGTTGCGGATCGCGGACGGCGTCGGCGACATCATGCGCGTCGTGATCAACACGGTGTTCGGCGTCGGCGGCCTGTTCGACGTCGCGACGATCGCGAAACTGCCGAAGCACACGGCCGACTTCGGGATCACGATGGGCCGCTACGGCATGCCGTCGGGCCCGTATCTCGTGCTGCCGCTGCTCGGCCCGAGCACGCTGCGCGACACGGCCGGCCTCGGCGTCGACTACGTCGGCAACCCGCTCACCTACGTGAAGCCGGACGGCCTGAGCTGGGGCCTGTTCGGCGTGAACCTCGTCAACACGCGGGCGAACCTGCTCGGCGCGGGCGACGTGCTGGATGCCGCGGCGCTCGACAAGTATTCGTTCGTGCGCAACGCGTACCTGCAGCGCCGCCAGATGCTGATCGACAACGCACGGGGCGAGGCCTCCACGACGTCGAGCAACGATGCGCTGCCGAAGTACGACCTGCCGGACGACGGCGCGGCGCCGGCGGCAGCCGGCGCAGCGGTAGTCGGCGGCGCGACAGCCCCGGCCGGCGCATCGGGCGCGGCCGCTCCCGCCCCGGCATCGGGCACCGCCGAAATGCCGAACCCGGCGAGCGCGACGACCGTGCCGCCGATGCAGGTGGCGCCGCCGTCGCCGGGCGGGTTCCGCTTCCCGAGCATCCGGCTGCACTGACCCGCTTACATTCGTTACAGCCGGAAACGATTCAGTCGGTAGCGCCCGCGAACTTGCGCGTAAGCTACCGGCTCCAACCTACGCATCGACTCTTCATGCAGGTCACTATGATGAAAAAACTGTTCCTGATCCCGGTTTTCGCGGCGCTGTTCTCGTTCGGCAGCGCAGCTCACGCGCAAGTCGACCAGTCGAACCCGCAGGCGCTGATCAAGACGGCGACGCAGCAGGTGCTCGACGAGGTCAAGCAGCAGACGATCAAGCAGGGCGACACCAATCGCATCATTACGATCGTCAACAAGGACATCCTGCCGTTCACCGATTTCCGCCGCACCACGCAGCTCGCGATGGGCCGCAACTGGCGCACGGCGTCGGCCGAGCAGCAGCAGCAGGTTCAGGAGCAGTTCAAGCTGCTGCTGATCCGCACGTATTCGGGCGCGCTTGCGCAGCTGAAGCCGGACCAGCAGATCCAGTATCCGCCGTTCCGCGCCGATCCGGCCGACACCGACGTCGTCGTGAAGACGGTCGCGATGAACAACGGCCAGCCGGTCCAGATCGACTACCGCCTGTACAAGACGGCCAACGGCTGGAAGGTGTACGACCTGAACGTGCTCGGCGCATGGCTGATCCAGACGTACCAGCAGCAGTTCAACGAGAAGATCCAGCAAAGCGGCGTGGACGGCCTGATCAAGTTCCTGACGCAGCGCAACCAGGAACTTGCCGCCGGCAAGCAGGCGTCGTGAGCGGCTTCGCAGCCGGCTCCTCGCTGACCGTCGCGAGCGCGAAGTCCGCGCTCGCGGACGGTCTCGCGCGCATCGACGCGGGTGCGACCGCCGTCGATTGCGCGGCGCTGACGCAGTTCGACTCGTCCGCGCTCGCCGTGCTGCTCGCATGGCAACGTGCCGCCAAAGCGCGCGGCACGACCCTCGACATCCTCAATCTCCCCTCGAAGCTCGCCAGCCTCGCGCGCGCCTACGGCGTCGACGCGCTCATCGAAGGCACCGGGCGACATTGACCCTGTCCGACCGAGGCCTGCCGCGCCAGCCGGCGCGCGCACGCTTCAGGCCGCGCGCCTCCGGCGCCGGCTCCACCAGCCGGTTTGCCCTATAATCAAGCGTTTTGCGGGGCAGCCAATCGGCGTCCGGCCCCCATTTTCTTTCGCAGCAAGCACAGAATAGGCGTCGCGGCCCTTGCGCCGCGCACAGTCATGTCAGCCATAGAAATCCGTCACGTCAAGAAGCGCTACAAATCGCTTCAGGCGCTCAAGGGCGTCAGCCTGTCGGTCGAGGAAGGCGAGTTTTTCGGTCTGCTCGGCCCGAACGGCGCAGGCAAGACCACGCTCATCAGTATCCTCGCCGGGCTTGCCCGGGCCGATGAAGGCAGTATCTCGGTGCGCGGCCACGACGTCGTCAAGGACTTCCGGGGGGCGCGCCGCGCGCTCGGCGTCGTCCCGCAGGAACTCGTGTTCGACCCGTTCTTCACCGTCCGCGAGACGCTGCGGATCCAGTCCGGCTATTTCGGGCTGCGCCGCAACGACGACTGGATCGACGAAGTGATGGCCAATCTCGACCTCACCGAGAAGGCCGACGCGAACATGCGCGCGCTGTCGGGCGGGATGAAGCGCCGCGTGCTGGTCGCGCAGGCACTCGTGCACCGGCCGCCCGTGATCGTGCTCGACGAGCCGACCGCCGGCGTCGACGTCGAACTGCGCCAGACCCTGTGGAAGTTCATCTCGCGGCTGAACCGCGAGGGCCACACGATCGTCCTGACCACCCATTACCTCGAGGAAGCCGAGTCGCTGTGCGACCGCATCGCGATGCTGCGTCGCGGTGAAGTCGTCGCGCTCGACCGCACCGACGCGCTGCTGCGCCGCTTCGCGGGGCTGCAGCTGTACCTGCGGCTGGCAACGGGCGCGCTGCCCGCCGAGCTGCGCGGGCTCGAGACGGATCCGGCCGCACGCGCGCCGGGCGAGCACCTGCTGCGTCTCGCGAGCTACGACGATGTCGAGCGGATCCTCGCGCAGTGTCGCGCGGCGGGCTGCACGTTCGACGAGATCGAAGTCCGCAAGGCCGACCTGGAGGATGTGTTCCTCCAGGTGATGAACGGGGCAGAAGTCGTCGAGGGGTTGGCATGAGCGGTTTTCAAACGCTGTTCTACAAGGAACTCCTGCGTTTCTGGAAGGTGTCGTTCCAGACGGTGTGCGCACCGATCGTGACGGCGCTGCTGTACCTGACGATCTTCGGCCACGCGCTGTCGGGCCGCGTCGAGGTGTATCCGGGCGTCGAGTACGTGAGCTTCCTGGTCCCCGGCCTCGTGATGATGAGCGTGCTGCAGAACGCGTTCGCGAACAGCTCGTCGTCGCTGATCCAGTCGAAGATCACCGGCAACCTCGTGTTCATGCTGCTGCCGCCGCTGTCCTACAAGGACATCTTCGGCGCGTACGTGCTCGCGTCCGTCGTGCGCGGGCTCGCGGTCGGCACGGGCGTGTTCGTCGTGACGATCTGGTTTATCCCGATGCATTTCGCGGCGCCGTTGTTCATCATCGCGTTCGCGCTGCTCGGCTCGGCGATCCTCGGCACGCTCGGGCTGATCGCCGGGATCTGGGCCGAGAAGTTCGACCAGCTCGCCGCGTTCCAGAACTTCCTGATCATGCCGCTGACGTTCCTGTCCGGCGTGTTCTATTCGACGCACTCGCTGCCGCCCGTGTGGCGCGAGATCTCGCGTCTCAACCCGTTTTTCTACATGATCGACGGCTTCCGTTACGGGTTCTTCGGCGCGTCCGACATCAACCCGCTCGCGAGCCTCGCGATCGTCACCGGTTTCTTCGTGCTGCTCGCGATGTTCGCGATGCGGCTGCTCGCGACCGGCTACAAACTGCGTCATTGATATCGACGGCGGCGGCCGCCACGGGCGGCGCGCGCCGACAGGAGCCCCTCATGTTGCCGACTCCCGAACAGGTCAAGCAATACATCGCCGGCGGTCTCGCCTGCACTCATCTGGAAGTCGAAGGCGACGGCCAGCATTTCTTCGCGACGATCGTGTCGGCGGCCTTCGAAGGCAAGCGGCCGATCCAGCGGCACCAGCTCGTCTATGCGGCGCTCGGCGATCGCATGAAGCAGGAAATCCACGCGCTCAGCATGAAGACGCTGACGCCCGCCGAATGGCAGAACGCATAAACCGGAACCACTGAGTGCAAGTCACCGTCAACGAGCGCGACGCCGTCCAGAGCGTCGCCACGGCACACCCGGCCGCCAACGGGGAATCGCAGGGACATGGGATGGACAAGCTGGTGATCGAAGGCGGTCGCCGGCTGTCGGGCGAGATCGTCGTGTCGGGCGCGAAGAACGCCGCGCTGCCGATCCTGTGCGCGGGGCTGCTCAGCGCCGAGCCGGTCGAGCTCGACAACGTGCCGAACCTGAAGGACGTGCGCACCACGCTGAAGGTTCTGAACCAGATGGGCGTGAAGAGCGAAACGGACGGCTGCCGCGTGCAGCTCGACGCATCGCGCGTCGACAACCTCGTCGCGCCGTACGAGCTCGTCAAGACGATGCGCGCGTCGATCCTCGTGCTCGGGCCGCTGCTCGCGCGCTTCGGCGAGGCGAAGGTGTCGCTGCCGGGCGGCTGCGCGATCGGCGCGCGGCCGGTCGACCAGCACATCAAGGGCCTGCAGGCGATGGGCGCCGAGATCAGCATCGAGCACGGCTTCATCGAGGCACGCGCGAAGCGCCTGAAGGGCGCGCGCATCGTGACCGACATGATCACGGTGACGGGGACGGAAAACCTGCTGATGGCCGCGACCCTGGCCGACGGCGAGACGGTGATCGAGAACGCGGCACGCGAGCCGGAAGTGAGCGATCTCGCACACTTGCTGGTCGCGATGGGCGCGAAAATCGACGGCATCGGCACCGACCGCCTCGTGATCCAGGGCGTCGAGCGGCTGCATGGCGCACGCCATTCGGTGATTCCCGACCGCATCGAGGCCGGCACGTTCCTGTGCGCGGTCGCGGCGGCGGGCGGCGACGTGATGCTGACGGGCGTGCGCCCGCACATCCTCGACGCGGTGATCGACAAGCTGCGCGAGGCCGGCGTGTCGATCGAGGAAGGCGACAGCTGGCTGCGCGTGAAGATGGACCGCCGCCCGTCGGCGGTGACGATCCGCACGTCGGAATACCCGGCGTTCCCGACCGACATGCAGGCGCAGTTCATGGCCCTCAATTCGGTCGCGACGGGCACCGCGCAGGTCGTCGAGACCATTTTCGAGAACCGCTTCATGCACGTGCAGGAGCTGAACCGGCTCGGCGCGAACATCACGATCGACGGCAACACGGCGCTCGTGACGGGTGTCGACAAGCTGTCCGGCGCGAACGTGATGGCGACCGACCTGCGCGCATCGGCGAGCCTCGTGATCGCCGGGCTGCGCGCCGAGGGCGAAACGCTCGTCGACCGCATCTATCACCTGGACCGCGGCTACGACCGCATGGAAACCAAACTGACCGCCGTCGGCGCGAACGTGCGCCGCCTCTCCGGGAGCCAAGCATGACCGCGCCGCTGACCCTCGCCCTGTCGAAGGGCCGGATTTTCGAGGAAACCCTGCCGCTCCTGGCGGCCGCCGGCGTGCAGGTGGCCGAGGATCCGGAAACGTCGCGCAAGCTGATCCTGCCGACGACCGACCCGAACCTGCGCGTGATCATCGTGCGTGCGAGCGACGTGCCGACCTACGTCGAATACGGCGCGGCCGATTTCGGCGTGGCCGGCAAGGACGTGCTGGTCGAGCACGGCGGCTCGGGCCTGTACCAGCCGATCGATCTGAACATTGCACGCTGCCGGATGTCGGTGGCCGTGCCGGCCGGTTTCGACTACGCGAACGCGGTGCGCCAGGGCGCGCGCCTGCGGGTCGCGACCAAGTACGTCGAAACGGCACGCGAACACTTCGCCGCGAAGGGCGTGCACGTCGACCTGATCAAGCTGTACGGCTCGATGGAGCTGGCGCCGCTGGTCGGGCTGGCCGACGCGATCGTCGACCTCGTGAGCTCGGGCGGCACGCTGAAGGCGAACAATCTGGTCGAGGTCGAGGAGATCATGGCGATCTCGTCGCGCCTCGTCGTGAACCAGGCTGCGCTGAAGTTGAAGCGCGCGGCGCTCAAGCCGATTCTCGACGCGTTCGAACGCGCGTCGCAGAATGGCAATTGAGCGCATCACCGTAACGGAACTCCCATGGCCATCACCATCCGCAAACTCGATTCGACCCGCGAAGGCTTCGACGCCGCGCTGCGTGCGGTGCTCGCGTTCGAGGCGAGCGAGGACGAAGCGATCGAGCAGTCGGTCGCGAAGATTCTCGCCGACGTGAAGTCGCGCGGCGACGCCGCGGTGCTCGAGTACACGAACCGCTTCGACCGGCTGGACGCGAGCAGCGTCGCCGCGCTCGAACTGCCGCAGGACGCGCTGCAGACGGCGCTCGACGGCCTCGCGCCGAAGGCGCGCGCGGCGCTGGAAGCCGCTGCCGCACGCGTGCGGGCGTATCACGAGAAGCAGAAGATCGAGTGCGGCACCCATAGCTGGCAGTACACGGAAAGCGACGGCACGGTGCTCGGCCAGAAGATCACGCCGCTCGACCGCGTCGGCCTGTACGTGCCGGGCGGCAAGGCCGCCTATCCGTCGTCGGTGCTGATGAACGCGATTCCCGCGCGCGTCGCGGGCGTCGGCGAGATCGTGATGGTCGTGCCGACCCCGGACGGCGTGAAGAACGACCTCGTGCTCGCCGCGGCGCTGCTCGGCGGCGTCGATCGCGTGTTCACGATCGGCGGCGCGCAGGCGGTCGGCGCGCTCGCGTACGGCACGGCCACGGTGCCGCCGGTCGACAAGATCTGCGGGCCGGGCAATGCGTACGTCGCGTCGGCGAAGCGCCGCGTGTTCGGCACGGTCGGCATCGACATGATCGCCGGCCCGTCGGAAATCCTCGTGCTGTGCGACGGCACGACCGATCCGAGCTGGGTCGCGATGGACCTGTTCTCGCAGGCTGAACACGACGAACTCGCGCAGTCGATCCTGCTGTGCCCGGACGGCGCGTTCCTCGAGCGCGTCGAGAAGGCGATCGACGAGCTGCTGCCGACGATGCCGCGCCAGGACGTGATCCGCGCGTCGCTGGAAGGCCGCGGCGCGCTGATCAAGGTGCGCGACATGGCCGAAGCGTGCCGGATCGCGAACGACATCGCGCCGGAGCACCTCGAGATCTCCGCGCTGGAGCCGCAGCAATGGGGCCAGCAGATCCGCCACGCCGGCGCGATCTTCCTCGGCCGCTACACGAGCGAAAGCCTCGGCGACTACTGCGCGGGCCCGAACCACGTGCTGCCGACGTCGCGCACCGCGCGCTTCTCGTCGCCGCTCGGCGTGTACGACTTCATCAAGCGTTCGAGCCTGATCGAAGTCAGCGCCGAAGGCGCGCAGACGCTGGGCGAGATCGCCTCCGAGCTCGCGTACGGCGAGGGGCTGCAGGCACACGCGCGCAGCGCCGAACTCCGGATGAAGGGGTGATACGCGCGCCGAAGCCGATGCCGACGCATCGGCTTCGGTCGCCCGGAGACCGAAGCAGGGCGGCAGCCGCCGCCTTGCCTACCATTTGATGCCGGCGCGACGCACGCCGGCTTGAGACCATGACGACGCCACAAGACATCATCCGCCGCGACGTGCTCGCGATGACGAGCTACCCGGTGCCCGACGCGAGCGGGTTCGTGAAGCTCGACGCGATGGAGAACCCGTATTCGCTGCCCGCGCCGCTCGCGGCCGCGCTCGGCGAGCGCCTCGCGCAGGTCGCGCTGAACCGCTACCCGGCGCCGCGCCCGGGCGCGCTGCTCGACAAGCTGCGCCACGCGATGGGCGTGCCGGCCGCGTGCGACGTGCTGCTCGGCAACGGCTCGGACGAAATCATCAGCATGATGTCGGTGGCGTGCGCGAAGCCGGGCGCGAAGGTGCTCGCGCCGGTGCCGGGCTTCGTGATGTACGAGCTGTCCGCGAAGTTCGCGCAGCTCGAATTCGTCGGCGTGCCGCTCAAGGCCGACCTGACGCTCGACGCCGACGCGATGATCGCGGCGATCGCCGAGCACCGGCCCGCGATCGTCTATCTCGCGTACCCGAACAACCCGACCGGCACGCTGTATGACGAAGCCGATGTCGAGCGGATCATCGCGGCCGCGCGGCACAGCCTGATCGTGATCGACGAGGCGTACCAGCCGTTCGCGGAGCGCTCGTGGCTGCCGCGCGCCGCCGAGTTCGACAACGTCGTCGTGATGCGCACGGTGTCGAAGCTCGGCCTCGCGGGGATCCGGCTCGGCTATCTCGCCGGGCTGCCGGCGTGGCTGACCGAGTTCGACAAGGTGCGCCCGCCGTACAACATCAACGTGCTGACCCAGGCGACCGTCGATTTCCTGCTCGACCACCTCGACGTGCTCGATGCGCAGGCGGCCGAACTGCGTGCGGAACGCACGCGCCTCGCGCAGGCCGTGGCCGCGTTGCCGGGCGCGACGGTGTTCCCGAGCGCCGGCAATTTCCTGCTGGTGCGCGTGCCGGACGCGGCGGCCGTGTTCGATGCGCTGCTCACCGAGCGGGTGCTGATCAAAAACGTGAGTAAAATGCATCCGTTGCTGGCCGAATGCGTGCGGCTGACCGTCGGTTCTCCCGACGAAAACGCGCGCCTGCTGGCTGCCTTGAAACTCGCGCTGCCCGGTTGAGCCCAGGGCGCGGCGGCGCGCGACGATCAATCCCCATTTACATCAGACTCATTCAAGGAATTGCCATGCGTGTGGCGGAAGTCGTTCGCAATACCAGCGAAACGCAGATCCGTGTGAAGCTCGATCTCGACGGTACGGGCCGGCAGAAGCTGGCCACCGGCGTGCCGTTTCTCGACCATATGCTCGATCAGATCGCGCGACACGGTCTGATCGATCTCGAGGTCGAAGCGCATGGCGATACGCATATCGACGACCACCACACGGTCGAGGATGTCGGCATCACGCTCGGTCAGGCCGTCGCGAAGGCGATCGGCGAAAGAAAGGGCATCCGCCGCTACGGTCATTCGTACGTGCCGCTCGACGAGGCGCTGTCGCGCGTCGTGATCGACTTCTCGGGCCGTCCGGGTCTCGAATTCCACGTGCCGTTCACGCGCGCGCGGATCGGCACGTTCGACGTCGACCTGTCGATCGAATTCTTCCGCGGGTTCGTGAACCACGCGGGCGTCACGCTGCACATCGACAACCTGCGCGGGATCAACGCGCACCACCAGCTCGAAACGGTGTTCAAGGCCTTCGGCCGGGCGCTGCGTGCGGCGGTGGAGCTCGACGAGCGCGCGGCGGGGCAGATTCCGTCGACGAAGGGCAGCCTCTAACTTCCCGACGGACAGGACGCCCAGGACAACCTCACGGCTTCGGCGCGGCGCGCCGGCTTGCGATGGATCTGCTCAAATCGTTCATTTCGCTGCTGGCGCTGATCAACCCGGTCGGCGCGGTACCGTTTTTCCTGAGCCTGACGGCGCAGCAGACGGACGACGAGCGACGCCGCACGATCCGGATCGCGTCGGTGTCGGTGTTCTGCGTGATGACGGTGACGACGCTGCTTGGGCAGCAGATCATCAACTTCTTCGGCATTTCGGTCGGTTCGCTCGAAGTGGGCGGCGGGATCATCATGCTGCTGATGGCGATCAACATGCTGAACGCGCAGATCGGCAACACGCGATCGACGCCCGAGGAGCGCCACGAGGCCGAGCTGAAGGACAACATCGCGGTCGTGCCGCTGGCGATTCCGCTGCTCACGGGCCCCGGCTCGATCAGCACGGTGATCATCTATGCGGCGAACTCGCATCACTGGTATGAGCGAGCCGGGCTCGTCGCGATCGGCGCGGTCCTGGCTCTGCTGTGTTTCTTCGCGATGCGGCTTGCCGAGCCGATCGCGAACTGGATCGGCCGCACCGGCATCAACATCGCCACGCGGCTGATGGGTCTGATGCTGTCGGCGCTGGCGGTGGAATTCATCGTCAATGGACTGAGGGCGCTACTGCCTGCACTGAGATGAAAACTTCGATTGCGATTGTGGATTATGGGATGGGCAACCTGCGCTCGGTCGCGCAGGCGCTCAAGAAGGCCGAACCGGCCGCCGACGTGGCGATCGTCGACACGCCGGCCGCGATTCGCGCGGCCGACCGCGTCGTGCTGCCCGGCCAGGGCGCGATGCCCGACTGCATGCGCTGCCTCGGCGAATCGGGGCTGCAGGAAGCGGTGATCGAGGCGTCGCGCACGAAGCCGCTGCTCGGCGTGTGCGTCGGCGAGCAGATGCTGTTCGACTGGAGCGCGGAAGGCGACACGAAGGGCCTGGGCCTGCTGCCCGGCAAGGTCGTGCGTTTCGAGCTCGACGGCCGGCTGCAGGACGACGGCTCGCGCTTCAAGGTGCCGCAGATGGGCTGGAACCGCGTGCGCCAGTCGCAGCCGCACCCGCTGTGGGACGGCGTGCCCGACGACGCGTATTTCTACTTCGTGCACAGCTATTACGTGAGCCCGGACAACCCGGCGCACACGGTCGGCGAAACGGCCTACGGCGCGCCGTTTACGTCCGCGGTCGCGCGGGACAATCTCTTCGCGACCCAATTCCACCCCGAGAAAAGCGCGGAAGTCGGGTTGCGTCTGTATCGCAACTTCGTACACTGGAAGCCGTGAACGTCGCGTGCGTGCCACAGTCGGTGGGCCGGAAAGGCCCGTCGTGCGGGGCTCGCCCGCCTATGAGCAGAAAGAGTTGTACTAAACTAGCGAGACGGCGCGGCACCGGTTTGGCCGGTACGCGCCGGATTCTTTTCATTTTCCACGACGACACCCGATTGCTATGTTGCTGATTCCGGCCATCGATCTCAAAGACGGTCAGTGTGTGCGCCTCAAACAGGGCGATATGGACCAGGCCACGATTTTCTCCGAGGACCCGGCGGCGATGGCCCGCAAATGGGTCGATCTCGGCGCCCGGCGGCTCCATCTGGTCGACCTGAACGGCGCATTCGCCGGCAAGCCGAAGAATCTCGAGGCGATCGAAGCGATCCTCGACGAAGTCGGCGACGAAATCCCCGTACAGCTCGGCGGCGGCATCCGCAGCCTCGAGACGATCGAGAAGTATCTCGACGCCGGCCTGTCCTACGTGATCATCGGCACGGCGGCCGTGAAGGACCCGGGCTTCCTGCAGGACGCGTGCACCGCGTTCGCCGGCAGCATCATCGTCGGGCTGGACGCGAAGGACGGCAAGGTCGCGACCGACGGCTGGAGCAAGCTGACCGGCCACGAGGTGATCGATCTCGCGCAGAAGTTCGAGGACTACGGCGTCGAGTCGATCGTCTACACGGACATCGGCCGCGACGGGATGCTGCAGGGCATCAACATCGAGGCGACCGTGAAGCTCGCGCAGGCGGTCGGCATTCCGGTGATCGCCAGCGGCGGCCTGTCGAACCTCACGGACATCGAGAACCTGTGCGAAGTGGAAGAGCACGGCGTCGAAGGCGTGATCTGCGGCCGTGCGATCTACTCCGGCGATCTCGATTTCGCGGCCGCGCAAAAGCGCGCGGACGAACTGAACGGCGAACTCGACAACGCGTAACCGCGGTGTCCCGTTCGCCGGGGCTGCCCGCAGGCGGCCCCGACCGGAAGCCTCGCGCGAGGCTTCCGCAACCGGCCGTTCCACCGCGGCCTATGGCGCACATCATGGCTCTAGCTAAACGCATCATCCCCTGCCTGGACGTGACTGCCGGGCGTGTCGTCAAGGGCGTCAACTTCGTCGAACTGCGCGATGCCGGCGACCCCGTCGAAATCGCCCGCCGTTACGACGACCAGGGCGCCGACGAACTGACGTTCCTCGACATCACCGCGACCTCCGACCAGCGCGACCTGATCCTGCCGATCATCGAAGCCGTCGCGTCGCAGGTCTTCATTCCGCTGACCGTCGGCGGCGGCGTGCGCGCCGTCGAGGACGTGCGGCGCCTGTTGAACGCCGGCGCGGACAAGGTCAGCATGAATTCGTCGGCGGTCGCGAACCCGCAGCTCGTGCGCGACGCGGCCGACAAGTACGGCTCGCAGTGCATCGTCGTCGCGATCGACGCGAAGCGCGTGTCGGCCGACGGCGAGGCGCCGCGCTGGGAAGTCTTCACGCACGGCGGCCGCAAGGGCACGGGCCTCGACGCGATCGAATGGGCGCGCAAGATGGCCGAGCTCGGCGCGGGCGAGATCCTGCTCACGAGCATGGACCGCGACGGCACGAAGTCGGGCTTCGACCTCGCGCTCACGCGCGGCGTGTCGGACGCGGTGCCGGTGCCGGTGATCGCATCGGGCGGCGTCGGCTGCCTGCAGGACCTTGCGGACGGCATCAAGGACGGCCGCGCCGACGCGGTGCTGGCGGCGAGCATCTTCCACTACGGCGAGCACACGGTCGGCGAGGCGAAGCGCTTCATGGCCGACCAGGGCATCCCGGTGAGGCTGTGATGAATACGGAAACGAAATCCCTGCCCGCGTGGCTCGACAAGGTCCGCTGGGACGACAACGGCCTCGTGCCGGTGATCGCGCAGGAAGCGTCGACGAACGACGTGCTGATGTTCGCGTGGATGAACCGCGAGGCACTGGCGAAGACGATCGAGACGCAGCGCGCGGTCTACTATTCGCGCTCGCGCAAGCGCCTGTGGTTCAAGGGCGAGGAGTCGGGCCACGTGCAGCACGTGCACGAGGTGCGGCTCGACTGCGACGAGGACGTCGTGCTGCTGAAGGTCGAGCAGGTGTCGGGCATCGCATGCCACACCGGCCGGCATTCGTGCTTCTTCCAGAAATTCGAAGGCACTGTGGACAGCGGCGACTGGGTCGCGGTCGATCCGGTGCTGAAAGACCCCGAACACATCTACAAATGACGCAATCGACCGAAGACACGCTGCTGCGCCTCGCGGCCGTGATCGATAGCCGCAAGGGCGGCGACCCCGAGCAATCGTACGTATCGCGCCTGTTCCACAAGGGTGACGACGCGGTGCTGAAGAAGATCGGCGAAGAGGCGACCGAAGTCGTGCTGGCCGCGAAGGACGTGCGCCAGGGCGGCGCGCCGACGGCGCTGGTCGGCGAGGTGGCCGATCTGTGGTTCCACTGCCTCGTCATGCTGTCGCATTTCGACCTGAGCCCGGCCGACGTGATCGCCGAACTCGAGCGCCGCGAAGGGCTGTCGGGCATCGAGGAAAAGGCGCTGCGCAAGCGCCGCGAGCGCGAGGAAAACGGCGGGTGACGGCCGATGGCCTGCCGCGCCGGCAACAGTGCGGTAAGCTGTAAGAATTGTCATCCAACGGGGGTAGCATCATGACCGATACGCCGAGCCAGTTTCCGCCACCGTCGGTGCCGGGTGCCGCGGACGCCGAGCGACTGAACGGTTTGCGCACGCTGACGCACGTGCTGTATGGCCTCTACGCGATTCATTGGCTGACGGGCGGCGTCACCGGCATCATCGCGATCATCATCAACTACGTGAAGCGCGGCGATGTGGCCGGCACGCCGTACGCCGACCATTTCGAGTGGCAGATCCGCACCTTCTGGCGCGCGCTGATCGCCTACGTGATCGGCTTCGCGCTGATGTTCGTGGCGGTGGGATTCGTCGTCATGTTTGTCACATGGATCTGGACGCTGTACCGTATCATCAAGGGTTGGCTGTACCTGAACGACAACAAGACGCTCGATCCGCAGGCCTGGTTCTGACCGGTGCGCGGGCGTTTCGCAGGAGCAACATGAGTCACGATCCGAATTGCCTGTTCTGCAAGATCGCGGCGGGCGAGATCCCGAGCGCGAAGGTGCACGAGGACGACGAATTCGTCGCGTTCCGCGACATCCGCCCGGCGGCCGAGACGCATGTGCTCGTGATTCCGCGCCGGCACTTGCCGACGTTGTCGGCGGCGAGCGAGGCCGATGCGCCGATGCTCGGCCGGCTGATGCTGCTGGTCGCGCGTCTGGCCGACCAGCTCGGCGTCGCGTATACGGGCGGCGAAACCGGTTTTCGCACGGTGATCAACACGGGCCCCGGCGGCGGGCAGGAGGTCTACCACCTGCACGCGCACATTCTGGCCGGCCCGCGCCCGTGGCTGCGGATGGGTTGACGTCGCGGGGCGTTTCCCCGCATCGATAGTCGAAGCCGGCGTGCCGCCGGCGATTTGCGCCGCGCCGCGGCATGGTTGAGGAGAGGTTTCATCATGGGTGGATTGAGCATTTGGCACTGGCTGATCGTGCTGCTGATCGTCGCGCTGGTTTTCGGTACGAAGAAGCTGCGCAACATCGGCAACGACCTCGGCAGCGCCGTGAAGGGTTTCAAGGACGGCATGAAGGAAGGCGAGACGCCGGCGGACGCGCAGCAACTGCCGCGCTCGGGCTCGGTCGACGTCAACGCGAAGGAAACGACGCGTTCCGACTCGAACAAGGCGTAACGCCGGCACGCTGACAGGCATTCTCGATGCTGGATCTCGGTCTTTCGAAGATGGCGCTGATCGGCGTCGTCGCGCTCGTGGTGCTCGGCCCCGAGCGCCTGCCGCGCGTCGCGCGTACGGCCGGCGCATTGTTCGGCCGCGCGCAGCGGTACATCAACGACGTGAAGGCCGAGGTCTCGCGCGAAATCGAACTCGACGCGCTGCGGACGATGAAGACCGATTTCGAGACGGCCGCGCGCAATGTCGAGACGACGATTCACGACAACCTGCGCGAGCACGAGAAGGAACTGAACGACACGTGGCATTCCGCGGTCGGCGGCCTTAACGAAGGCTCGGTCGATGCCGGCACGTACGGCTCCGACACGTCCGGGGCGCCGTCGTGGCGCGGCAGCACGGCGCTCGCGCCGAAGCGCCGCAACTGGCGCGTGAAACAGGCGGCGACGCCTGTCTGGTACAAGCGCGCGACGACCCGCCGCACGCACGTGCAGTCGGGCGCCGCGCGTGTCGCGCGCCACCAGCCGGCCAGCCTGCGCCGGCCGACGCGCTTCTTCTGAGCCGAGCGCATGCTCGCTCGTCAATCCTACCGAGGGCCGGTGTGAGCGACCCCCAGCAGAATCCGGGCGACGCCCCGGAAGAAACCTTCATTTCCCATCTCGTCGAGCTTCGCGATCGCATCATTCGCGCGGGGCTGGCCGTGATCGTCGTGTTCCTCGGGCTCGTGTACTGGGCGCCCGACATCTTCCGGCTGCTCGCGCGGCCGCTGATGGAA
This sequence comes from Burkholderia sp. BCC1977, assembly GCF_905339595.1. Lineage (NCBI taxonomy): Bacteria > Pseudomonadati > Pseudomonadota > Betaproteobacteria > Burkholderiales > Burkholderiaceae > Burkholderia > Burkholderia sp. BCC1977. The sequence continues at coordinate 51,571 of NZ_CAJPGQ010000038.1, forward strand.
AACCTGCCGAAGGGCGGCAGGATGATCGTGACCGACGTCACCGGCTCGTTCTTCGTGCCGATGAAGGTCACGATGCTCGTCGCGCTCGTGATCGCGCTGCCGATCGTGCTGTACCAGATCTGGGCGTTCGTCGCGCCGGGGCTGTACCAGCACGAGAAGAAGCTCGTCGTGCCGCTCGTCGGCAGCAGCTACTTCCTGTTCCTGTGCGGGATGGCGTTCGCGTACTTCCTCGTGTTCCCGACGATCTTCCGCGTGATGGCGCACTACAACGCGCCGCTCGGTGCGGAGATGTCGACCGACATCGACAACTACCTGAGCTTCGTGCTCGGGATGTTCATCGCGTTCGGGGTCACGTTCGAGGTACCGATCATCGTCGTGCTGCTCGTCCGGATGGGCGTGCTGACGCTGAAGAAGCTGAAGGAGATGCGGCCGTACGTGATCGTCGGCGCGTTCGTCGTCGCGGCGGTCGTCACGCCGCCGGACGTGTTCTCGCAACTGATGCTCGCGCTGCCGCTCGTCGTGCTGTTCGAGATCGGGCTGCTGGCCGCGCGCTTCTTCGTGCCGAAGCCGACGGAAGCACCCGAGGCGGAGAACGGCGCCGCGAGTTGATGAAGCAATGGCGCGCGGCGGCCGGCACGCTGGCCGTCGTCGATCAGATCGCGCTGCAACCTTGACGCCGGGTGGTCGATCGGAAGGGGCGGACCGTGAGGGGAACGCTGCTTCACCGGCAGCTTCACCGTGGCGAAAGCGCTTCGATGCAAGGCAAAACAATAGGGCAGCCTGACCGGCTGCCCTTTTTCACTTCCATCCGCGGCCCGCGGCGCCCATGCGCCGCTGCCCGCCGGACGTCACTCGCTGTCGCTGTCCTGTTCGTCGAGCGTCTGCTTCGGCGGCGGCGGGCGCTTGCCGATCACGACGTTCACGTCGAACTCCTTGCCCTTGCGCACGACGTGCACCTTGGTCGGCGAGCCCGGCTTGATCTGCGCGACAGTGTTCAGCAACTTCGTCGTATCGGTGATCTCCTCGCCGTTCACACTCACGAGGATGTCGCCCGGCTTGATGCCGGCCTTGTCGGCCGGGCCGCCCTGCAGCACGCCCGCGACGATCGCGCCCGATTTCTGCTGGAGCCCGAACGACTCGGCGATTTCCGGCGTGACATCCTGCGGCTCGACGCCGATCCAGCCGCGCGTGACCGAGCCCGTCGTGATGATGCTTTCGAGCACGGTGCGCGCGGTCGACACGGGAATCGCGAAGCCGATGCCGAGCGAGCCGCCCGAGCGCGAGTAGATCGCCGTGTTGATGCCGAGCAGGTTGCCGTTCACGTCGACCAGCGCGCCGCCCGAGTTGCCGGGGTTGATCGGTGCGTCGGTCTGGATGAAGTTCTCGAACGTGTTGATGCCGAGGTGATTGCGGCCGAGCGCGCTGATGATCCCCATCGTGACCGTCTGGCCGACGCCGAACGGGTTGCCGATCGCGAGCACGACGTCGCCGACCCGCGACTGGTCCGAACGGCCGAGCGTGATCGTCGGCAGGTTCGTCATGTTGATCTTCAGCACGGCAAGGTCGGTTTCGGGATCGCTGCCGATCACCTTCGCGGTGGCCGTGCGGCCGTCGGCGAGCGCGACTTCGATCTGGTCGGCGCCGTCCACGACGTGCTGGTTCGTTAGAATGTAACCTTCAGGGCTCACGATAACGCCCGAGCCAAGGTTGGCGGCCGGTTCGTCCTGCTGCTTGCGGGCGTTGCGGTCGCCGAAGAAGTAGCGGAACAGCGGATCCTTCGCGCGCGGATCGGGCGGCAGCGATCCGTCCTTGCTGGAGAAGACGTTGACGACGGCGGGCATCGCCTTTTGCGCGGCTTCCGCGTACGACGTGGTCGCGGGTGCGCCGCCGATGCCCGGCGCGACTTCCCGCAGCGCGACGATCGGCGTGGCGAGCTGCTTGCCGAGCTGTCCTTGCCGTTGCAGCCATTGCGGCTTGAGCGTCACGACGATGAACATCAGCGCGAGCAGTACGGTTACCGCCTGCGCGAAGAACAGCCAGAAGCGTCTAAGCATCTGAATGGATTAGAGGTTTATATGGATCGGATCGAACTTGAATTGTACTTGAACAATACCCTTGAAATCGCGCGCTTCAAGGACTATTGCCCGAACGGCCTCCAGGTCGAGGGGCGCCGCAAGATCGAAAAGATCGCCACCGGCGTGACGGCGTCGGTCGCGTTCCTCGAAGCCGCGCTCGAATGGGGGGCGGATGCCGTGCTCGTCCATCACGGCTATTTCTGGCGCAACGAGGCGCCGCAGATCACCGGCCGCAAGTACCAGCGCCTGAAGCTGCTGCTCGCGAACGACCTGAACCTGTTCGCGTTCCACCTGCCGCTCGACGCGCACCCCGAATTCGGCAACAACGCGCAGCTCGGCCAGAAGCTCGGGCTGCTCGGCGAGCAGCGTTTCGGCGACGGCGACCTCGGCTGGATGGCCACGCTGCCGATGCCCGTCTCGCTCGAGCACTTCGTCGCGAAGGTCGAGCGCACGCTCGGCCGCACGCCGCTCGTGCTGGGCGATCCGGACATGCAGTTGCGCCGCATCGCGTGGTGCACCGGCGCCGCGCAAAGCTACTTCGACGCGGCGATCGAGGCCGGCGCCGACGTGTTCCTGACCGGCGAGGTGTCGGAATCCGTCACGCACGCGTCGGCCGAAAGCGGCGTCGCGTTCGTTGCGGCAGGGCACCATGCGACCGAACGCTACGGAATCCAGGCGCTGGGCGCCCACTTGTCCGAAGAATTCGATATCGAACACCTTTTTATCGACATTCATAATCCGGTCTGAGCGACGGATTTGCGGCAGCGCATCGAAATTTCGCAATGTAGCGGATGCTTAAAAGCGAAATGATTTAATCGCTCCGATAGTGGGGGAAAACCCTTAACTATCAACTACTTCGAAGGGATTTTCGTCTCCGGGCCTTGTAAATGGCGACTCCATTCGCGCAAACTAGCGGCGGAATGGAAAGTCGTGACGGAAAATCCAACTCAGAAGTGGGGCGTGTGATGCGAGACAAGGAAGAGAAACGCGTCGACAGCGGCCGCCGTACCTGGCTGATTGCGACATCCGTAGCAGGTGGCGTGGGAGGCGTAGCCACCGTCATACCTTTCGCGGCGTCGCTCGCGCCGTCCGCGAAAGCGAAAGCGGCCGGTGCACCGGTCGAGGTCGACATCAGCGGCCTGAAGCCCGGCGAGATGGTCACCGTGCCGTGGCGCGGCAAGCCGGTCTGGATCCTGAATCGCACCGACGACATGCTGACCGACATCGTCAAGGCCGACAAGGAAGTGGCCGATCCGACCTCGAAATCCCCGTATTCGATGCCGTTGCCCGCGTATTGCGCGAACGAATATCGCTCGCGGGCCGATCGCAAGAACATTCTCGTCGTGATGGCCGTGTGTACGCACCTCGGCTGCACGCCTAGCCAACGCTTCACGCCGGGTCCGCAGCCGAACCTGCCGGACGACTGGCCGGGCGGTTTCCTGTGCCCGTGCCACGGTTCGACCTACGACCTCGCCGGCCGCGTGTTCAAGAACAAGCCGGCGCCTCAGAATCTCGACATCCCGCCCTACATGTTCACGTCGGCGACGACCCTCGTGATCGGCAAGGACGAGAAAGGAGAAGCGTGATGGCCGACAACAAGGAAGTCTCCACGACAGGTCTCACCGGCTGGATCGACCAGCGCTTCCCGCTCACGTCCACCTGGAAGAAGCACGTTTCCGAGTACTACGCGCCGAAGAACTTCAACTTCTGGTACTTCTTCGGCTCCCTCGCGCTGCTGGTGCTCGTCAACCAGATCGTCACGGGCATCTTCCTGACGATGAACTACAAGCCCGACTCGACGCTCGCGTTCGCGTCGGTCGAGTACATCATGCGCGAGGTGCCGTGGGGCTGGCTGATCCGCTACATGCACTCGACCGGCGCATCGATGTTCTTCGTGGTCGTGTACCTGCACATGTTCCGCGGGCTGATGTACGGGTCGTACCGCAAGCCGCGCGAGCTCGTGTGGATCTTCGGCTGCGCGATCTTCCTGTGCCTGATGGCCGAGGCGTTCTTCGGCTACCTGCTGCCGTGGGGCCAGATGTCGTTCTGGGGCGCGCAGGTGATCGTGAACCTGTTCTCGGCGATTCCGTTCGTCGGCCCGGACCTGTCGTTGTGGATCCGCGGCGACTACGTCGTGTCCGACGTCACGCTGAACCGCTTCTTCGCGTTCCATGTGATCGCGATTCCGCTCGTGCTGGTCGGCCTCGTGATCGCGCACCTCGTCGCGCTGCACGAAGTGGGGTCAAATAACCCGGACGGCATCGAGATCAAGGCGAAGAAGGACGCGAACGGCGTGCCGCTCGACGGCATCCCGTTCCATCCGTACTACTCGGTGCACGATTTCTTCGGTGTCTGCGTGTTCCTGATGGTGTTCGCGCTGATCGTGTTCTTCTCGCCGGAGATGGGCGGCTACTTCCTCGAGTCGAACAACTTCGTCCCGGCGAACCCGCTGCAGACGCCGCCGGAGATCGCGCCGGTCTGGTACTTCACCGCGTTCTACGCGATGCTGCGCGCGACCACCGATCCGTTCAAGATCGTGCTGATGATCGTGATCGCGCTGCTCGGCGTGCTCGCGCTGATTCGCGCGCGCGGCAAGTGGAAGGTCGGGCTGCCGGTGCTGGCTGCCGCGATCGTCGTGTTCATGTTCCTGACCGAATCGAAGTTCTGGGGCGTCGTCGTGATGGGTTCGGCGGTGATCACGCTGTTCTTCCTGCCGTGGCTCGACCGCAGCCCGGTGAAGTCGATCCGCTACCGGCCGCTGTTCCACAAGGTGTTCCTCGGGATTTTCGTCGCGGCGTTCCTGACCCTCGCGTTCCTCGGCACGCGGCCGCCATCGCCGGTCTCGACGCTGATCGCGCAGGGCTGCGCGCTGATCTACTTCGCGTTCTTCCTCGGCATGCCCGTCTGGACGCCGCTTGGCACGTTCAAGCAGCCGCCGGAGCGGGTGCGCTTCAAGCCCCATTAACGTGAGCGAGGAGAGAACGACATGAAGAAACTGCTTTCGACGCTCGCACTGATCGGGGCGACGGCCGTTGCGCTGCTGGCGGCGCCGGCCGTACGCGCGGAAGGTAATTTTCCGCTCGACCGGGCGCCCGATAACACGGAAAATCTCGTTTCGCTTCAGCACGGCGCGCAATTGTTTGTAAACTATTGCCTGAACTGCCACAGCGCGAACCTGATGCGCTACAACCGTCTGACGGATCTGGGCATATCCCCGAAGGAGATCGAAACGAATCTCCTGTTCACGACCGACAAGGTCGGGAACACGATGTCCGTCGCGATGCGGCCCGAAGACGCGAAGAACTGGCTCGGCACCATGCCGCCCGACCTGTCGGTCGAGGAGCGGGCGCGCGGCCGCGACTGGCTTTACACGTATCTGCGGAGTTTCTACCGCGACGATGCGCGGCCGAGCGGCTGGAACAACGCGGTGTTCGAGAACGTCGGCATGCCCCATGTATTGTGGCAACTGCAGGGGCAGCGCACTGCCAAATTCGAAGACAAGACGGACGAGGAGACGGGCGAGAAGGTTCACACGCTCGTCGGCTTCCAGCAGGTCACGCCGGGGACGTTGTCGTCGCCGGACTATGATGCTGCGGTGGCCGACCTGGTGGCCTATATGACATGGATGTCCGAGCCGGCCCAGCAGACCCGCAAACGCCTCGGCGTGTGGGTGCTGGTCTTTCTCGGCGTCCTGACTTTCCTGTCCTGGCGGCTCAATGCCGCGTACTGGAAAGATATCAAGTAAACACGCCTGATCGGCGTGGGGCCGGCGCAAGGCGGAACCCGTGAAAGGGGTTCCGCCGCGTGCCGGCCCTCGGCTTTTTTGAGGAAACGCAAATATGATGGTTCTGTATTCCGGCACAACCTGCCCGTTCTCCCAGCGTTGCCGGCTGGTGCTGTTCGAGAAGGGCATGGATTTCGAGATCCGTGACGTCGACCTGTTCAACAAGCCGGAAGACATCTCGGTGATGAACCCGTACGGTCAGGTGCCGATTCTGGTCGAGCGCGACCTGATTCTGTACGAATCGAACATCATCAACGAATACATCGACGAGCGCTTCCCGCACCCGCAACTGATGCCGGCCGACCCGGTGCAGCGTGCACGTGCGCGCCTGTTCCTGCTCAACTTCGAAAAGGAGCTGTTCGTTCACGTCAGCACCCTCGAGAACGAGAAGGGCAAGGCAGCGGAGAAGAACCACGAGAAGGCGCGCCTCGCGATCCGCGATCGCCTGACGCAGCTCGCGCCGATCTTCGTGAAGAACAAGTACATGCTCGGCGAGGAGTTCTCGATGCTCGACGTCGCGATCGCGCCGCTGCTGTGGCGTCTGGATCACTACGGCATCGAGCTGTCGAAGAACGCCGCGCCGCTGATGAAGTACGCCGAGCGGATCTTCAGCCGTCCGGCCTACATCGAAGCACTGACGCCGTCCGAAAAGGTCATGCGTCGTTGATGATGCAATGAAGGCAAGACGGAGCGGGCGGCGCGGCGTGCCGCGTGTCCGCTCCGGGTTCGAGGATTGTGATGCAAGAGATTTCAACGAAGCCTTATCTGCTGCGCGCGCTGTACGAGTGGTGCACCGATAACGGTTACACGCCGCATATCGCGGTGAGGGTCGACAACTCGACGCGCGTGCCGCGTCAGTTCGTGCGTGACGGCGAGATCGTGCTCAACATCAGCTTCGAGGCGACGAGCCAGCTGCAGATGGGCAACGAGTGGATCGAGTTCACCGCCCGGTTCTCCGGGAAGGCGCACAAGATCGAGATTCCGGTGGCCAACGTGCTCGCGATCTACGCGCGGGAGAACGGCCAGGGGATGGCGTTCCAGGTCGATGCGGTGGCGGGCGAGGGCGCGGATTCGGGTGCGTTCGAAGACGAGGCCGAGCAGGCCGATGAGGCGCGGCGCGACGAGTCGCCTGCGGTGCTGACGCCGGTTGTCGATAGCGGTGCGAATGAGGAACCGTCAGAAGGCGCGGATGAACCGCCGAAAACCGACGGAGATGGCTCGAAAGGCGGCAGCAGACCTCGCCTCAAGATCGTGAAATGAGGTAGAATCTCGCGCTTACGCCGGCTTAGCTCATCTGGTAGAGCAGTTGATTTGTAATCATCAGGTGGCGGGTTCGAGTCCTGCAGCCGGCACCATATCTGACAAGGGGTTACGAGATTTTGTCTCGTAGCCCCTTTTCGTTTTCGTCTTCATGTAACCGCCATGTAATCCGTTTGGGGTTGGTCGGCCGTCAAGACGCCAATGTGCGTGCCTTGGAAGTAACGTCGCAGAGGGGTGCCGTAGGCACGTGCGATGAATCTCTCCCTGTCGCGCCACGAATTTCTGCACGGGTAGTAATTCTTTTCGCCCAAGGCCACCCTCCGTGGGGGGCGGTGGCTGCCCGGGCGGGGAGGCGTCCATGGCCGCCCATAGATTTACCCAAGAAAATCCAGATAGTTACATATGTTAGTAATTTTTTTGAAATGAGCTCTTGTCGGTCGGTGCCCTGCTGCATCGCAGAATTCAATGCTCTGAGCGTTAATCGTCCGAAGGATTCATTTCAACCGAGGTCGTGCGAAAACGCGTAAGTAATCGTTTTTCGCGCGTCGCTCTATCCTTCTAGACCGCTTTCAAGTCAATACGTGACAATCTGACGGAACGAATTCGCCGACAAGAGCACTCGGCGTGAGTTATTTGCATGCCCTCTGCGCATTGCGTTCCGTCACACCAGCTATGCACTGCTGCTAACGAGGTTCGCGGTCGGCACGGGCGTATATGTCTGCTATCGTTCACTGGGATAAACCCGTAGTTGATAAGTCAATTTTGATGGAGCAGAGCGCGTAACTTCTCGTTTCGTACATGGTCCTACGACAACCTGAGATTCGACGCGGTTGACGCCGACGGGGGGGTAGAAACGTTGGTATATTTGGTGTTTTTCGATCTCAAAACGGTTTTTAGGGGTGCGCTTCGCCTTCGCTGCGTCATTGATCTCGTAATTCAGATGCCACCATGAAATCGAGTATGCATGGCTTGTCGTTACGTGCCAGGCGACTGGCAGAGAAAGTATTAGTGCACATCACAGTGGAGTAAGCGTTATGACCAATACTTCAGGTCGTGGGCGTCCACGACGCAAAATTTCAGTCACGACACCGTTGCCAGCTAGACTGAAACTGTTTCGTCCGATCAGTTGGCATAATGTGATGCCTCGATCCGCTGGTTTTTATGTGTCTCATGTTTTACAAGAGCTCGGTCGCTTGGGTATCGAGATTAACGATATTGAGCGCAACGAGCGTCCGCCTAGTAGGCAGACCGTTCTTTCTGATTTAATCAAATGGAAAGACGAACATCCAGGTAAGGCTTTTGCGAAGTTGGTTAACTGGCAAATGCTTGACATCACGCAGATGATTGCCCGTTTAAAAAAAGACGGCTCGGCTAAACCTCGTATTGAATTGTCTGCGTACATCACAAAAATGAACAATCTCTCCGTGTGCTGGCATCCGGGAGGCTGGGAGGACACGGAATTTGATTGGGAAGGTCCTTCTGTAAACTACTTTAATTTGATTCCATCACGGAAATGGCTCCAACCACCAGATTTTCGCTGTTTCTTCGGCGATGAAGAGCCGACGTTTGATAGCAGAGCTTCCAATGAGCTCATGTACATTCGTGGCGTAGGTAATCTGCGACCGAAACCGCGCGAAAGCTATGGGCCTTATACGACCTACAATGACGATGTTGTTGACTCGATTTTGATTTGTGCCGTGCGCTCCGCATATGAGGATCTGATTAGGCAGCTTGAATGTAGCTTTGAGGTGGATGTCATAAATGCGTTCGACTTCGTAATTCGCGACGAGATTGAAATGAACACCCCTAATCCAAGTCAATATCCAGTTCGTCGGGTTGTAGCGTGGAGTCTTGAAGATGCCAACGAACTCAGAACACGTCGGGAACAGGAGGCTGCAGTTGATCAAGATCGCCAAGATCGCTCCGAATTTGCCAATATCAATTCGCGCCATGGCTTTGCATTAGAAGTATTTGTCGAAGCACTTGTCCGTGCTTCTTCAACGAAATCCGCTTCTCTGGCTTCATTCGATGAAAGCGTAAGTCGCGAGGCTGCCAAGAACCTGCGCAGTGCCGGCTTCAAAGTTGACGTCAGGGATGTACGCCGCATCCGACAGTTGATCGAACGTTACAATCCGGAATTGCTACCCGAAGCGCTGCGACCTCCACACAGCAGGGCGGCTGGATGAGAGCGGATTAACAGCAGCAAGCGGGGCAAACCCTTATAGTTTCTACGCTTGCGATCACAGCTCTGGCGGTTGAAGGGAGACGGTGATGTGCCAGAGGGGCGACTGGCTGTATAAGGCTTCCTCGCCGGCGCTTCGGCACTTGGCTTTGAAATCGTGCAAAAGAGAATCGCATGCTGAGTGAGCGGCAACTAAAATACAAGGTCACGCGGGAGCACGTCGATAGTGCTATCACCGCCATCAATCAGCGCGGCCTTCCTTCTGGATTCCGGGCGCGGACACGGTGGATGGTGAGCATTGGCGGGAGTGAATTTCCAATCAAGGTAATTGTTGCATTGGCGTGCGAGGCAGCGGGTCTTCATACCACTGCGAAAGCCAAGCTTGACGGCACCGAATACTTCCAATGGCGACGCCACCTTCGCCGGTTGGGTTATCGCTTCAATCGTCTTGAAGACGGAGAGTCGTACGAAGGCGAGTCGGATCTGGCGGTCGGCTGGGGTTTAGCGCTTGACGAGCAATCAAGGCGAATGAGGGAGAGTGGCTCAATCCCGGGCAGTGAGCCGCTGGAAGTGTTGATCGGCGGCGACTTTGTCCCTGCATGTGAGGCATTGGGGTTGCCCGTGTCTACCAGTCCGGCGATATTGCTCAACGCGGCTAGGGCAAGTGAACTGGGAATTCGAGTTACCCCTGATCCGGTCGATGCGGAACTGGATGCGTTGGCGAACAGCGACGCGCTATCAACTGAGTCTCGGCGTGAGATCAATGGCCGCATTGGGCAGGGTCGTTTTCGCACAGCGCTGCTGGCGCTGCATGGTTGCTGCGCCTTGACAGGCGTCACTACGCCTGAAGTTCTTCGTGCGTGCCACATCCACCGTTGGGCCGATTGCGCTGACGCGCCAAGCGCGCGTCATGATCCCGAGAACGGACTCTTGCTGACTGCCAATTTGGACGCGTTGTTTGAAGCGGGTTTAATTGCCTTTGACGACGACGGTGTCATCTTGATTTCGCCGCGCCTAAATGCAGATGCACAGGCCGCTTTAGGCGTCCACGCCGGCATGCGGCTCTTGACGGCACCATCTCACGCCCAGCGTTGCTATCTGAACAGACACCGCGAGCGGACCCGATCCATGCGTCCGCCTGAGGCGACCTGATTGCTCTATGAGCAGGAAACGTTAGTGACAGTAGTATAGAGCGGATGCGCTCCGATGATCGAAAGTACCTTCCAAATGAGGAGGATGACTTGTCTCTGCTACAAGAAATTCAGAACGAATCCAACGGCGCACAGTTTCGCCGCGCTGACTTGCACATTCACTCATTCGGCGAGGGCGGTTCATACGATGTGACGGGCGCTACGATGACTCCCGAGGGCATTGTTGATACGGCGATAGCGGAGCGACTGGACCTTGTCGCGATTACCGATCACAACCAGGTCGCCAACGTCCGTCCGGCGCTGAAATATGCTGACGGCAAGCAGTTGCTCGTTATCCCAGGCGTGGAATTGTCAACGCCCCAAGGGCATCTGCTTGTTTACTTTGAGACGGCTGACCAACTGCAGCGCTTCTTCGGAAAACTGACAATCTCGGACGACCGAAAGGCTTGCCACAACACCATTTCCCAGTGCCTCCGCTTTGCCGAAGAGTTCAACGGCTTTGGTATCTGCGCGCATATCGAACTGGACAGTGGTTTTGAGAAGGCGCACCCAAAATTTGACGCATTCAAACAGGAAGTTTTCAACTGCCCAAACCTCCTGGGTCTGGAGATCGCCAATGTCGCTAACAGTGCTTGGTTTTCTCACGACGACGCAGATGCAAATCGGCGAAACTGCGTTGTAGCTCGATGCAAGGCTCTCGGCCTTGAAGACGGGATTGATCTCGCAAAAGTGATGTCCTCAGATGCTCACACCCTCAATGCGCTGGGTCGTAACGCCAGCGGCAACAGAAAGCTGACTCGGCTAAAGATGGACACCCTGACATTCGGATCGCTACGAATCGCGCTCATGGATGCGGCGGCGCGTGTACGCCTGGAAGACCTTATTCCAATGTCCATACCGAAGTTTGTAGGAATGAAACTGGAGGGGGGCTTCCTAAAGGATCAGATTGTGCACTTCAGTCCGAACTTGACCTGCATCATTGGCGGGCGCGGCGCCGGAAAGTCGACCCTTCTGGAGTCACTTCGCGCTGCATCCGGCAACGCCGCGGAAAGCACAATCATCGACTCCGAAGTCTGGCCAGATGAAATTTCGCTCGTCTATGAGGACGAAGTAGGGCAACGACATACGCTGACCCGCAGCAAGCTCTGCGACGTCGTAAACGGCGATCCAGAAGGGCCAACGGTTGTCGCCATTGAAAGCTATGGGCAAGGAGAAACGGCTGACACTATCCAGCATTGCGATGATGATCCGTCGATCCTCCTGCGGTTCCTGGATGGCTTCATCGACTTCGGCGAATTGCGCGAGCAAGACGAAGCCTTGCGCGATGCGATCCTCGCCAATCAGAGGGTGATCGAGACACTACAGATCAACATCAACCAGATCGCCCCTACGGAGAAGGCGAAGGGAGTCGCGGATACCCAGGTCGCAGTCCTGAAGAAGCAGAACGCCAGCCAAGTCGTCGAACTGGAGGAGAAACTGGCCAGAGAGAGGCGATTCCGCGAGGGCCTGAAGCGCAACCTGGATGAGCTTCTCACCTCGATCACCAACAGCTTGACTGGTGACGAACTGCGCAAGTTGACGGTGGATATTGATGGCAACGGTCTTGCCGTCGGCAAGGCGGAATTTGAAGTTGTCAAAGGGCTCGTCGATGGCCTCGCGACTGAGATCGAAACGCTCTCCGGTCAGCTCAAGCAGAAGGTCGTCGGAGCAAATGACAACATTGCGGCGCAGCTTCAGGTCTGGATTGCGCGCGAGCGGGAGACTCAGGAAAAGATCGAGGAGATCCGCCGGGATCTGGAGAAGCAGAACATCAAGCTGGATATGGCCTTCATCCGCAAGGTTACCAAGGATGCCGCCGACCTGCAGGTTCGACTAACCGAGTTAAGGAAGAGTCAGCCGAAACAGCAGGAGGCCTTCAAGGAGCGCAGGCGCTTGCTTCAGGAGCGGGTTGATCTACGCGCGAAAATATTTAATGCCCGTCAGGCGTTTGCGACGACGATGAACAGCAATCTCGCCATATCCGTAGTGGATTACAAGGTCAAGATTCAGTTCTATGAAGGGCTGCTCTCCACAGAAATGGAAGAGTTGATCAAGATCACCATGAACTGGCGAACCTCACAGGTTCCGCGCGCTGCGCTCATCGCCGCCATGCTTTCGCCGGCTCGACTTCTGGCCGCAGTGGCTGCAAAGGATACCTCGGCGCTCGAACAGTTAAGCGACGCAGAGGGGAACCGCGTGTTTTCCAAGGCTGATGCGGCAGACATCATCGGAAAGCTCAACGAGTGGGAGGCGCGGTGCGCTCTAGAGCGCATCGCGTTTGAAGACAAGCCCGAAATCAAGGTAACGCGGATCATCGACAAGCCAGATGGCACCAAGGGCCATCAGATCCGCGACTTCGCCAAGCTCTCCCTAGGGCAACAGCAAGCCATCCTTCTGTCAGTGCTGCTGTTCTCGAAAAGCCGCGTGCCTCTGATCATCGATCAACCGGAGGATAACCTCGACGGCGAGTTCATTTACAAGACGGTTGTGCGTTCGCTCCGCAGCATCAAAGAGCACCGGCAGGTCATCATCGTCACCCACAATCCTAACATCGCTGTCCTTGGAGACGCTGAGCTGATCATCCCGTTGCGCGGTGCTAGCGAAGTGTCCGTGATCAGAGATCGCGGGTCGATCGACACAAGCCATACCAAGGACATCGTCTGCACGATTCTCGAAGGTAGCAAAAAGGCTTTCAAGCGTCGGCAAGAGGTGTACGGATACTAATCGACTATTGATAAAACCATGCAATTTCCAAAAGCAGGGGCAAACTATGCCCAGGAGCGTCAAGGCATCGCGGCTATCCAGAGCTACGCGGCCAGTCGAGGACAGATATGGCGAGAAACAGGAACTGGCGATGTAGGTATTGACGGGCACTTGGAGTTCGTAACCCCAGACGGATACACCACAAGTCGGATAGTCGCGGTGCAAGTCAAATCGGGGTTGTCGTACTTTGACAAGCCCTCGACTCGCGGATGGAAATTCTATCCCGAAGACAAGCATCGGAATTACTGGGAGTTCTTTCCTCTTCCCGTTCTGCTTGTGCTTCACAATCCAGAATCCGGAATTGCATACTGGGCCGATGTTCGGCAGGCACTACGTAATCCTGGCGCCAATCGGGTCTTCGTTGAGGTGCCGGAGAACAATCGATTGGATAGAACGGAGGCTACTGCGCTCTTTGAAACTGCGGGCGTGCTGGACCAGCCGTTTATCGAGGACCTCGACGATGTGCTTGCCCAGCTTCTTGCGGCGCAATCGAACAACGCCAGTTTTCCGCTTAGTCACTTTGATTTGTTCGCGCTTGGCCTGACCAACATCGCCCGCAGCATCTACTACGGCATGGATCTGATCATCGATGCCGTCGAATGCAACCTCGCTGCGGTGGAATCCCCGTTCGGAATGGGGTTGGGGGACACCGAACACTGGTTCGCGTTCGATTTTGTCAAGTTCCTGATCGCGCAGAATCTTGCCCAAATTGACTACTCTGATTGTTTGATCGATTGGGTGGACAGACAGGTGCAGCCGCACTTCGTTGCCCCCCTTACTTCGCGTGGGAGGGCGCTTGTGGCTCTCATCCACCAGAAGGAGCAGAGTCTGATCGCCGAGGGCAAGATGCAGGATGCGGGGATGATGCATGTCGCGCAAGAAGGCTTCTTCGGCATGGTTCCAGAGTCGTATCTCCGGCGAATTCCGGTTATCAGGCAGTTCCAGAGCACAGTCGTGGCCTGAACCCTCGTGAAACTATGTCGAATGCCGAAAGGCTATGCTGCGAATGAGCAGGGATGCCACACTGGAGCATATTCGTCGTTCGCGGAGGCATCCATGGCAACTCAAGAGCGGTTGACGGGCGCACTTCAGGTCGTGGTGAACCTAACCCGGTGTGTCGCGCTGAAGCGCGCACTCGCCGCAGTTGAGCCCGATCCCGCGTTGAATTTCTGGCGTGTCCTGCACGGAAATCTGCTGGACATAGTAGTGCTTGAGTGGTGCAAGCTGTTCGGCTCCGATGACGAAGAGCACCAGCAAGTGCACTGGAAGAACGTGATTGCGGATGAGGAGGAGTTCCGAACGGGTCTCTTTGCACATCTCGGTATTGACCAAGACCTGTGGCGTACCTATTGGCAACAGATGAAGGCATACCGTGATCAGCATGTCGCTCATCTCGATTTCAACCGGCGGGACGTGACGCACTATCCAGATCTCGGAAGCTCAATGTCGTCGGCAGTCTACTACTACGGCCGACTCATCCAAGAACTGCGCGCACTTGGGGAAACGCGATTTCCCGACGATCTCAGCGGTTACTACGATGCGTTCCAAGCGCAATCGATCGAGATCGCGCAGACCGCGACGGCGAGTACACGTGACTTCACCGAGAGCGTGCACTAGGCGCTGCGCCGCGTCTGTGTTCAGGGAGTCATTGTGTCTTAAGCGGTGGGTACATCCTGCGTCGACGCTCGGCCGCCTTTTTCGACTGGTGGTATAGCCATTATCTCGATCGAGCCGTGACTCGTAAGCACATTGTGGACGAAGCACGCGCAGTCGCTGAAAGTCGACAACCAATCGAACACGGTCAATAGTGGTCCCGGCGGTTCACGACCGGTTCAAACTGCCCCTGAACCGGCTTGCGAACTGTTGCCGCCACGCGGTTACGTCAGCTCGACCGAGACGCCTGCGGCACTTGAAGTTCGCGTTGGGTTAAACCGAAAACGGCGAGGAGCTGTCTCAAACGTCGTGAAAACTCCTTTGGGGTCCATTCAATGTAGGCGGTTTCAATTGCTTTGAGTGCAAATTGGCCGATCGGTATAGAAACGCCGACCAAACGGCGGATGAGGTGAGGCGAAGATTCCGGGACGAGAGGCGGTTCGATTTCCGGCGGCGGACGCTGCCTGTCCTGTCAACGGAATCGCGCCGAGAGTAATTGGAGTCCTAACAATTTGAAGGGGGCGAATATCACAGTGCATTGGCAACGACGGCTAATGTTCTGAACACATGACGCTGCCAATCCAGCTTGGCCACAAGTCGCCTTCGCGGCCGAAGACGCCTTTGCTTCCGCCCCGATCCGCACCACGTGCGCTGCGCGGTGCGATCCGGGCGTGCAGCGCGCATCGTTGCGCCCCCCTTTGGCTGTCACGCCTGCGTAATGATGCGCACCTAAGGTTGCACGTTCCCGTCGCGGCACCACCGTCGCGATCCGGGCGTGCGTAACCCGTACGCGACGCCGTGCCCGCGTCGCGCATCGGTCAACCGGGATCTCGCTTCCGGCGACGCATCGACTATGCCTCGCACCATTTCATTCGAAAACACGATCGACGCCGATCGAGTTGGATCGCGGACGATCAGGAGACAAGGACCATGTTGAGTCCGCACGAATTTTCGATGCTGCTGCGCATTGCCCGCGCACCGGACAGCGTCGACCTGGCGAACCCTGCGTTCGCCGTGCTCGTCGAGAAGCGGCTGGTCGACGATATGCAGGTCCGCGTGAATGCGGTGGCCGCCCGCCCGGCGCTGACGCCGATCGGCCAGCTGCTGCTCGCGCGCTTCGACGAAGCGGCTTGAGGGAATAGAACGGAAGGGAACAGAACTGCAGATGAGCGTCACGCCTTCGCCGCAGCGAAGGACGTGACGCATCCAAAACACGGCGAACCGCTTACTGCGCGACCGGCACCGTCACGTCGCTGCCGAACCAGTGCGTCGAGATCTTCTTCAACGTGCCTTCCTTGCGCAGCGAATCCAGCGCGTCGTTGATCGCCTTCTCGAACTTCGGATTGCCCTTGCGGAACGGGATCGCCATCTCCTGCTTGCCGCCGTTCAGCACCGCGCCCGCGCGCAGCGGAAGGTTCGACGTCTTGATCATGTACGGCAGCATCAGGCGGTCGTCGAGCGTCGCCTCGATCCGGCCCGCGGCCAGGTCACGCAGCTTTTCCGGCGCGCCCGGATACGTCTGCACCTCGATGCCCGGCACGGTGCGCGCCATCTGGTCGTAGTTGGTGCCGAGCGTCACGCCGAGCTTCTTGCCCTTGAACTCGTCGAGCGACTTGAAGTTGCGCGTGTCGTCCTTGCGCTGGATCAGCTGCGCGGCCGAGTACGTGTACGGCTCGCTGAAGTCGAGCGCTTCCTTGCGCTGCGGCGTGATCGTGACCTGGTTGACGATCACGTCGAACTTGCCCGCCTGCAGCCCCGCGATGATGCCGCTCCATTCGGTCGGGACGAACTGCGTCTTCACGCCGAGCTTGCCGGCGACCGCATTCGCGACGTCGACGTCGAAGCCCTCGAGCTGACCCGACGTGCCGCGCGAGTTGAACGGCGGATACGTGCCTTCGAGGCCGACGCGCAGCACGCCGGCTTTCTTCACCGAGTCGAGCAGGTCGTCCGCGTGCGCGGCGACGGCCGTGAAACCGAGGGCCGACGCAAGCAGCAGGCCCGACAGCAGGAACTTCGAACGTTTCATCGCAGATCTCCAGTGATCAGTGTGGTAATCGAGCGCCGGACATCGATCGTGCCCGGGCTGGGCCGAATTACGGGCACGTAGACACTACTCGCAACCGGGCTGCACCGGAAGTCGAATTGGCCCTGATTGCAATCGATTTCAGCGGGCGGCGGGTGGCAGCGCAGTGTGACGACGCGACACGCAGGCGCCGGCCGAGCGTTCGAAGCGTGTGTCGGGGCCGGGAGTGCGCTTGAAAATACTCTTTTAAATCAGGTCATTTTGCGATTCCCGCAGTAATTTATCTGTAAAATCGCGCGAGCGAAATCGCTCAACGCGCCATCCGAGGGCGCGTCAAAAGAAGAAAAGGCCGTTGCCATGAACATGCAGAACACTATTGCCGCATTGCGCGGCGGGTTGCTTCAGCAGGACCGGCTGCTGAAGCTCGATACGCCATTGGGCGCCAACGTGCTGACCGTGCAGCGGGCGGTCGGCCACTCGCGCATCGGGCGCGCGTACGAATTCACGCTCGACGTGCTGTCGGCCGATAGCGATCTGGAACTTAAAAAGCTGATCGCGCAGCCGGTCACGTTGTGGATCCAGCAAGGCGATCGCAGCTACCGGCCGATCAACGGATACGTGCACACCGCGCGCCGCCTCGGCGCCGACGGCGGGCTCACGACCTATCAGCTCACGTTCGCCGATTTCACCCATTTCCTGAAGTTTCGTCGCGACCAGCGGCTCTGGAACGACACGACCGTCGACCAGATCATCAGCGACGTGCTGAACCGGCATCCGCAGGCGCAGGGACATTTCCGCTTCGCGCTGTCGCGGCCACTGCCGAACCGTTCATACACGCGTCAGCACGACACCGACTGGCATTTCGTGCACCGGCTGATGGAGAGCGAAGGCCTCTACGGCACATGGCAGCAGGCCGACGACGGCAAGTCGCATACGCTCGTGATCACCGACAACCTGCAGACGTTCGCGCCGCTGTCGCCGGAAACCGTGCGCTTCTATCGTGGTGGCGCGGCGAGCGAAGCCGACGCGTTCACGCAATGGTCGGGCTCGCGCACGCTGCAGAGCGTGACCCGCACGACGCGCACGTTCGACTACAAGAATCCGTCCCAACCGTCGAACCCGAAAGGCACGACACTGCCGACGATGGGCGGCCAGGGCGAATTGCCCGATCAGCTCGAAGTCTACGAGTACACCGGTGCGTACACGTATCTGGACCAGACGCGCGGCGACCACCTGACGAAGGTGCGGATGGAGGAATGGGAGTCGCACGCGAAGCGCTTCCATGGCGTGGGCGGTGTGCGCGCGATCGATGCAGGCCGGCGCTTCACGCTGTCGGATCATCCCGAACACGATCGCGATCCGGCCGACCAGCGCGAGTTCGCGGCGCTCGGCGTCGAGTGGTGGATCGAGAACAACCTGCCTGTTGCGGGTAGCAGCGCCGACTTTCCGTACAGCCTGCGCGACGCGTTGACGCAAGCGCAGGAGGGCTATGGTGCCGACCCCGCGTTTCGCGTGCCGCACGACGACGGCTCGGTCGGTTTCTATCTCGTCGAGGTCGAGGCGCAGCGCGTGAACGTACCGTATCGCAGCCCGTTCGAACACGAGAAGCCGAAGATGCATCTCGAGACGGCGCTCGTCGTCGGCCCGCAGGGCGAGGAAGTCTATACGGACGAGCTGAACCGGATTCGTGTGCAGTTCGTGTGGGATCGTTTGAACCCGGGCAATGAGAACGCGTCGTGCTGGGTGCGCGTCGTGCAGTCGGATACCGGTGGCGGCTACGGCGGCGTGCACGTGCCGCGGATCGGCGAGGAAGTGCTGATCGACTATGTCGGCGGCGACTGCGACCGGCCGCTGGCGGTCGGGCGGGTGTACAACGGCGCGAACCAGCCGCAGTGGCATAGCGACGGGATTCTCTCCGGCTATCGATCGAAGGAGTATTCGGGCAGCGGCTACAACCATCTCGTGATGGACGACGCGACCGGGCAGAACCGCGTGCAGCTGATGAGCAGCAGCGCGAACAGCCTGCTGCATCTGGGCTATCTCATCGACCAGAACGGTAATTCGCGCGGGTCGTATCTGGGCAGCGGGTTCGACCTGCGCTCGGATGCGTATGGCGCGGTGCGGGCGAGCCAGGGCCTGTACGTCACGACCCATCCGAAGGCGCCGAACAGCCAGCCGCTCGACGTGAAGGAAGCGCAGCAGCAGCTCGTGACGGGCGAGAGCCTGGTCGAGGCGATGTCGGGTGTGAGCGAGCAGCATCAGGCGGAAAGTCTCAAGGATGCGCACGACACGATGCGCGCGTTCACCGACGCGACGCAGGACAGTGCGTCGGGCAACGTGTCCGGTGGACGCACGGCAGGCGGCGGCACGGGCAGTGCCAATGCATTCAAGGAGCCGGTGATGCTGTTCGGCAGCCCGTCCGGGATCGGGATGTCGACGCAGCAGTCGCTGCATATGGTCGCGAACGATCACGTGAACGTCGCGAGCGGACAGAGTGTGCACGTCGCGACGGGCAAGTCGTTGATCGGCAGCATCGGGCAGAAGCTGAGCCTGTTCGTGCAGAACGCGGGGATGAAGCTGTTCGCGGGCAAGGGCAAGGTCGAGATCCAGGCGCAGTCGGACAACATCGAGGTGACCGCGCAGAAGGCGGTGAAGGTCGTGTCGGCCACTGACCGGATCGAGATCGCGGCCGATCAGGGGATTCTGCTGACGAGCGGCGGCGGGTATATCCGCATCCAGGGCGGCAACATCGAGATCCATACGCCTGGCGCGGTGGATGTGAAGGGCGCGTCGCATACGTTCGCGGGGCCGGCGAGCATGGGGTATCCGTTGCCGAGCCCGCGGCCGGATCAGCCGGGGCAGCTGGAGTTGTTTCACAAGTACGTGAATGGCGAAGCGGTGAAGGGCGGGCTGTTCACGGTGAAGGACGTGAACGGCGCCGTGCTGAAGAAGGGGGCGCTCGACAACAGCGGCTATACGGCCGTGAGCGGGTTGCCGCCGGGTGCGGTGCGTGTCGAGTTCGGGAAGGATCCGCGCGAGTCGGCTCAACCGGCAAATTACTTCAAGCAGGCGCAGTGGCCAGTCGAGCCCGTTGAGCCTTCGCCGCAGGCGGCGCAGGCCGCTGCGTCGGAGCAACTCGCGAGCCAGGTGAAGGGGATGGCGCCTGCGGCGACGACGGCCGCGATGGGGCTGGCGAGCGGAGGTGGGGCCGGTGCTGCGTTAGGCGGACTGGCGAGTTCCGCGTTGCCGGCTGCGGCAAGTGCGCTGGGTGGGGCAGGCGCAGTTTCTGCGCTGCAGACGGCCTCGAGCCTGGGCAGTGCCGCGAAGCAGGTGGCCGGGATGGTGCAGGCGGCGCGCCAGGGTGGGCTCGCAGCGCTGGCCGCGCCGGCTGCGAATGCGGCATCCGGTGCTCTGCAGGGCGCGCTACCCGGTATCGCCGGCAAGGGCGCTACGACGGTGGCGTCGGCCGCGGGTGCGACCGGCATGAAGCTGCCGACGAGCGGGTTCGGCGGACCGCTGAAATCCTGAGAGGGCGGCTTGTCAGCCGTCTTGAAAAAAACGAATTGAACGAAGAGCGACATGGCACAACAACTTCCACCGGGCGCCGAGAAGGAACAGGCCGTTTCCTGGCTCAGCGATATTTCGCCGAAAGATGTGGCGGCGGGGGGCGACCGTTTCAATAAGTGGCTGCTCAAGATCAGCGGCAATCACATTTCGTTCGAGGATCTCAAAACCTTCGCAAGCGCGGTGCCGATCATCGGCAACCTGATGGCGTTTTACGATGCGGTGTGCGACATCGTGATGATCGTCGAGAAGCGCCACGCCAATCTGCTCGATTACCTTGGGCTTGCGATCAACCTGATCGGCGTCATTCCGGTTCCGCCGCCGCTGGCATCGTTTCGACTGTCGGCGCGGCCGCTGCTGGCGCTCGTGCGCAATCAATTGCTGATCTCTCGCGGCAATCTCGGCGCGGCACTCATTTCGGTGCTCGTCACGCATGTCAACGCCGCGGCCGCGACCGAAATCGAAAACTTCCTGAAGACCCTGCAGGACGTTCTTGTCGAACTGCTGAACGACTGCGCGCATAAGGCGCAGGAGTTGATGGTCGGTATTGCTACCGGGCTGGAACTCGCACTCAAAGGGCAAATTTTCGACAGCAGCGCCAACGTGCGACGTACTGCAAAGATCGCACAGAAGATGGACAAGCGGTCCTGGTACAACCCGATGCTGGTGGTGGACGCGGTCGAGTACGGTTACCAAGGTTCGATCGCGTTGGGGAAGGAAGCGGGGAACGCGACGATCGGGACCGCAGCGAAGCTTGCTCCGGATTCGTGGCTGCAACCGTTCCGCGATATCGTCGCGTTCCTGAAGACCGAGGCGCCGAAAGTCGCGACGGCGATCCGCGATCTGAACGGTAGCGAAGAAGGCAAGATGCTGTGGCTGATCGCGCAGGTGATCGAAGCCGTGGCGAGGGTGCGCGCGCGCGGGAAGCTTCATGAAAAGACTGCCGATGTGCCGCCTGGCGGGAAGGGGCGGGCGCAGCATGACCGTCCTCAGGAGCCGGCGGGTGCGATTGGGCAGCAGACGCATGCGGGAGGGGCTGGCCAGAGTCCTTGCAAGGGTTGCCAGATCGGTGCGTCGACCGGATCGATCGATTTTGCTTTCGGCGACGAGACCTTCACACATACGGACTTCGAACTGCCCGGCGCGTTGCCGCTTGTCTGGGCGCGTACGTATCGGTCACGCCTGTCTGCCTACGACAACGGCGAACTCGGCGCGCGGTGGCTCACGCCGTACACGACGCGCATCGATGTCGAAGGCGACACATGGTTCTTCCGCGACGCCAGCGGGCGCAGCATCGAATATCGAGCGCTTGCAGTCGGAGGAGTGTATGACGATCTCGCGGAAAACCTGACGCTGTCGCGTCTTGACGAGACGTGGGTCACGATTGCATACGGCCACGATCAGCTTCACGTGTATGAACGGCGCGGCAATGCGTTCCGGCTGGCGATGCAGAAAGATCGCGCGGGCAACACGATCACGCTCGATTACGACGCGCTCGACCGCGTGGCGCGCTTGATCGACGCGAGCGGCAACGTGCTGTCGTTCGAGCACGACAAGCAAGGCCGGATCGTGATGATCGAGCAGGTGCTCGAGGGTGGAAAGCGCCGTACGCTCGCGAGTTACGCTTATGACGAAGCGGGCGATCTCGTGCGCGCAACCGACCGGTATGGCAACGTATGGAGCTATCAGTACCACCACCATCTCGTGACGCGCTATACCGATCGCACTGGCCGCGGGATGACGCTTGAATGGGACGGCGCGGACGCTGAAGACAACGCGAACGCGAAATGCGTGCGCGAGTACGCGGACGACGGCAGCCTCGATATCCGCCTTGCGTGGCATCCGAACATTCGACTTACCTACGTGACCGATGCGCTCGGTCAGATGTCGCGCTATTACTTCAACATCAAGGGGTACGTTTATCGAATCGCCTATCCGGACGGAAGCGAGGAATGGTTCCGGCGCGACGAGCACGACAATCTGACGCTGCACATTCTGCAGGACGGCAGCATCGAGCAGATGCGTTATGACGCACGCGGCAACCGGACGTGGCACGAGCGCGCGGACGGCACCGTCGTCGAGATGGCATACGACGACAAGGATCAAATGATCCGGCTCGTCGATCCGAACGGCCATGCCTGGCAGCGCAAGTACGACGATGCGGGCAACCTCGTCGAGGAAATCGATCCGCTCGGGCATGCGACGAAGTACAGCTATAACGACAAGGGCTTGCCGACGCAGATCACCGATGCGAAGGGCGGCTCGAAGGTGCTCGAATACAACCCCGCCGGGCAGTTCACGAGCTATACGGATTGCTCCGGAAAGAAGACGGAATGGCGCTACGACGATATCGGACGCGTGATCGAGGCAAAGGACGCTTCGGGAGGCGTAGTCGCTTATGGCTACGGTCCGAACGGCCGATTGACGGAGACTCGGTCGCCGGCCGGTGTCGAGCAGGTGCAATACGACGCTGAAGGTCGGTTGTTGCGGCATACGGATCAACTCAATCGATCGACGCGATATGGCTACGATGCAGTGGGTCGTATTGCGAGCCGCGCGGATGCGCTCGGGCAGACGCTTGCGTATCGCTACGACCGTCTCGGCCGCTTGACCGCGCTGACCGATGCGAACTTTGCGACGTACCAGTTCCGTTACGATCCGGCAGGGCGGCTGATCGAGGAAATCGGCTTCGACGGCAAGTCGACAAGCTATCAGTACGACAAGGACAGCGGCAGCCTTGTTTCGGTTGATGAAGCGGGTTGCGTGACGTCGATCGACGTCGATGCGAACGGCCGCCTGATGAAGCGTGTCGCGGGGGAAAGCGAGGAACGGTTTGCCTACGACCCGAGCGGTCGATTGATCGACGCGGTGAACCGGTACAGCCGCGTGCAGTTCTTCTTCGATCCGGTCGGCAATCTGGTGCGCGAACATCACGCCTACGATTTGTTCGGCGAACGGCGCAGCTACGTGTGGCATCACGAATACGACGAGCTCGGCAACCGGCGACGTACCGTGCGGCCGGACGGGCATGCGGTTGATTGGTTGATGTACGGCTCGGGATATGTGCACGGGATGCTGCTCGATGGCGAGGAGCGTGTGCAATTCGAGCGCGACGACCTTCATCGAGAGACGGTACGCGTGCTGTCGAGCCAGGTCGGGCAGCGCACGCACTACGATCCGGCGGGGCGCGTGCTGCAGCAGACGATTCAACGGTCGACATCGCCCGCGCCGCTTGCCGAGCGGCGGTATCGCTATGACGCGGCGGGGCAGTTGTCGCGGATCGAGGACAGTCGCAAGGGCGGGACGGACTACCGGTACGATCCGGTCGGACGGTTGATCGAGGCGATCAGTCCGGTCGCGAAGGAACGGTTTGCGTTCGATCCGGCGAGCAACATCGTCGATCCGGTGCGAACTACGGAGACGCCCGCATCCCGTCCGAGCCCGGTGCGGCCGGAAAGCACGTTACCGGTTGAAGTGCCGAAGGTGCTGGGTAACCTGCTGAAGGCGTATGCGGGAATGCACTTCGAGTACGACGCACGCGGGAATCTGGTGCGCAAGCGTACGCCGGCGGGGGAGCAGGAATACGAGTGGGACGAATTCAATCGCTTGCTGTCCGCGCGGGTTGGGGAGACCTCGCGGCAGAGTCGGTCTCGGTATTTCTATGATGCTTTCGGTCGTCGGATCGCCAAGGAGGTGAACGGCGAGCGGACGGTGTTCGGGTGGGATGGCGACACGCTGGCTTATGAGAGCGATGGCGAGCGCGGCACGCACTATATCTATGAGCCGGGAAAGTTCGTGCCGATGGCGCAGTATGTGGCGGGACCGGTTGAGGGAATCTCGACGCCGGAGTGGAAGAGTACCGACCGCTATGTGCCGGAGGAGGATCCGCTGCAGAAGATGCCGGAGCGGCGAGGCGACGCGACGCTGTTCTATTACCACTGCGATCAGATCGGTACGCCGCTGTTGATGACGGACGACGATGGCGACGTCGTGTGGGAGGCGTCGTACAAGGCGTGGGGGGAAGCGCGGGAGGTGATTGCGCGAGTTTCGAGGGCCGCAGGCGTCGTACCGAAGAACCCGTTGCGGTTTCAGGGGCAGCAGGTTGATGACGAGACCGGGCTCGCTTATAACCGATATCGGTATTACGACCCCGTAACTGGGCGATTTACTTCAGAGGACCCCATTGGGATTAATGGGGGCATCAACGTTTATCAGTACGCTCCGAATCCAATCGAGTGGGTTGACCCGCTTGGCTTGGCCCGTATTCCGAAATCAGTTAAGGATAAGGTCGCGAAAGAGAATAAGGAGTTCTTCGGGAAAGAGACCTGTGAGTGTTGCGGGGTTGAGGTTGTTCCTGGGCAGAAGAGTCAGCGAGGGGTCACTCCACCAACAAATGAGCGCCAGTTTGATCATATTGAGCCGGATGTCCTGGGTGGGGCAAATGATGAAAGGAATACGCAAGTTCTGTGCCGAAAGTGTAATAGACGGTTGTGGGATAGAATCAAGGATAATTTCAAGCGACTTAATCGCTTGGGACGTACGCCGTGTGACAATTGAAGAGGAAATATGCAAGAGCTTCGGAAGATTATTTTTCGATTGAAGAAGGACGAAGACGGATATCCTCCGATGGAGTATGAATCTCTCTGGGGGATATTTTCGGACGATTTATCTTGTGTGGTCGACAATGTGCCGTATTATGTATGCGGCGTGAGTAAAGGGGACACGGTAGCGGTTGAGGATGTCGATGGTGAACTGTTTGCAACATCAGTGGTTGCACGGGGAGGGCATTCAACGCTGCGAGTGTTTGCCGAGGACCCTGACACCAAAGCATCGCTCATTTCCGACCTGAAGTCGCTCGGAGCACAATGTTCCGTCACTCGGGGACATTCCCTCTTCGCGGTCGATATTCCTTCCGATGCTGATTTCGGAAAGATTGACGCGTTGCTCGCTTCGCAATCTGATGGTGAGTACGTGGCATATGAGGACGCGTGCTTGCAACACGGGGGTGTCAGCGTTGAACGGGCACACGAATGTGAGTCGCTCGCATCGGTTCCGCTACGACTCCACTAAGCGCGAACGGTTTTAATGCATCGGAAGAGCTCGGGGTGCGATGCGATCGGCTACTGCTATGTCGCATAAATTGCGTATGCGGTGTCTACCATCCGGGCTGCAATGGCGGGTGTGAATTTTGATGGCGGCGCATCCAAAGAGGATCGTGGGCGTTCTGTGGTTTGATGCGAGTATTTGATCCGAAAAGGTGCTGACTCAAAGGGGGATTAATGCAAAGATAGAAGATGTTGGTGTGGGCGTGGAGAAGGAAGTGGCGCTACGCATAGGTGGCGTCAGTGTGATGTGTTTCACGGGCTACTTTCCTTATTCGGTAGAGAAAGGGGGTATCCAGTTGTTTATAATATTTATTTTTTGGAGATTTTTGATTGGCTGGGTCTGGTGATTTGGGGGCGCCACTCCGTTGAGTTGAAAATGGTTCTGCATATATGGTCGCGGGATATTCGATCTTCCCAAAGATGGTCTGTCAAAGATTCAAGGTTGTGGCGTCATCTGGTCAGACATCTTGATTCCGCTCGTAAGTGAAGCGGTACGTGTTGCGATTGACGGGCTGGCGAATGACGACGGCGTGCAGTTCATCCCGGTAGTTATTAAATCAAATGGGGGGCTATTGGTGGATCGTAGTTTCTTCTCAATCCGGTGAGGAAAGTTGACGTGGTTGATCGCGACGCTTCCGTGCCGATAGTGGTGAAAATCTCGGGATTTTCTGACGGCAAGGTCGGCTTCAAAAAGATGGTCTTGCGCTCCTACTTCTCTGCCAATGGTATTGGCCGGCAATGCGACTTTCCGACATACATTGTCGTGGGCGATCGACTGGCCGATGCTGTATTGTGCATCACGAAGAAGGGAGTCAGGTTCACTACCGGTATCCTGCCGGCCAGTTGATGCCAAACTGACCGACAGCCCCCAGCGCAGATTGTGCATATACGGCCATTGGGTTCGTTGGTTGGGGCGAGGCGAGGTAACTCGCAAGGAGTCCTGGCGGGATTAGACTGAAAGATTGACCAGAATATGAATTGATATGGTTATTGTGCGAACCGTTCCCGTAATCCTTATCCTCTTGTCCCTCGCAACAGCGTCATATGCCGACGATTTCCGGCCGAGAGCCGCGGCAGCCCCTGACGTGGCGCATCCGAAACTCTTCAAAGCCGACGGTCTGAGCTTCCAGCTCCCGTCCGACTGGAAGGTCACGGCAAACGATCCGCTTCAGGGCGCCGATGGCCGAGGAGTCAGTATCGAAGCCGACAAATCCGCATTCGAAGTGTTGAATCTGGACGTCGTCGTTCAGGTGCTGCGAACCAAGGTCGCACCGTCTTTCGAAGGTACTGCGCAGTACCTGTACGAGATCCAGGTGGACGACAAGCCCACCCAGTACACGAAGCCGGACTTTGCACAGTTCATGCTGAACGATAAATATCCGGCGCTTGCTTCACGCTATACGCACACGATCTTCAATCAAGACGAGCTCTACGCGCATCGTCTCGACCTCGTCACAAGCAAGGTCTGCGGCAAGGGCTGGACCTGCGTAATCTTCTCGTCCGGATTGGCTGCGAACGAGAGCGCGGCCAGGCATGGCATGGCCAGGATCTATGAAACGATCCGCTACCAACCCTGAATGTCATTCCGACGCGGTGAAACCAGACCCGATCTCGACTGGTGGTATTGCATTCCCTGACTGACCGACAGCGACCACCGAGCCAACCTCGCGCGTACGGAATTGGCATAATCACGGCTCGCTGACACGAGCGCTGCGACGCAGGTACTTTCGTGCACCTGCCACGTCGCCGCTCCTGCGCATTGATTCCAGTCCAGTTACAACCGCACTACCCATGTCGATCACCCCCGCGATCACCGCGTCGCTGCAACACATTCTCGAGCACCCTGGCGACTTCACCGGATGGCTCTGCCTGCCGCCGATGCCGTGGACGCTCGATACAGAGGGCGTATTCATCGAAGGCTCCGACGACACCGAAGCCGACACACCACCCGCCATCGCACCGCAACCCGGCTGGCGAGTCACGCTCAACAGCGCGACGATCGAGGACATCGTGATCAACGCGCATGACCAGGTCGACGAACCGAGCGTCGCGCAATTGTTCGACGCGTTCGTGTTCTACGTCGACAACGAGGAATTCATTCTGCTCTGACGACGCACGACACACGCCGCGCACCACAGCAAAAAAGGACCGCCGAGCGG
>NZ_CAJPGQ010000039.1:0-78621 GCF_905339595.1 Burkholderia sp. BCC1977
CAAGTTCTTCGACTGGGCATTCCACAACGGCAACCAGGCCGCCACGGAGCTGGACTACATCTCGCTTCCGGATTCAGTGGTGTCGGAAATCCAGAAGCAATGGAAAGCGAAAATCAAGGATGCGTCCGGTAAGGCGATTGCAAACTGAGCGCACCGGGTGAGACGTGAATCCGACCGCCTTCACCCCGTGACGAAGTAGGACGTTCCTTCGATTCGAGCCATGAGCGAAGAGGCGCTTCACCGAGCCGATGCGCTCTTGAGAGGCTAGCGCGCATGCCTTGCCAAGCTTGCACGAGCATGTGCACGATTCCGGATCAGGTCGCACACGACGAACTGGTGGAACTGCACAAGCCCAGAAAGTTGCGACCGCTAGGACGGCCACCCATCGTGGTGCGACAGTATCGCTGCCGTCGGTGCGAGACGAACTGGCTGTCGGAGTGCGATCCGCTGCGACCGGGCGCTGCCGAATGGCTCTGTCTCAACAAGGCGTCGAACATTCTCGCCCCCGCCTCGACATCGCAGCCAGGTATCGGTGCGGTTGCATCCGGGCCGTCCCGCGAAGCTGCCGTCGGGCGCACGGCGTTACTGCTGACGCCGGCTCACGGCAATGGTGGCAAGGCCATTTTCTTGCGAGCTACGGCAAGTAAGGCTTGATGTTCGCCAGCGCGCGAGAAACATACGCTTCCTTCTCCCCGACCGGCGCCACGTAGTGCAGCGCGCTCCGCGCGGCGTCCTCGCCTTCCAGGCGCGCAATTATCCATGCGGCCAGATACTGCGAAGCCAAGCAGCCGCCCGCGGTCGCGATGTTCCCTTGAGCGAAGAACGGCTGATCCACGACGTCGACGCCAGCCTCGATCACCCAGGGCTTGGTCGTGAGATCCGTGCAGGCCGGGAGGTTGCCGAGGAAACCGAGCTTCGCCAGAACCAACGTGCCCGAACATTGCGCACCGACAAGCTGCCGGGCGGGATCGAGCTTGAGCTGCGCCATCAGCGCCGCGTCGTTGACGACCTCCCGGGTTTGAATGCCGCTCCCGATGATCACGGCATCTGCCATGCAAGCGTCCGCCAACGTCGACTGCGCCTGCACGGTCACACCATTCATCGAGGTGACGGCATGCTCCGGGCATGACAGTGTGACCCGCCAGTTGGGCTTCCTGATTCGATTGAGCACGCCAAGTGCAATGAGGGAGTCGAGTTCGTTGAAGCCCTGGAAGGTCACGATCGCGATGTGCATGGGATACCCTGTTTCAGGTCGGTCGAAGCATCGTTCCCGCTCCGTGCTTGAAGGTGTCGGCGTGCGTGCGGCAACCGGATCAGAGCCGCTCGAGAAATTCGAGGAAGAGCAATACGACGATGAGGACGCCAAGCCATCTCACCGTCACATTGAGGCTGGCGAGCTTGAGGCCCAGCGAGGTCATGGAATCCGCGACGAGTTTCGTCGTACCGTCGCTGCCCTGGTTTCCGCTTGGCTCGGTGCCACGCAACGAAGTCGTCGCAAAGTCGATGCGAAGGCCGGTGACGTAGCCCGTTGCAATCGTCGGCCATTCGATCGTGTCGTCGCTGTCGTCGGGTTTGAGAAAAAGTCGAGGCTGCTGTGCGGGGTCGGCCGTCGCGGGTTCGGCCAGATACAGATGCCGCATCGTCAATCCCAACTCTACCGCGCCAAGCTGGCCATCCGCGATCGCCTTCGCAAGCACCTGCAGGCAGGCGTCGGGAATGTGGCAGGCGAGCCACCATTGATCGGGCTCGTCGACGTCGTCGTCGGCACGATTGAAGCCGAGTCGCGCACTGCCGAGCGCGACGTCGGACAACGAGGTACCCAGCTCGTCTTCCAGCGCACGCAGGCCCAGGCGGTCAGCCGTGGTGACGTCGCGCGCCTCGAAAGTCACCTGAAGCGTGCGCGTCGAACGGTGCGTGTCGCCGATGATCGACAACTCCTGCCCGTCGATACTCGCCACGCCGTGCAGCGATGTGGAAAGTGCCGGCTGCTTGCCGATGTCCGGCGGCTCGACGAGTTGTCGCACGATCTGAAGCTGTTCCAGCTTCAACCACATGGACATCGCCGCGTAGTACGTCTGTTTCTGGTTGTCGGGCCCAACGTGTTCGACAGTGCGAGCCTTCTGCCCGATGAGACTCACTGCCGCCCCTTTTTCCAGAAAAGCCATGACACGCCCTCGCTGCCGACTACTGCATCAAGCCCCTCGCCGGCGAAAAAAGACACGCGTGTCATCCGTCTGACCACGTGATTGAATCATCCGTGGTTTCATGTCGCTTCGCAGTAGGGGAATACGAGGCATTTTGCTCACGCGCCGCCTTCGCCAGCCGTGGTCTGATTTGGGGGCGGTCTCGATGGGAGACCCGTCGAACGCGCGTCGAATGTCGGGTTGATGCAGCGGTACCTGCGCCGTATCTGACAAGTCCTTCCGAGAAAACCGATGCTTGTCCTTTCGAGGATCGTCCGTTGTCGCGCCATTGCTGCCCGTCGATGCCTGCCTCTGACGACTCCTTGACAAGCTGTCGCCGACTGTCGGGATACCGGTCGTCGCGTAGCGCCTTGCGCACTCGCGTTGGATCGACTGTCCACTGGGTCCGGCAACGAGTGTCTGCCGTTCCTCCTCGGTGAAGGAGAGGGGCCTGGCCGCAAGAGATCGCCAACGCCACGCACGCCGTCGATGTCGACCCCATGGCTTGACGCGTGGCGACGTCACGGCGAACCGTGCACAGCGGCCATGAATGCGACGCATCGTGCCGGTCGGCGTTGTGTTCGACCAGAAGCGGCCGGTACATCTGATGGTGGTGTTCGCGGAGCCTGTCCGGTTCACGCCGCCGTTGTTGTGATGCAGGGCGTGAGGGCGACATGACTTCACATTTCGACATTGATCAGTAAAACTGACTATTTCGTGGACCGTGTCGCGAACGCATTCACACGTGCCGCGCGACGTCTCAAGTCGGCATGAGACGTCGTAAGCCGGTCCCTGTAGAAACTACGACTTCGGCTCGCGACCCGCTCTACGACGTCCCGGGGCTTCTGTCCGATTTACGCGCGCTGACGGCGAAATAGACTTCCAATCGAGCGAAATGATCGTACGGGTCCGGACACGAAGCCGGCCGCCCCACGTCGCTCGCGCAAGGGCTTCGGCATGTCGCTCGACGGTCGCACGCTGCCGGCACCGTCGACGTCGAGCCGCTCTCGGGGGAGCGGCCCGCCCGTATCGGCAGACGAGCGGGCACCGACCTGAAGCGAGGCGCTGCCCGACTGCTTCCGCACGAAATCGTTCTGCTTCGATGTTCGACACGTGTCGCGCCGGCTCGCCGGCCGACCGTCGACGCGTTGCGACCGGATGCCGTCGCATCGCGCTGCGTCGGGCGGATACCTATCGAGGGGGTCATCATGACCAGGTCATTTCGTATTGTCAGCGCCGGGGTGGTCGCATTCGCGTGCTGGGCTGCCAGCTTCCCGGTTCAGGTTTGCGCGGCGACGCTTACCAGCTACGCCGCGCCGTGGCGTATCGCGCATGCGCGATCGCGACCGGCAGCGACTGTCGTACCGGCGGCCGTGACGGTCAAGCCGGCCGGCGATGGCAGCGATCAGACCGATGCGTTGCAAGCCGCGCTCAACGCACTGCAGGCCGGGCAAACGCTGATACTCGCCCCGGGACGCTATACCGTGAGCCGCTCGTTGTCGGTGGCCGTGGCGGGTGTCGTGGTAACGGGCTACGGCGCGACGCTCGTCGCGACCAACCCGGCCGACCAGACGATCGTGATGAGCGGCACCGGTTCGACGCTGGTCGGCGTCACGCTGATCGGCACCGGCACGACGCGGCTCACGATACCGGCATCGACCAAGGTCGAAGTGACCGGCACCGGCGTCCAGGTGCTCGGCGTGACGATCCAGGGCGGCGCGAGTGCCGGAATCTTCGTGTTCGGCGGCAGCAACGTCGCGATCGTGGGCAACACCGTGCGGACCACGCTGGCCGACGGTATCCACACGACCTACGGATCGACCAACGTGCTCGTGCAGGGCAATACGGTGACGGGCACCGGCGACGACCTGATCGCGGTCGTCAGCTATCTCGGCGACGGCCGCCTCAGCAGCAACGTGCGGATCGACCACAACACCGTGTCGGGGAACTACTGGGGCCGCGGCATTGCCGTGGTCGGGGGCCAGGCCGTGACGATCTCGAACAACACGGTCGACGGCGTGCAGAAGGCGGCAGGCATCCTCGTCGCACAGGAAGACAGCTGGCGCACCTACGGCGTATCGAACGTCGTGATCGACAACAACGTGGTAACCAACATCCAGAATTCGAACGTGAACAACGGGCTGCAGCCGACGCAGCAGGGCGCGCTCGAGCTGGACACGTGGTCGGGCTCGGTGTCGTACGTCGCGGTCACGCGCAACCGCGTGTCGGGATCGGGCTACGCGGGGTTCCGGGCAGTCGGCAACGTGTGCGAGTTCAAGGTCGCCGACAACACGTTCGCGTCGATCGCCGGCACGCCGGTGTCGTTGCTGTCGAGCGGCTGCACGGCCAGCCGGATCGTCGTCAGCGGCAATACGATGGATGGCGTCGCGCTGGTCCGGCCGGTCGGCGCATCGTCGTCCGGAACGATCGCGGCCGCCGGCGCGGCGACGGCCGCGATGCCGCAGGTGCGAACCGGCCTGATGCAGTCGACGACCGGCGCTCCGTCGACATCCGGCGCGGCGCGATGAGATCGCGTGCACGGCGATGGCATGGCGCCGCCGGCGTGGCCGGTGCGCGCCGGGCGCGGCGCGTGAACGCCGTCCGGATCGTGTCGCCGTGCCGTCGAGCGCGCACGCGTCGCGTACGTTGCGTACGTCGCGTACGTCGGATAAGTCGCGACGAGGCAAGTCATACGAGCCCCAGGCGTTGGCCCGTCGCGGCGGCCTGGGTGCGATTGCGCACGTGCAGCGCCTTGAAGATCGCGGTGATGTGCGCCTTCACCGTTTTCTCCGACAGGCCGAGCCGGTCGGCGATGAGCTTGTTCGGCACGCCCTCGGCGATCAGGCGCAGCACGTCGAGCTGCCGCAGCGTCAGGCGCGGGCCGTCGGAGTCGAGCACGGGCGGCGGATCGCGATGCGCCGACTGCGTTTCGAGCAGCAGCGGCGGCACGTAACGCTCGCCGTTCATGACCATCTTGATGGCCGACAGCAGCGTGTGCGCGGTCGCGGATTTGGGGATGTAGCCGAGCGCGCCGTGCGTGAAGGCGGCGCGCACGTCCTGCGGATCCTCGGACGACGACAGCACGATGATCGGCAGCTCGGGCCGGACCTGCGTGATCGCCGCAATCGCGGCGAAACCGTCCATGCCGTTCATCTTCAGATCCAGCACGATGACGTCGAGGTCGGTGTGCAGTTCGAGCAGCCGCATCGCATCGTCGGCATTGCTCGCCTGAATGTCGACCATCCCGCCGTGATCCTGGCGCAACAACGTCGCCACGCCATCTCGCAGAACCGGATGATCATCGACAATGAGTATTTTCATGAAAATAAAAATAAAGTCGGAGGCGGACCTCTTCTGCTTTTGGAGAACCCGTTCTTCGAAAAGTCTTAATACTTTGGTCGTATTCGAATCTGTTTCGCCAGGGGCTAACGTCGGATTTACATCCGGAATGTCATGGTTGACACTGGATCGTCGCGGCCTTCGGTGCGGTGGGACGCACAACGAGCATAACGAAGATCGCGACAGCGGAGCCCGGACGCGTTGCGGGGGCCGGGAGTTTTCGGGGCGCGATCGAACCCGGGTGCAGACTATACGATAAAAATAACCGAACGTGCCAATACGGGGTGCGCTGTTTATTTCAATCGATTGCTTTCTGAAAATCGGCAATTGACGCTGAGGCAGATGATTCACCCCGTGAAGCAGGACATATTACTTTGCACGAATTTGCGAGACGTCTCCATCGACCTGATTCGATATCAATCAAGGTGCAATATGGGAACTATCAATGAAGAAGAGTCAATTCGCGACCTGAACCTGTCGTATCTGTGGCTGGCGCAGCGGCTGTTGCAGACGGATCGCGCGACCGGCATGTTTCGCCTCGGCGCCACGCCGGAAATGGCCGGCGCGCTGGAAAGCCTGACGATGCGATCGATGATGAGGCTGGCGTCGTCGGGACAATTGCTGTGCGTACTGCGCCTGAGCCGATACGACACGATCGCGGCACTCGCGCGGCCCGAGCCGCCGGGCGACGCCGCACGGCTTCATGCCGCGATGGCCCTGTCCAGCCTCGGCGCGTTCGACCAGGACGCGCCGTGAGCGGCGGCCCCCGGCCGGCGCATGCCGCGAGTCTTGCCGACGACGCGCAGCACGTGCTGGATGCCGTGACGCTGATTCGGCTCGGCGCGCGTCCGCAGATGCTCGAGATCGAACTGTCGCTGCCGCACGAGCGCCTGGTCCGACTATATCGCGAGGTGCGGGGCGTCGCGCCGCCGAAAGGCCTGCTGCCGTTCTCCAGCGACTGGTACATGACGTGGAAGGCCAACATCCACGCGTCGCTGTTCCATAACGTCTACCGCTTTCTGCGGATCAACGCGAAGTGTGCGCGACTCGATGCGCTCGTGAAGGCCTATGAATGGTATGCGACGCGCTGCGACGCGGCGCACTGCGCGCCGCTGCTCGACCTGACGCGTGCGTGGCTGCTGATTCGTTTCCTCGACGGCGGCGTGCTGTCGACGGCGCGCTGTGTCCGATGCGACGCAGCATTCGTCACGCATCGCCACGACCTGCGGCCCAATCGCGTCTGCGTCGCGTGCCGTCCGCCCGCACGGGCCGGCAAGCGCGCCGGCCGCACGACACCGCAGCCCCGTACCGGAAGCGCGTCCGGCGCGAACACGCGCATCGCGCTGGCGCCGACCGCGGCCTGCGGGCCCGCGCAGTGCCGCTAGAGCGCGACGTCGTGTGCGTCCGCGTTGGCCGTCGCGCGTCGCCGCGCCCCCGCGGCGACGAGATGGCCGACCGCCGCGCGCAGCTTGCCGTTCGGCAACGGCCGGTGCAGCAGAACCAGCCCGCGCGCATGCGCCGCGGCCCGTTGCTCGTCGGTCGTATCGCCGCTGATCAGCAACGCGGGAAGGGCCGGGTCGAATTCCGCACGCAGCCGCCCGATCACCGCGATGCCGTTCTCGCCGCGCGGCGGCAGGTAATCGCAGATCAGCAGGTCGGGCCGGCGTGCGGAGGCCGACAGCCGCTCGAGCGCGTCCTTGCCCGAGCGCGCCGCGATCGTCTCGTAGCCCCAGGTCGCCAGCAGTTCCGCCAGGCCGGTGCGGGTCGTGCGATTGCCGTCGATCACCACCACGAGCCCGGTCGAACCCGGCACGTCGTCGTGGCTGACGATCGGTGTGTCGAGCGGGGCGGGCATGCGTGCGGCGAGCGCCAGCGCGACTTCGAAGCACGACCCGCGCCCGGGCGCCGAGCGCACGCTCAGCCGGCAATCGAGCAACGCGGCGAGCCGGCGCACGATCGCGAGCCCGAGCCCGAAACCCTTCTCGTGGTCGCGCTCGGCGTTGCCGACCTGGTAGTACTCGTGGAACACGAGCTTTTGCAGATGATCGGGAATGCCGCAACCCGTGTCCCAGACCTGGACCGCGAGGTGCGCGCCGCGGCGCCGGCAGCCGACGACGACCTTGCCACGCTCGGTATAGCGCACCGCGTTGGACACGAGATTGCGCACGATACGCTCGACCAGCAGCGGGTCCGAGTGGACCACCGCGCGGCACGCCACGCGCGACAGCGTGATGCCCTTGGCCTGCGCATCGAGCAGGCAGTCGTTGCACACGTATTCGAGCACGGTATCGATCGCGAACGGCCGGCACCGGGCTTCGACGCTGCCGGCGTCGAGCCGGGACAGGTCGAGCAGCGCACCGAAGAGGCGGCTCAGCGCATCCGATGCGCGCTCGATACGCTCGACGAGCCGCTTTCCTTCCGGTGGCATCGGCACGCTGTGCAGCGCGCCGATCAGCAGGTTCAGCGCATGCGCGGACTGGCGCAGGTCGTGGCTGGCCGCCGCGAGGAATTGCGATTTGGCGAGATTGGCCTGGTCAGCGATCCGACGCTGGCAGCCGAGGTCGACGGCGAGTCGCTCGACGCGTTCGTTCTGCCTCTGCAGATCGCGGGCGAATTGTTCGGCCCGAAAGCGCAGCCGGATGTTTTGCGTTGCCGCACGGTTCGCGAGCAGCCCGAGATAGCCGACCACGCACGCGATCAGCAGCATCATCGGTGCGGTCGCCCGCTGGATGGCGTGCGGCGACACGATTGCCGCGCCGATATACGGGACGGTGGCCGGCAACAGAAAGGCGACGAACGCCGGGAAGTACGTGCTGAATACCGGAATCGCGCCGGCGACGATGCTGAACGTCGCGACGACCACGAGGCTCGCGATGCCGAAGTCGGCGCCGGTCGCGAGATGGATCGATGCCCATCCCCAGCCCATGCCGGCGGCCGTGCTGAAGGCCGAGAACCACAGGGCCCAGCGCCGCCAGTGGCTGACGGACGTCGGCGAGCGGTGATAAAGGCGCGCCAGCAGCACCTGACCGGTCGAACACGCTGCGATGTAGATCGCCCACGCAGGACCCGACACGGGGTCCGGCTGGCCGAGCCGGTCGATCGACAGCGTGGCGGCAAGGGCGAGCACGGTGCTGCCGACGACGTAGGGCGTGACGGCGTCGTAGACGATCCTGACCTGCTCGGAGGCTATCCGGTCGCGCGTCTGCATGTGCTTCCACGGAGATCGCCGCGCATGGCGGCGGGGAGTATCGGCACGTCCGGCACAGACGCGTATTCCCGTAACTCAAGCATAGTCGCTGTGAGCGCGACAAATGGCGTATTTCGATGTGGTCGAAAAAATGATCCGGACTGCGAATATATTGACGAATGCCGCGCTCAATTGGACGGATGCCGCGTCGTATTGTGTTCCGGCAGTGTGTAATCCGTTACAGGCGCGTGGGCGGTTGACGATGACGCGGCATCCGGCGCCGCGACCTCGAATGCGGCGGCGCCATCGCGTTCCGGATCCACGCGATGCTGTTCGGGCGATGTCGCCGATGCGTTGACGGGAAGTCGTCGCTCAGGATGACGCTACCGCCGTCGCCGATCGTCCGGCATCGACGGCGTTCGACGCGAACCCGGCGGCGGAAGCCGGCGCGCGCCACCTTGCCGATCCGCGGCATGCGGCGCGGCACGATACTTCGACACGCGTCGAAACGAGACACGGCGGGACTCCGATATAGTCGGGCACCGAACACGATGCTGGCGCGTCATGCGCAGGTCGATCCTGCCTGGAGATTCCGATGACTGATTCCGTCGATGCCGACATGAACCGTATTTTCACCGCGTGGCACGACACGGTGCGCAAGCGCGACCTTGCGGGCACGGCCGCGCTTTATGCCGAGCACGCGGTACTCGAAACGCCGCTCGCGCTGGCCGTTTATCCGGAGCGAAACAGCGGGGTGGTGGTCGGGCGCGACGCGATCCTGACGTTCTTCGAGGACAGCATCCGCAAGTTTCCGGGCGACCTCGCGCAGTGGTATCGCACGGGTGTCTATTTCGTCAACGGCAAGCAGCTCACGTGGGAATATCCGCGCGTCGCGCCGGCTGGCGATCAGGTCGACCTGATGGAGATGATGGACATCGATGACGGTCGGATCGTCAGCCACCGCGTGTACTGGGGCTGGTACGGCGTCAGATTGCTCGCCGGCGCGCTGGCCGCGGCGAACGCCGGTGGATCGCGTTAGGCGAGGCTGGCGTAACCCATGGAAAACGCACGAGTAGCGAGCGATGCGAACGGCCGGCGCCGGCTGGTCATCGTCGGAGGGGGCGCGAGCGGCGTCGCCGCGTTCGCGGCTGCGGTCCGGTCCGGCGTCGCGCAGTCGATCGACATCGTCGATCCGCTCGGCATCGGGCGGGGCGTCGCATTCTCCGCGCTCGATCCGGCGCTGCTGTGCAATACGTCGGTCGAGACGATGTCGATTCTCGACGACGATCCCGACGATTTCCGTGCCTATCTGCGATCCATCGGCGTGTCGGTGTCGCGCGACGCGTTCGTTCCGCGCCGCTACGTGTCGGGCTATCTGGTTGCGAGCCATGCGCGTTTCAGCCGGCAGGCCCGCGACGCGGGTATCGATCACCGTCTGGTGAGGGCCGGCGCGCGGCATATCGAGAGAACCGCGGCGGGCGGCTACCGTTGCTGGCTCGACGACGATACGGCGCTCGACGCGACCGACGTGCTCGTGTGTACGGGAAACGGCGAATCGGTCATCCCGGAGCCCGTGAAGGCGCACGTCGGCGCGCCGCGTATTTTCGCGCGGCTTTATCCGGAAGAGGCGGTGCTCGCGCAGCTCGCGCCGCGATCGCGCGTGCTCGTGCTGGGCAGCCGGCTGACGGCGGTCGACGCGGCGTTGCTGCTGTGCCGGGGCGGTCATTCGGCCGTCATCGCGTCGCCGTCGGGCCGGTTGCCGGCGGTGCGCACGGCGACGACGCGCGTTGCACCGGTACCGGTCGACGCCGCCGCATACGCCCGTCTCGATCTGAACTCGAGCGCGTTGTCGTGGCGTCTGATGCGCATCGTCGCGCGGTCGGCGCGCGCGGTGCGCGGGCGCGCCCTGCGCGACCAGGTGGTGCGGCAGCGCGATCCGATCGCGCGTCTGCGGCGCGAAGTGACGCTGGCACGCGACGGCGCGACGGACTGGCAGCACATTCTGGTCGCGAACATGGACGCGGCGGAAGCGCGCCTGCGCGGCGAACCGCCGGCGCGTCAGAAGCTGGCGATCGACGCGTGCGCGCGCGCGATGGGTCGATATCTGTTCGCCTGCCCGCTCGGGAATGGCGAGAAACTGCTCGGCTTTGCGGAGCAAGGGCGGCTGCACGTCAAGGCAGGCATGCCGGCGGCGCTGCACGAGGCCGGCGGGCGCTGGCGGATCGACTGGCGGGACGGTGCGTCGGAGACATACGACGCGGTGGTGTGCGCGACCGGCTTTCAGAAGGCGCCGCTGCGCGCGAGCGAACGCGCGCTGGCGCTGTCGGCCGACGCGGACGTCACGGGCGGCGTGCCGCGCGTGTCGCCGGACCTCCGGGTCTGGCTCGCGGGCGCCGCGCATCCGGAGCGAATCTGGACGCTCGGCGTCGCGTCTTATGCCGGCGCACCGCTGATCAACGCGGTTTATCAGGCTGCGCGACAGGCGGGCGAGCTGTGCCGGCGCTGGCGCGCCGACGACGAACGCCGCGATGAACGAAATACCGTTGCAACGGAGGCAGGATGAAACTGTATGGCGACCGCGGGTCGAGCAACACGCGGCGGGTATTGACCGTCGCGATGCATGAGTCGCTCGATGTCGAATTCACGCTGATCAATCTGTTCGCCGGCGAGAATCGCACGGAGGCCTATCTCGCGCTCAATCCGAACGGAACCATTCCGACCCTGACCGATGGGGATGTCGCGCTGTTCGAGGCGTCGGCGATTGCCATTTACCTGGCCGAACGGTCCGGCTCGTCATTATGGCCGGCGGGCACGGCACGCATCGACGTGCTCAAATGGATGTTCTGGGCTGCCGAGCATTTCCGGCGCGGGCCGGCGGTGCTGATCGACGAGCGCTTCATCCACCGGCTGCAGGGACGCGAGGAAGATCCGGTGCTGGTGGCCGACGCACTGCGATCGATTCGCCGGTATGCGCAGGTGCTCGACGACCATCTCCGCGATCGCACGTTCGTGGTCGGCGACGCGCCGACACTGGCCGACATCGATCTCGCCGCGCCGTTCAGCCATGTGCCGCGTACTCGCGCGCCGTTCGGCGACTACCCGCATCTGTCCGCGTGGCATGCGCGGCTGCTGGACGCGATACCCGCGTGGCGCCGGACCGGTGAGGATCTGGAGCGGCGCATCGTGGAAATCGAGGCGGCTTTCGGGTCGGGTGGTGACCGCCGCCAACCGGCGTTGCAGGCGGCCGACGCGCCTGCGTGAGGCCGCCGGCGCGGCCTGCCGGTCAGGCCGTCTCGCGATATTCGGCGAAGCGTAGCGCGCCCCGCTGCGTCTGCGCGTCCAGTTCGGCGTCGCGCTCGATGCCGAAATGTTCACGCAGCGCGTCCCAGCCGGCCGGCGTCACGGCGACGACGCGTGTCTCGTGGCCGCGGGTCATCCATCCCCACGTACAGAATGCGTTCATCAAATGGGCGCCGAGCGCGCCGGCAATATGATATTGCCGCTCGGTCCAGTCGAGGCAGCGGTGCGCGTGGCCTGCCTGATTGGCGAACGGACCGCCGACGTCGAGGCCGAGCTGTTGCAGCCACGAATGCCCGCTCGGTGTGAGTTCGTACGCGTATTCGCCGTGCTCGACGAGGTAGCCGCGCTCGAGCATGCGCTGCGTGACGGCAACGCCGATCTGCCCGGCGAGATGGTCGTAGCAGCAGCGCGCAAAGCGCAATTCCCGCACGGAACGATTCGGCGTCGTGCGCCATGCCTGCGAGACGGGGCCGACGGACGCGAGGCTCTCGAGCACGCGGGGAACGTGCGGGCCGGCCAGGCTGTAGTAGCGGTGCCGGCCCTTGCTTTCCACCTTCAGCAGGCCGCCGTCAAGCAGTTTTGCGAGGTGCGAGCTCGCCGTCTGTGCGGTGACGCCGGCGGCTTCCGCCAGCGCGCTCGCCGAGCGGGCACAACCGTCCGTCAGCGTGATCAGGATCACGGCACGCACGGGCTCCGCGATCAGATGGGCCACGGTTGAAATATTGTGCTGACTCACTGTTTCTCTCCGGTTCTATTTATTGTCTTTTTCGTGTCGCGGACCGATGTTCGATCCGGCACACTTCGATACGCCCCGAAGCATTGTCGATGGCCCCACGCTTATAGTCAACACGCTATTCCGCAGGGGGCCTCATTCACGTGAATGAAACAATCGAATACAAGAAAAGCGTGCTGCTGGCGACCAGCCTCAGCTATGTCGTCGTCATACTCGACACGTCGATCGTCAACGTTGCGCTCGCGCGGATCGCGGCAACACTCGGCTCGGATGTCTCGGGGCTGCAGTGGGTCGTCAATGCCTATACGCTGACGTTCGCGAGCCTGCTGCTGACCGGCGGCTTGCTCGGCGATCGTCTCGGCGCGAAGAACGTGTACCTGACCGGCTTGCTGGTGTTTGCCGCCGCGTCGGCATTGTGCGGCGCCGCGCCTGATCTCGCGACGCTGGTCGTTGCACGCGTGTTGCAGGGTGTCGGCGCCGCGCTGCTCGTGCCGTGTTCGCTGACGCTGATCACCTCGGCGTACCCGGATCCGCAGGAGCGGGCCGGGGCGATCAGCGTCTGGGCCGGTTGCGGCGGCATCGCGATGGCGGCCGGCCCGCTCGCGGGCGGTCTCCTGATCCACTGGTTCGGATGGCGAAGCATCTTCTTCGTGAACGTTCCGCTCGCCGTGTGCGGTGCATGGCTGACGACGCACATTCCGCGCGCATCGCAGCGCCAGGGTGGAGCGCATATGGATTTTGCCGGCCAGGTGACGGCGATCGTCGCGCTCGGGAGTTCGGTCGCGATCCTGATCGAAGGCACGAAACTGGGCTGGGGATCGATGCCGATTCTCGGCGGCATCGTGCTGGCCGTCGCGGCCTGGACCGGGTTCGTCACGATCGAGCGCCGCCGCGCGCAGCCGATGCTTCCGCCCGGCCTGTTTCGTCTCCCGGTGTTTTCCGCATCGGTATTCGTGTCACTGGTGTCGGCGTTGATTTTCTACGGATTGCTGTTCCTGCTCAGCCTGTATTTCCAGGAGAACCGCGGCTGGCCGCCGTTGCAGACCGGTCTCGCATTTCTGCCGCTCACCGTGCTGGTGACGGCCGGCAGTTTCTCGGCGGGCCGGTTGTGCCGGTCCTTCGGCGCGCGCCGTGTCGTGGTCGCGGGATTCCTGCTCTACGCGGCGGGTTTCGCGGGGTTGCTGGCGTTGGCGAGCGATGCGCCGTACTGGCGCGTGGCGTTGTGTTTTCCCGCGGTCGGATTCGGCTCGGGCGTGATCACGCCGGCCGTCACGGCCGCGATGATGGGCGCCGTCGAGAAAAGCCGTGCGGGCATCGCGGCCGGCGTGCTCAATGCGAGCAGGCAAAGCGGCTCCGCATTCGGCGTGGCGATCTTCGGTGCGCTGATGAGCGCCGCGCAGACCCCGGGGGGCGGCGTGCGCGTCGCGATCTTCGTGGCGATCGGGCTGTCGCTGGCGGCGGCTGGATGCTGGCGCGTCACGCTCGTGCGGGCAGTCCGCGAGCCGAAAGCCGCCATCTGATTCCATTCACTCGAGCATTTCAACCGGATCGCCGTCGGACGCGGTCCGCAGCGCCGTGTCGGCGCGCGTTTCGTGTCCGGGCCGTCGTTTCGCTGTCGCTTTGATTATCTAAGGACTTTAACCATGCGCTACTCGCTTACGGAAGCACCGATGGATGTCGTGGGGATCGGGATCGGGCCGGCCAATCTCAGCCTCGCCGCGCTCCTCAAGCCGCACCGGACGATTCGCAGCCGCTTTTTCGACCGGCGTGCCGAATTTCAGTGGCACGCGGGACTGATGCTGCCGAACGCCGCGCTGCAGGTCTCGTTTCTGAAGGATCTCGTCAGCCTGGTCGATCCGACCAGCACGCTGTCGTTCCTGCAGTTTCTGGCGAGCCAGAAGCGGCTGCTCTGTTTCATCAACGCGAATTTCCCGCAGGTCATGCGGCGCGAATTCAACCAGTACTATCGTTGGGCCTGCGAACAACTGCCGAATCTCGAGTTCAATCGCGAAGTCGAGGCGGTCGAGACCGACGGCGACCTGATCGTCGTGCACGGCTCGGACTGGACGCAGACGACGCGCCATCTCGTGCTCGGCACGGGGCAGCAGCCCAGCGTCCCCGACTGCGCGAAGCCGTATCTCGGCACGACGCTGCTGCATGCGTCGCAGTACCTGACCAACAACAATCCGGTGGAGGGCAAGCGCGTCGTCGTGATCGGCGGCGGGCAGACCGGGGCGGAGGTGTTCCAGCACCTGATTTCCGACGCGAGTGCGATGCCGGCGAGCGTCACGTGGGCGTCGCGGCGCTGGAATTTCGCGCCGCTCGACGAGTCGTCGTTCACGAACGAGCTCTATACGCCCGGCTATGCGGACTACTTCTACGATCTGCCGGCGACGCGTCGCGCGTCGCTGCTGGCCGAGCAGAAACTCGCGAGCGACGGCGTCTCGTCCGCGCTGCTCGAGGCGATCTACCGGCGCGTGTACGAATTGCGCCACGTGACGGGCCTGCCGTGCGATCTGCAGTTGCGCCCGGCACGCGAGCTGGTTTCGGTCGCCCGCAACGGCAGCGGCTGGTCGCTGACGCTCAGGCACGCGCAGCGCGACGTGCACGAAGCGCTCGAGGCCGACATCGTCGTGCTGTGCACGGGCTACACGTATGGCATGCCCGCCTGCCTCGACCCGATCGCCGACCGGATCGAGTGGCGCGACGACGGCTTCGTCGTCGACCACGACTATGCGATCCGCTGGAACGGCCCGTCCGGCAGCCGCATCTATGTGCAGAACGCTGCCCGGCACCAGCGCGGCATTGCCGACCCGAATCTCGGCCTGATGCCCTGGCGTTG
Source organism: Burkholderia sp. BCC1977 (assembly GCF_905339595.1). NCBI lineage: Bacteria > Pseudomonadati > Pseudomonadota > Betaproteobacteria > Burkholderiales > Burkholderiaceae > Burkholderia > Burkholderia sp. BCC1977. The sequence goes on from NZ_CAJPGQ010000039.1 coordinate 15,585, forward strand.
CGCGCGCATCATCAACAGCATCGCCGGCGCGCAGTGCTACGACCTGGACGAGCGCGCGCCGTTCGTCCACTGGGAAGCGCAGGACCGCGTCATCCCGCGCGGCGTGCAGGATCTGGAGGTGATCTCGTGACCCGGATCGCAGCAGGCACGCCCGGAGACGATCAGGCGGCGTGCCTGGCGCCGGTCGCGCCTCACGTCGTCGAAGCCGAGGAGGCGGTCGATCTCGCCGGCGTGAGGCTGTTCATGCACACGTTCTGCGAGCGGATGGCGCAAGCCCCGCTGCGCAGCTCCCGATTCACGATCGAACCGGGCTGCGGCACGCAGGAGGACCGTCATGCGGTGCACGAGATCTGGTTCGTGTCGAACGGGCAGCTCGATGTCTGCTACGACGGTGCGTGGCATCGCGTCGACGCGGGACAGGCCGTGTTCTTCGAACCGTGGCGGCCCCATTTCGCGCGCAATGTCGGCGAAGTGGACGCGCAAATCTTTTCGATATGGTGGCAATGAGCATGGCGCGTGAATATGATCTCGCGATCGTCGGCGGCGGCATCGTCGGCGCGTGGACACTCCATCTTGCCCAGCAGCGCTTTCCGCAATGGCGGATCTGCCTCGTGGAGCGATTCCGCGTCGGCGACGGCGCGACCGCGCATTCCGCCGGCGTACTGCTGGCGACGGGCGGCACGCCGCGGGAGCGGGCGCTTGCGGCGCTGAGCGCCGAATGCTATCGCGACATCCGGGGCCCGCTCGGGCTGCGTACGACTGCCGCCGACGTGTTCTGGGTGACGCAAGCCGCGCGCGCGCAGGCACTGCGGCAGGTTGCGGTGGATTTCACGATCGGGGATACGCACGTGCCGCCCGACCTCCTGCGCGACAAGCTCGTCGGACCGCTCGTGCTGGACGAGACCGAGGTGGTGCTGCGCGGCGGGACGGCGGTCAGTCACGATCCTGCGCAGATCGCGCGCGGCCTGATCGCCGCGAGCATGCGGTCGTCGAACGTGAGTTGCGTGGAAGGCGTGGGCGTGCGCGAACTGAATGCGCAGGCATCGGGCGTCGCGCTCCGGCTCGACGACGGCACGACGATGCGTGCCCTGCGCGCGGTGGTGGCGGCCGGGCCGTGGCTCGCCGGGGACCCGTTCAGCGCGTTCGCCGCGGCTGCGTCGGTGCGCGTGAAGAAAGTCGTCGCGCTGCATGTGGACCGCATTCCGCCGCCGGATGCCGCCGCGGTGTTCTTTCCACACTCGGACGCCTATCTCATGCCGTTGCCGGCACGTAACCAGTGGCTGTTCAGCTTCCGTGCCGACGAGTGGGACTGCCGACCGCTCAAGCACGCACTGGAAATCTCCGCGCAGGACCGGGCGCTCGCGATGCGCGTCGTCGAGCGCTATCTGCCTGGTTCGAGCGATGCGTTCGTGGGCGGGCGCGTGTTCTGCGACGCCTATACGCCGAGCGGCGAGCCGCTCGTCGAGCGCGTGCCGGGGATGCCCGTCGTGATCGCCGGCGCGGGCAGCGGCGCCGGTTTCCGGCTGTCGCCCGGCCTCGCCGACGAGGCGTTGCGTCGTTTCGATGCGTGACGCGGTCACGCCGGTCAATGCCAGCTCATTCGAATTCGTGAAATCGACCATGAACACCGAACCCCGGAAATTCTTCCTGATGCCGATTCCGCCGACGCCGAACGGGCGTCTGCATCTCGGCCACATCGCCGGCCCGTACCTGCGCATGGACATGCTGGGCCGTCATCTTCGCAGCCACGGCCATCGCGTCGACATCGTGTCGGCGGTCGATGGCTTCGATTCCTACGTGCTGTGGAAGGCACTGCAGGAATCGCGCTCGCCGCAAGCGGTTTGCCGCGACTATCACGATCGGATCGCGCACGATCTGGCGGCGCTCGACGTCGAAGTCGACGCATTCGTCGATCTCGTGCAGGGCCCGCATGCGGATCGTCACGCGGCGAATGCGCGCCGCGCCGTCGAGCAACTGGTCGAGCGCGGCCTCACCGAGACCGTGGTCGAGAAGGTGCTGGTCAGCCGTGCGACAGGCCGTTATCTGGCGGGCGCCTGGCTCGTCGGCCGGTGTCCGCAGTGCGACGCGCCGGCCGGCGGCTACTTCTGCGAGGCATGCGGCGCGCATTTCCGCCCGGAGGCGATGCGCGATCCGGAGCCGCGTGTCGGCGATGCGGAACTCGAGTGGCGCGAGGTCGAAAGCCTGTTCCTGCGGATTCCCGACGAGGCCGCGCTCGTGCACCGTCTCGCGTCGTCGGGCGCGCCGCCGCAATTCATCGACGTGATTCGCCGGTTTCTGGCGCAGGAGCGCGGCCTCGTGCGGCTGACGGCACCCGGCGACTGGGGCGTCGCGTGGCCCGCGGATCGCCTGGGCAATCCGCGCGTGCTGTTCGAATCGGGCTGGGAGTACGCACTGACCTGCGGCGACCTGTGCACGGACGGGACGGAAGCGGCGCATCCGATGCAGCGCGACGGCGACGTGACGACGTTCGTCAGTTTCGGCATCGACAACGCGGTGCTGCTGCTCGCGGGCAGCGCGGCCGTGATGGGCGCGTTGCCGGATCGCAAACCGTTCGATCACGTGCTGACGAACTACTTCTACAACCTGCAGGGCGCGAAATTCTCGACGAGCCGTCTGCACGTCGTGTGGGCGGCCGACATCGTCGAGGCGACGCCCGCGTCGAGCGACGCGGTCCGCTACTTCCTCGCGCGCGAGAGCCCCGAAACGGGCACGGCGAACTTCGACGTCGACGCCTTCATCGGCTTCGTCAACGACGAACTCGCAACGACACTGCAGGCGCGCATGCGTATCGCCGCCGCGGCGCTGGAGACGATCGTCGGCGAGCCGGTCGACGTCGCGGCACCATTGCGCGAGCCGCTGGCCGCGTCACTGCATCTGCTCGACGCATCGTTCCGGTTCGACGCGGTGAGCGTGCGATCCGCATGCGCCGTGCTGCGATCGTGGATCTCGCTGCCGGACGTCGATCTGAACGATGCGGCGCAGGCGTATGGGTGGCTGAAGGGGCTCGCGTACGTCGCCGCGCCGGTGATGCCACGGTTGGCGAACGACCTGTGGCACGCAATCGGGCATGACGGCGCGCCGCGCCGAAGCGAATGGTCGACGGCGTCCCGGCCGCGTGGCGGAATCGCCGCGCGCGTGTGGTTCTCGCCGTTGTCGCGCGACGCGCTCGATCCGTGTCTGCCGCCCGCGCTGGTCCGCGAAAGGAGCGCCGCGCATGCGTGAAACGGCGGACGTCGTCGTGGTGGGGGGCGGCACCACCGGGTGCGGTATCGCATGGCATCTCGCGCAGGCGGGCACGAAGGTGCGGTTGCTCGAACGCGCGGACCTCGCGGCCGGCTCCTCCGGTGCGTCGCCGGGCATCGTGCGGCAGTACTACGCGGATCCGGCGCTTGTCGCGCTCGCGTCGGACGGATCGCACGCGTACCGCCACTGGCGCGAGACCGTCGGCGGCGATTGCCGGTTCAGGCGCACGGGTTTCCTGACCGCGGTGGCGCCCGAGGACTGGAACGCGACGCAAGCGTATGTCGAATCGCTGCGGTCGAAGGGTTTCGCGCTGTCGCTGCTGTCGGCGGGCGACATGCGTGGCCTGTGCGCGGATATCGATGCCGACGGCCTGGCCGGCGCCGTGTACGAAGCCGACGCGGGCTACTGCGATGCGCGCGCGACCGCGCTGGCGTTCGCGCAAGGCGCGCGCGCGCACGGTGCGCTGATCGATACGCAGTGTGCGGTGCGGGGGATCCGCGTGCGGAGCGGCCGCGTCGTGGGTGTCGATACGGACCGCGGCAGCATCGACTGCGCGGTCGTCGTCAATGCGGCGGGGCCGTGGGCGGCGCGGCTCGCGGCGAGCGGCGGCGTGGAACTGCCGATCACGGCGTCGCGCCAGTGCGTCGCGATCGTCCGGGCCGACGACGGCGAGCGGGCGCCGTTGCCGGGTTTTTCGGACCGCCGCGGCGGGTTTTACCTGCGTCCCGACTTGCCCCGGCATTACTTCATCGGATCATTGCAGGCCGGCGACAGCGGTGCGATCGATGTGGACGGGTTCGACCGGCGCATGGGCGACGCGGAACAGATGCGCTACCGGATTCGCGCGGCGCGGCGCTTCGCGCGCATCGACGGCGCGACGCCGGCCGGCAGCCGCGTATCGTTCTTCGACGACACGCCGGACGGCAACCCGCTGTTCGGCCCGGATCCCAGGCTGCCAGGGTTGTTCGTTGCAGCCGGATTGTCGGGGCATGGTTTCAAGTTCGCGCCGGTGTTCGGGCAGGCGGTTGCCGACTGGCTGAGGACCGGCCGACTCCGGCCGGAATTGCGCGCTTTCGATCTCGAGCGCTTCGAGCCGCGTGCGTTGCGATAGGGGATCGGCGTCGAATCCCGGCGTCCGTTCACGTGGACGTCGTCGAGTCGACGCGGTGGTCCGATCCGGACCGATCGGGCCTGTGCCGATGCAAGCGGCGGCCACGCCCGCGCACGGCAGCCGATTCGATCGGACGCAGGGCCGGTGAGCGAGCGCCGGTTCTCCTGTCGGAAAAGGGCAGCAGGTCGGCCGATGTCACCCGAACCGTCATCCCGTGCCCTCGGCGGTCGACGCGTTGGCCCGGATTGCCGATGCAATAAAAAAAACCGCGAAGCCTTGTGCTGTCGCGGTTTTTTTAACGTGCCCGAAACACGGAGAAACCGTGTTCTGGTGCCGACGGCGAGACTCGAACTCGCACAGCTTTCGCCACTACCCCCTCAAGATAGCGTGTCTACCAATTTCACCACGTCGGCACTTCGGTACTGCAAGGGGCGCAATTCTAGCGTCACATTGCGCGTTTGTGAAGGGGGTGTGACACGATCGCGGGGCAGGCGAAAGCGATCCCGGTAAAATTCGCCGGATCGATCCGACGCTCATCGCAACCGCAACCCGCTTTCTCTCCGTGACCACCACCCTCGAACAACTGCAGGCCGGCCAGCTGTCGGGCGCCCGGCAACTCAAGCTCGCGTGCGGGCTGACCGAATTCCCGCGCGAAATCTTCGATCTGGCGGACACGCTCGAAGTGCTCGACCTGTCCGGCAATGCGCTGTCGGTGCTGCCGGACGACCTGTCGCGGCTGCATCGCCTGCGCATCCTGTTCGCGTCCGGCAATCGCTTCACCGAATTTCCCGAAGTGCTCGGCACGTGCGCGCAGCTCGACATGATCGGCTTCAAGGCGAACCGGATCTGCACGGTGCCGCGCCGGTCCTTGCCGCGCGCGCTGCGCTGGCTGATCCTGACCGACAACGAAATCGATGAACTGCCCGCCGAGATCGGCGATTGTGCGCGCCTGCAGAAGCTGATGCTCGCGGGCAACCGGCTGCGGGCGTTGCCGGCCGAAATGGCGGCCTGCCGTGCGCTCGAACTGGTGCGGCTGTCGGCGAACCGGCTCGATGCGCTGCCGGACTGGCTGTTGCGTCTGCCGCGCCTCGCGTGGCTCGCGTCCGCGGGCAATCCGTTCGGCGCGGCGCCGGAGGCGGCCGCGTCGGCCGAGCCGGGCGTCGCGGACATCGACTGGGCATCGCTCACCTGCGAGCAGAAGCTTGGCGAAGGCGCATCGGGTGTCATTTACCGCGCGCAGTGGCGCGCGGACGGCCAGACGCCGCGAACGGTGGCGGTCAAGCTGTTCAAGGGCGCGGTGACGAGCGACGGCCTGCCCGATTGCGAAATGGCCGCCTGCCTGCACGCCGGGCGCCACCCGAACATGATTCCGGTGATCGGCAAGGTGCGCGGTCATCCGGACGGCACGCACGGCCTCGTGATGGAGCTGGTCGATCCGGCGCTGACGAACCTGGCCGGGCCGCCGAGCTTCGCGTCCTGCACGCGCGACGTGTATGCGGCCGATGCGCGATTCGCGCCGGCCGAGGCATCGCGGATCGCGCTCGGCATCGCGTCGGTTGCCGCGCATCTGCACGCGCGCGGCATCATGCACGGCGACCTGTACGCGCACAACATCCTGCATGACGGCGAGGGCGGTGCGCTGCTCGGCGATTTCGGCGCGGCGTCGGTCTACGACGCGCGCGACCGCGTGCGCGCGGCGCGGCTCGAACGGCTGGAAGTCAGGGCGTTCGGTTATCTGCTCGGCGAGTTGCTGGCGCGGTGCGAGCCGCGTGCGTGGCAAGGTTCGCACGCACTCGATGCGCTGGCAGCCGGCTGCCTGAACGAGGAGATCGACGCGCGGCCGTCGTTCGGCGAGATCGCGGCCGCGCTGGCCGCATCGAAGGACTGACGGTTCCGTCCGCGCCGCGCTCAGGACGTTGCGGTGCGGACGCCTACGCCTGCCGCGCAGTCAGCAGCTTGATCCTGAGCCCGACGAACAGCAGCCCGCTGGCGCGCTTGGCCGCGCGTACCCACGGGCTGACGCCGATGCCGCGATGGAGCCGGCGCACGCCGAACGAATAGACGCTGTGCACCACGACGACGGTGCATGCGATCGTCGCGTACATCACGATGAACTGCAGCGCGAGCGGGCGATCGTGCGTGACGAATTGCGGCATGAACGCCGACAGGAAGATCATCGTCTTCGGGTTGCTGCCCGACACGAACAGCGCTTCACGGAACAGCTTCCTGCGATCGGGCTCGACGATCGCGGTCTTGCCGTCCGGCGAACCTGCGTTGCGGTTGCCGCGCAGTTGCCGGATACCCAGAAAGATCAGATACGCGGCGCCGACCATCTTCATCGCGAGGAACAGCGGCGGCATCGCGGCCAGCACCGCGCCGACGCCGAGCGCGACGAGCATGACCACCGCGCCTTGCGCGACGAGGTTGCCCGCGATCGTCGCGGCGGTGCCGCGCGAGCCGTAGCGCACCGTGTTGCGGATGACGAGCAGCACGTTGGGGCCCGGCGACAGCGTCGTCGCGAGATAGGCTGCGGCAAACAGCATCCAGGTCTGAATGGACATGCGGCGCTCCGAAAGGCGGATTCTGCGGTCGGGGTGAATCCGTGCATGATGCCACGGCGGCGCGCTTCACCCCGACGCGCTGCGTCAACGCGTGTCGCGCACGCAGTAGGCGGCGATCGACGACGGCGAATCGATCGCGGAAGGCCGCGTCATCCACGCGATCCACCCCGCCCATAACCCGCAGGCGATCAACACGGCGACATTCAGCGGCGTCCGGTAGCGGACGATCAGCGCGGCCAGCGGCAGGCGTTCCTTGCTCATGTGCGTCTCCTTCGGTCGTTGCGCAAGCGGCGTTACTGGCCGGTGTAGGACGGCGCCTTCGCGTCGCAGGTCACGGACACCGTCGCGCCGTCGGCGAAATGCAGCCGGAACGGCACCTTCGCGCCGGGCGCGACGGGCTGGCGCGGTTCCTCCAGCATCACGTGATAGCCCTTCGGCCGGAAGGTCACCGTGCCGTGCGCGGGCACGTCGACCGCTTCGACGTGAACCATCTTCGCGGTGCTGCCGGCCGTCTGCGTCTCGTGCATCATCGCCATCCCGAACGCGGGCGTGTCGATGCCCGTGAGCGTGACGGGCTTGTCGCCGTCGTTCTTCAGCGTGAAATAGCCGGACGACGGCACCGTCGCCGGCATCGTGCGGATCCAGCATGCGTCGGCCTGCACGGACGACGCGGCGAACGTCGCGGGCGCCTGCAGCGCCAGCAGCGCAAACAGCAGACTGGTCGGAATCGAGCGTTTCATTGTGTGTGTTCCTGATCGGGTAGGGAAGCGCGCCATGCGGGCAGCGTGTGCGTTACTTGAGCGTGAACGCGTAGTGGCCCTGCGTGCGATGGCCGTCGCTCGCGACTGCGATCCACGTGACCGTGTACGTGCCGGGCACGAGGTTCGCCAGCGCGACCTTCATCCGCTTCCGGTTACCGGCGTCGACCGCGGATTTCCCGTCGGCGACCGGCTGGCCGTGGCTGTCGGTGACGGCGATCGAACTGAAGGCGGGTTCGAGCGTTTCGCTGAAGTCGATCGTGACCGCGTGCGGCGCGCTCGACAGCGTGGCGTCGGCGGCCGGTTCCAGCGTTTTCGGGTGCGCATGCGCGTGAGCGGCCTGTGCGACGACGAAGCCGAGTGCGACGAGTGCGCCGCGGAGGAAGGCAGTAGTTTTCATGACGGGGTGATCCGGTTGGAAATGATAGGGAGAACGATGCATTCGACCCGCGTTCGTGCGCTCGTGCACGCGCGACCGCCGGAAGCGGGCGCACGCACGCACGGCACGATGCCGCGAGCAATACGGTCGAGCATGATCGTCCTTCGAAACGTGACACGGCATGCACGCGCAGGCGCGTGCGGACGGCGCGATGCGCTATGGCATCACGCGCGGCGACGACGAATCAGGACGTGAACGGCGGGGCGCGCGGTTGCGCGGCCGTGAGCGGCAGCGTGCGGCGCAGGCTTGCGAAGCGGGTTGCTTCGCGATGCTGGAGCGGGTGAACGTTGGCCGCGAACGTCAGTTCGGGCGCGGGCAGGGCCGGCGTATGGGCAAGCAGGCTGCAATAGCCGCAAGCCTGCAGATGGGCCTGCAGGCTCTTCGACGACGCATCGCCGGCGTGGTCGCCGCCGGCCGGACCGGCCGTGCAGTAACCGGCAAGCAGCGCGTCGACGCGGTCTTGCGTCGTCAGCGCCTGCGAGATCGTCGGCGCGAGCGCCGTCATCAGGATGGCGAGCATCCCGATCAGACTGACGATCTTCCGGAAACGACGACTCAACATGCGATGCGCGGGGTGGCGTAGGGGCGACGATGGAGCGGATTATGCCACGCACCCGCGGCGAGGGCATGCGGGCGCGCGGATACCGGGCATGACGCGCGGCGCGGGCCGGGCGGCGCGTTCACGCGTGCTTCGCCAGATATTTCGTGATCAGCGTCACCTGCGCGGCCCAGCCCTGATCGTTCATCTCGCGCGCCTTCGCGCGGCGCGCTTCGATCAGCTGGTCGAAACCGGTTTCGGTGACCGTCAGCAGCGTGCCGCCGTTCGTTTCGGCGAGCGCGAACGTGACGAGCGTCATCGGCTCGGACGTGTAATCGAAGTTCGGATTGATCGCGAACGGGTGCCAGCGAAAGGAGAACAGTTGTTTCGGCTCGACGCGATCGACGACGATTTCGAACACAGTGCCGGCATACGGCTCCTGTGCCTTGGCGACGTCGTCGTCGACGCGGGTCGGCGTGATGCGGCCGAACAGCGGCTGGTCGGCGACGAACGGCCCGTCGAACGTCACGCCGAACCAGGTGCCGAATTCCCCGGCATTGCTGACGGCTTCCCAGACGCGCGCCAGCGGCGCGGCGAGCAAGGCTTGTTTCTCGATGCGGTCGGTTGACTGGGTCATGACGTTCTCCAGGCAGGCATCATCGTTGCGGGACGGCGCGCGGCCGCGCGCCGCGTTCAGTCGATCATCTCCGCGTCGGGCACGTCGAGCACGACATCCGAGGTCGCGACGGCCACGCACGGCAGCGTATAGCCGTCGGCCTTTTCCTCGCGGCTCAGGCCCGGCCATTCGATCGTATAGCGTACGCTGCCGCTGACGATCCTGCACAGGCAGCTTCGGCACGTGCCGTTGCGGCACGAGCGCGGCAGCCTGACGTGTGCGAACGCGGCGGCCTCGAGCAGCGTCAGCGAGTCGGGGGCGTCGAACGTCGCGCCGAGCGGCTCGATGCGCACGAGAGGCGGGTGGTCGGGATCGGTCATGAGTCGAAGCGGGCGGCGGCGCGGCGGCAAGACAAGGCAAGCGCCAAGCATACCCGAAGGCGATGCGGCCGGCGCCCGTCGGGCAGCCGGCCGGGGGTGTCAGTGCCGGCGCAGGTAGCGGTACACGGTATTGCGCGCGAGCCCGAGCTCGCGCGCGGCGGCCGAGACGTTGCCGCCGTGCCGCGCGAGTACCGCATCGATCACCGCGGCCTGGTGGCTCTGCAGCGTCGTCGCTTCGCGCGTGTCGGCCGGTGCGGCTTCCGCCGCGGGCGCATCGTCGCAGTCGAGCCAGAAATCGTCGGGCAGGTGGGCGAGCGTGATTTCGGCTTCGTCTTCGGCGAGCATGCCGGCCGTGCGCAGCACGTTGGTCATTTGCCGCAGGTTGCCGGGCCAGCGGTGCCGCATGAACGCGTCGAGCACGTCGGCCGCGAGGCGGCTCGGCATCGGTTCGCTGTGCGCCAGTCGCGCGAGGATCCGCTCGACCAGCGCGGGCAGGTCGGTGCGCGCGGCCAGCGGCGGCAGCGTGACCGCGAGCCCGTTGATCCGATAGAACAGGTCTTCGCGGAAGGTGCCTTCGGCGATCATCGCGCGCAGGTCGCGGTGGGTCGCGCAGACCACGCGCACGTCGACCGGCACCGCGCGTGCGCCGCCGAGCGGCATCACCGCGCGCTCCTGCAGCACGCGCATCAGCCTGACCTGCTGCGCGAGCGGCATGTCGCCGATTTCGTCGAGAAACAGCGTGCCGCCGTCGGCCTGCACGATCTTGCCGGGGCTGCCGCGCTTGCGCGCGCCGGTGAAGGCGCCGTCCTCATAGCCGAACAGTTCGGCCTCGATCAGCGAATCCGGCAGCGCCGCGCAGTTGACCGCGACGAACGGGCCGTCCGCGCGCGGCGATGCCTGGTGCAGCGCACGCGCGAGCCATTCCTTGCCGGTGCCGGTCTGGCCGAGGATCAGCAACGGCAGGTCGCGTCCGCGGATCTTCGCGACGCGTTCGAGCACGGCGGCCATCCGCGCATCGCCGGTGTCGAGCGTCGCGAGCGTGATCGCGTCGGGGTCCGGCGCCCGCGTGCGCACGGCCGGCGCGGGCGGCGTGACGGCGACGGTCGTCTTGTGCGCTTCCGCGAATTCGCAGCGTGCGAGCACGCGCACGCCGGTCGACAGCGTGAGGCGGAACGGCGCGCCGGGCGCGCGGGCCGCCTGCTGCGCGAGCTGGCCGAAGTGCATGCCGAACAGCGCATCGCAGCCTTGATGTTGCAATGCATCGAACGTCGCGCCGAGCTGGAATTGCGCGCTGCGGTTCGCGGCGATCAGCCCGCCGTCGGGGCCGAATGCGACGAGCCCGGCGAACAGCGAGTCGACGCAATCCTCGTGGGCGTGGAAGCGCAGCCGCAGCGCTTCCGCGCACTGGTTCGCGAACAGATGGTTCTCGATCAGTTGCGCGGACATCCGCACCAGCGCGAGCGTATGGGGGCTGAAGCCGCGCGGGTCGCCGCTCACGTCGAGCGTGCCGAGCGTGCGGCCGAACGGGTCGATGATCGGCGCGCACGAGCAGGTGAGGATATGGTTCGCGCGCAGGAAGTGTTCGGACCCATGCACGGCCACCGCCTGGCCCGAGGCGAGCGCGGTGCCGATCGCGTTGGTGCCGCGTGCGCCTTCGGCCCACGACACGCCGGTGCACAGCGCGACGCGGTTCGCTTTCTCGATGAAGTCCGCGTCGCCGATGCTGTGCAGGATCACGCCGTCGGCGTCGGTGAGCAGCACGAGGCTTTGCGTGTCGGCGATCTGCGCGTGGAGGTTCTCCATCACCGGGCGCGCGTGTGCGAACAGCGCGTGGTTCGTGTCGAGCAGTTCGCGCAGCGCGAGTCGCGACAGCGGCGAGAAATCGGGGCGCTCGTTGGCGCGCAGGCCGACCGCGGTCGAACGGGCATGCGCCTGCGCGAGCAGGTCGATGCGGCCCGCGGTGGCGGGCAGCACGAAAGGTTGAGGCATGTCTTGTCTCCTGTCGGCCCCAGTTAGCGCTTTAGCGCTTACTGGGGCCCCATGCTTCGCGGTCGGCCCCAGTTAGCGCTTTAGCGCTTGCTTGGGCCCCATGCTTCGCGGTCGGTCCAAGTCGGCGCTTCAGCGCTCGCTTGGGCCCCATGCTTCGCGGTCGCCCCAAATCGGCGCTTCAGCGCTCGCTTGAACCCCACGCTTCACAGTCGACCCACCCTGACGCTCCGCACCGCACCATCCGCCACCCGGGCCGCCGCCGTCGATATCGCCTCATCATACAAGCGCCGCGCGCGTTGTGCGACTGCGTACAAAAACCCCTTGCTTTTAAGCACCCGCCTGCAATGATGGAAGTGGAATACGCACGCGCCGTGTTCTGCATTGCAACATGCATGCGACGCGACATGCATCCGTTCGGGAGACGCATCATGGTTCGGACGGAACTAAGAGTCGTGCTGGCGGCCATCGCCACCTTCATCATGCTGGGCGGTATCGCCGTGGCGATCCATGGTCTGCTGTTCGACCTGAGCGACGCGGTGCAATACGGGGCGGCCGCGATCGCGGCGGGCGCCACGACCGCCGCGATCGCGCTGAACATCTGGCCCTCCGATCCTCACTGACGCCGTTCGGCAAGCGGTGCCGGATGTCGCGCTGGTCAGAGGAAATGCGCGTCGGAACGACGCACATCGCAAATTTTGCCTCCTGCGCGAAACCGTCTAAAGTGGAAGGCAACCGGCATGCATTGTTGTTCGCGCCATACCCCGTGGATCATGCCTCTGCCGGCGAGCCCGCGTACATTTTCGTCCGGCCGGTAGCGGACGACGGACGCGGTCATTTGCTTTCTACCGGACGATAGGCGGCTCCCATGCAGATTCATTTCACGAATGAGAAGCCCGAATATTCGGGGCGCGACCTGATGCTTGGTTTCACGGCGCTGGTCAATGGCGAGCGCGTCCAATGTCAGATCACCGCCGAGGCGCTGGAGGATCATTTCGGTGCGGCATCGCCGCGCTTCGAGGACATGGTCGGTGCGTACGATCAGCATCGCGAGCGTATCGAGGCAGCCGCACGGCGGTTGCTGTCCGAGACGCGCGCGCAATGCGTGACGCTGCGCAGCGGCTACGTGCGCTTCTACGAAGCGAACTGGCGCTGAGCCGGACGACCGGGCAGCGACGGAGCGGGCGCCGGATACCGGCGCCCGTGTCATATCGGCGCCCGCCCGCGGGTGTTCCGCTTGCGCGGGCCGATTTGCGCCACGATTCGCGCGTCGTGAGCCGCGAGGGCATCCCTGCGTTCCGTTTCGCTTAATCCGCCCCGATGAGCGCATACGCGCCGTCGGTTGCGCCGTTCGCGCGCGCGATGCGTGCGAAGCCGGTGTCGGCGAGGTGCATGCCCGCAATCGGCAGGTTGTCCGAAGCAACTTCGGCGAGCGTTGCCGCGCGCGTCGCGGATGCCTGCGACGGATCATGATCGAACGCGATCGACACGTCGGGGCGAGCGACCTGAATCGGCGCGAAATGCACGAGATCACCCCAGATCAGCAGGCGCTCACCCAGCGATTCGACGCGATAGCCGGTGTGGCCGGGCGTGTGCCCCGGCAGCGGCACCGCGACGATGCCAGGCAGCACGTCGCCTGCCTCGATGGTGCGTAGCCGAGCCTGGCAGGCGTCGAACGTGCGCCGCGCGATCCGGAAATTGACGCGTGCTCGCTCGCTTGCTCGTTGGTACGCGTCGTCGTCCAGCCAGAACGCACGTTCCCGTTCGTGAATGAGCACCTCCGCTTGCGGAAAGGCCGGCCGCCCGTCGGTGTCGAGCAGGCCGCCGATGTGGTCGGGATGCGCGTGCGTCAGCAGGACCGTGTCGATGTCGCGCGCATCGATGCCGGCTTGCCACAGCGACGGACGCAGCAGTCCGCCCCAGTTCCGGATGCCGCCGGCACCGGTGTCGACCAGTACGGTGCGGCCGTTCCCGTGTATCACGTAGCAGTTGATGTTGACGTCGGACGGTGCGTGCATGCCGGCCCGGTGCATGATGCCGGTCGCGTCGTCGACGTCGATGTTCGACAGCAGATCGAGGCCGGCCGTCAGCGTGCCGTCGCTGATCGCGGTCACCGAGAAATCGCCGACCTGACGGCGCGGGAACGAAGGGCGGGAAATGGGTGCGCTCATGGGTCAATGTCGGGCGTGAAGGTGTGGCGTGTCGTGGCCGAAGCAACGGATGCGGGCGACGAATCCGGTGTGGTGAAGAATTTCGCGATCCAGCTCGGTCATGAACCGATTCATCAATTCAGTGGTGCGAAATGATGCGATGCGAAAGCGAATCTCCGCGCTGACCGGATGCCCGCAGCCGTGCCGGACCGGAACGTACGCGACGTGGATCGTGCCGGGTGCGGCACTCAACACATCGGTGCAGAGCGTCTCGCAGGCCGATGACAGCGCGTCGAGCACCGCGTTGGACGGCATGCTCGCCTCGGGGATGAAAATCGTGACGCTGGGCATGGCCGGGCTCCCGTCAGCGTGCGGTCGCTGCCGCCGACGCAGACGCCGCCGCTTCTGCCGCCGCCGCGCTGACGAGCCGGTCGCCCATCGGCGCATAGAGCCGGATCGCGGCGCCGGACGCATCGGACGCGAGCCGCGCCTGATCGTGATCGAGGACCGCCAGCCAGCGAGCGGCCGGCTGGCGGTCCAGCGAGATCGCATGCATGGCCGTGGCGGCGATACCTGCCCGCGCGAACGGGGCGGCGTCGTCGCAAACGGCCAGCCACTGATTGCCGGAAACGGCCGGCGCGGGTGCCGCGCTGTCGTACACGTTGCGGCGCCACGCGACGATGTGCGGCTGCCAGCGCGCGAAATTGCCGCCGCCCTTGTCGCGATACTCGGCCGACGTCAGCACGTCGGGGCCGTCGATCGTATGCAGCGCGAGGTAGACGGGGCCGTTGCCGCCGCGGGCGCGAAAGCGTTGCGACGTGCGGAAGCCGGATACGGAGATCAGCGCCGGCAGTTTGACGCGGCTGTAGAAGTCGTTCCACTCGGCTTCGACGGCTGGCTCGGCGATGCTGCATTCAACGGCATAGATCATCACATCTCCACGGGTAGCGAGCGGGCCTTCGGGATCGATCGGCTGGCTCGACGGGTTGATTTTTTGTCATGATAATGAGCGAACGAATGGGCGAAAAACGATGATTCGTCACCGTTCATTGATATTTGATCAAGCTATGACCGTCGCCGGTCGGACCGGGAGAAAACGTGACGCGACGCAGGATTCCGAGCAATTCGGCACTGATGGCATTCGAGGCCGCGGCGCGGCATGGGAGCTTCGCGCGCGCCGCCGACGAGCTGGCGTTGACGGAAGGCGCGATCAGCCGGCAGATCGGCCGGCTGGAGGCGTTTCTTGGCGTGGCGCTGTTCGAGCGGGTCGGCAACCGCGTGCGGGTGGCGCCGAACGGCGTGCGCTACGCGGCGCAGGTGCGCGAAGTGCTGGACCGGCTCGAGCGCGACAGCCAGTACATGATGGGGCAGCCCGGCGACGGCGGCAGCATCGATATCGCCGTGACCCCGACGTTCGCGACGCGCTGGCTGATTCCACGGCTCAAGGGCTTCCAGACGCAGCATCCGAACATCACGGTGCATTTCGCCGATCGCGCCGAGCCGTTCGTGCTGGCCGGCAGCGGCTTCGATGCGGCGATTCACTTCGAGCATCCGGCGTGGGCCGGCATGCATGCGTACCGGTTGTGCGAGGAGGTGCTGGTGCCGGTCTGCCATCCGTCGCTGCTCGCGGGCGGGCAGCCGGATGCGTTGCTGGGCACGCTGCCGCGCCTGCACAAGCGTCAGGCGCCCGATGCGTGGTCGGCGTACGTGCAGGAGACGGGGTTGCCGGTGAACAATCCGGCCGCCGGCGCGCGCTACGATCTTTACTCGATGCTGATCGCGGCGGCCCTGGCCGGGCTGGGCGTCGCGCTGGTGCCGCGCCTCTATGTCGAAACCGAGATCGCGCAAGGGTTGCTCGCGGCACCCTGGCCGGACGGTCGAAACGTGGTCAAGCGCTTCTGTCTCGTGTTGCCGGAAGCGCTGGAGTTAAGCGACGGGCCGCTGCAGACCTTCGCGCGCTGGGTGCTCGGGCAGGCGGACGCGTGACCTGACGTCGCCCGTACCATGCGTTTACCCAAACGAAAACGCCACCCGACGGTGTCATGCCGTTCAGTGCTTCACCGAACGGCATCAGGCGTTCGGACGGCTTTTTCCGCTGCTTCGCCGACAGTCGAAGCACGGCTGCAAAACTCGCCATACCGGTTTCGGCTTGTCCATACCACGAATCGGCAAGCCGAAACCGGTTTCTCAATTGAACCCGGACTGCCCCGCCCGGTTATCGAGCGGGGTTGGTCGCCGTGATGAACGGGTTTCGCAGCGACCCGCCTGCGGCGGGACGTTCACCCGCGGGCGTGCGTCCTTGCCGGGCGCGCATGTGAAACGACCCGGCCGCACATGCGACCGGGTCGTCAAGGTCCGTCCTTCTCGCGATTCCGTTCGGTTCCTCGACAGGAACCGCAACTGAACGGCGTTAAACCGGAAGGTGGCGTTTTTTCATCATGCGGCGCACCGGAGCGCGCGCGTCACTCGCTGCCGAGATAGAAGAAGCGGAACAGGAACACGGCCGCGATGATCCACACGATCGGCTTGACCGTGCGGGCCTGGCCCGTCAGCAGCTTCAGGCCGCCGTACGCGATGAAGCCGAACGCGACGCCGTTCGCGATCGAGTACGTGAACGGCATCAGCAGTGCGGTCAGCGCGGCCGGCACGGCTTCGGTCGCATCGTCCCACGGCACGTCGACCATTTCGCGCAGCATCAGGCACGACACGTACAGCAGTGCCGGTGCCGTGGCATAGCCCGGCACGACGCCGGCGAGCGGCGCGATGAACAGGCACGCGAGGAACAGCACGGCGACGGTGATGGCCGTCACGCCCGTGCGGCCGCCGGCCTGCACGCCCGACGCGCTTTCGATATACGCGGTGGTCGACGACGTACCGAGCACCGAGCCCGCGACGATCGCGGTGCTGTCGGCGAGCAGCGCCTTGTTCAGGCGGTGCATCTTGCCTTCGACGAGCAGGCCCGCACGGTTCGCGACGCCCATCAGCGTGCCGGTCGCATCGAACAGTTCGACGAGGAAGAACACGAGGATCACGTTGATGATGCCGGTCGACAGCGCGGCGCCGATGTCGAGCTTGAACAGCGTCGCGTCGATCGACGGCGGTGCGGAGAACACGCCGTGGAACTGGTTGTCGCCGAAGAAGAACGACAGGACCGTGACGCCGATGATGCCGATCAGGATCGCGCCGCGCACGCGCAGGTGGTCGAGCGTGACGATCGTGAAGAAGCCGATGATCGCGAGGATCGTGTCGTGCTTGTGCAGGTCGCCGAGCGTGACGAGTGTGGCCGGGCTGCCCACGATCACGCCCGAGGTCTTCAGCGAGATGATGCCGAGGAACAGGCCGATGCCGGCGGTGATCGAAATGCGCAGCGATTTCGGAATGCCGTTGACGATCGCCTCGCGCACGCGGAACAGCGTGACCAGCAGGAACAGGCAGCCCGAAATGAACACCGCGCCGAGCGCGGCTTGCCACGTGAAGCCCATCCCCTTGACGACCGTGTACGCGAAATACGCGTTCAGGCCCATGCCGGGCGCGCAGGCGATCGGGTAGTTGGCGTACAGCCCCATGATGATCGACGCCAGCGCCGCGACGAGGCAGGTCGCGACGAACACGGATTCCTTCGGCATGCCGGCATCGCCGAGGATCGCGGGGTTGACGAAGATGATGTAGGCCATCGTCAGGAACGTGGTGACGCCCGCGAGTATTTCGGTGCGGAAGTCGGTGCCGGCTTCAGCGAAGCCGAAATACCGCTTGATGGATTCCATGAAGACGTTTCTCCGGTCGGGATGTCGTGTTGCTTGTTGTTGGTGCCGAATTGTTGTAGGGCAGCGCGAGGCCGGCCTACTGTAACCAGCCACTATTGCCACGCTATCGGCGGATTGTAATAGCGCGGATAGCTCGGACGATATAGTTGCGGGGCACGATCGGCTGCGTTCGCGCGAACGGTCGGACAGGCCGGCCGCGCGAGGAAGGCGCGCATTTTACCGGTTCGGACGAAGCGGGCGGGTAGAAGCGATGGAAACGATTCGATGGCGGGCCGTGCCGGCCGATGCGGGCGCAACGGCATGATCGACATGCGGCGCGAGGCCGCCGACGACTTGTGACGACATGCGACTGCGATGGCGCGCCCGCATGCCGGGTGAACGCAGGACGGGCGCAACGCGTGCGCGAACGCACGCACATGGCCGGCGCGGGTGCGCAGCGGCGTGCAGCGGCGATTCGTCAGTCCAGGCGGTTTCAGATATCGGGCTATCCTGCGCCGAAGCCGTCGGGTCCGCAACTGTCATTTCGCGATACGGGCCCGACTGTGGTTTCTGTGTAAAAGATTGCAAGACGTCATCGCGTTAACCGGCAAGTCTTTCTAGGATAGATACACCGCGCACACACGCCGGTCCGTTGTTGCCGACGCGGGGGAGTCGCAGTCCGTGCAGGCCAGGCGGTGAAGTGCGGTAACGGTCGTTGCGCATTCGGGCAGGCGCGACCGATTGCGATTGCCCGATGCGGGTTCGTCCGTCATCCCGGAGGTCAGCATGTTGAACTGGATCAGCCGTTGGGCGATGCGGCACGCCCCCACGCCGGAAAAAACCGCTGCGTCGATGCTCGTGACGGCGCGCATGGAACTGTTCGCAGCCGAACAGCGCGTCATCGATGCGAAATTACAAGCGGATTACTGGCGTACACGGGTGTCATTTCTCGAGGAGGTGCAAAAGCAAGGCATCGACCCGTGGGTGACCTCGCAGGCGGCGCAACGCCCCGACCTTGATTCCACACCCCGCAGCACGGGCCCGCGTCTCGCCGCCAGCACCTGATGCACGCGATGCATGCGATGCATGTGACGGTTGCGCACGGCGCGCGATCGCTCGCGGCACGCACGCGCGTGCCGCGTCATTCGATGCGCACCCGCGACGCATTGCGCCGCGGGTGCGTCCGTTTCCGGATGCGTTGATTCCGCGCGTCCCGGTATCCCGTTGCGCGTGACCGCGCATCGTCAATCCCGCCTTCGCCATCGTCCGACGAGCAAACGTTGCATTCGCGCAAGCGTGCGTCTCAGCCGTTCGCCGCGCCGCGTGTACGCCGTCGTGATCGACGCTTCGGCGGCTCGGTCGTCATCGGTGCCGAGCCAGATGCGATCGCCGCGCGCGATGCGCAGCACGTCGCCGGGTTGTACCCAGTAGTCGTCGACGCTCGGCGGCCGCGTGATCCACAGCGGCGCGCCGTGCGCACGAATCTCCGCATCGCTCGGCGCGCGCCAGGTCAGGGTCGTGCGCGGCGCGACCGCGAAGCGGATCACGACAGTGGGTAACGCGATCGCGCCGACGCGGCGCGAATCGGGACGGTCGAACAACGGGCTTGCCTGGTCCATCGTCTGCTCCATTCGTTGAGCCGGACGGATGACGCGCACCAGAACAAAAAGGCCTCATCCGTTTCCGGTGAGGCCTTGTGTGACATGCGGTACTGCTCGGATGCTAACGCACAAGCGCCTCCCGTGATCCATTCTTTCGAATGTTCACCGGGCAATGATTCGCGATGGCGATGAGCTTGAACGTAGGCATGCGAACGAGTTTGTCGATGTCGTACGGCGTTGTCAACGACTATTTTCGAGATGCGTGGCGTGTCATGCGTCGCGCTGGGCGAGGCCGTTGACGAGCAGTTCGGACAGCAGGCCCGTCATGCCGTCCGGATGCGTGGCGGCGCGCGCCTTCAGCTGTTCGACGAGGTCGGCGTTGAGCTTGCACGCGAACGGCACGAGGCCCTGTTCCTGGTCGAGCTTGCGCTGCGCGCGGCGATCGAGCTTCGCCGCTTCGTCGGCGCCCTTGCCGAAACGCGCGGAGCTCGACTGCTTCATCGCGTGCGTCAGCTTGAGCGCCTTGTTCTTTTCTAGATCGGTTTTCTTCATGGCCATCGCGGCACCTCCGGGAAATGAAGCCGCGATTGTACGCATTTCGGCGGGCGCTGCCCGCCGAGGCCGTGACGAAGCCGTTGACGAAGCCGTTGACGAAGCCGTTGGCGAACCCGCTCAAGCACCCTTCGTCGTGCCCCAGTTGCCGCCGTGCGCGGCCGCCTGCGCGGCCGGCGAGCGCGCCAGATACGCGAGCGCCTGCTCGGTCGAGCCTTCGTGGTGCGGCGTATAGCCTGGCTTGAAATAGCGCAGCGCCGCGCCGATCACTTTCCAGAACGACGGCAGGTGCCCGCGCCGCGAACCCTTCCACCACGCGAGCACGAAACCCGGATAGCGGCCGGCGGCGGGATCTCGCCGGTACATGAACTTCGCGCCGGTCGTGATGAAGTAGAGCAGCAGCACGATCACGAACGCCATGTGCACGCAGCGCTCCGGGTAGTTGCCGCCCATGTGGTTGTAGATGTCGAACGCGACGGTCCGGTGCTCGACTTCCTCCGCGCCGTGCCAGCGCAGCAGGTCGACCATCGTCGGGTCGGCATGGCCTTCGTCGAGTCCGTGCGCGTTGAGCACCCAGTTGCCGAGATAGCCGAAGAAATGCTCGAGCGACGCGATCACCGCGAGCTGCTGCCGCAGCCAGAAACGCGTGTGGCCGATCTTCAGCCCGAACGGCGCTTCGCCCAGCACGCGCGTGAACAGCCAGTTCAGCTTCTGCGTGAATGGCTTCGTGTCGATCCCGTGCCGGTCGTAGTAATGCTTGAGCACGCCGCCGTGCGAGCGCGAATGCACCGCTTCCTGGCGCAGGAAACCTTCGGCTTCGTCGCGCAGGCGCGCGTCGGTGATGTGCGGCAGCGCCTTGTTGTACACGCGGCAGAACCACAGCTCGCCTTCCGGGAACAGCAGGTTCAGCGTGTTGATGATGTGCGTGCTGCCCGGGTCGTTCGGCACCCAGGTGATCGGCGTGTCGCTGAAGTCGAACTTCACGTGCCGGGCCTTGATCTTGTGATAGTCGGCGGTAGCGGTCATCTGTGTCTCCGTTCCTGTGCGACGGTCTGCGCCGTCAATGCGATGCCATGCTGACGCGGGCGAGCATCCGGCCGAGCCACGGCATGAAGCGGCCGACGAAGCTCAGCGCGTGCGCCTCGGTGCCCACCGCCACGACCGGCCGGTTGCGCAGCACGCCGTCGACCATCGCCTGCGCGACGGTTTCCGGCTTCAGGCCGCGCATCTGGTAAAGCTTCGTCGCGCGCTTGCGCAGCCGTGCCTCGTCCTGTGCGTTGGCGCCCGCGTAGTGCGTCGACGCCATGATTCCGGTTTCCGCGAAGCCCGGGCACACGGCCGTCACGCCGATGCCTTTCTCGGCGAGTTCCGCGCGCATGCATTCGCTGAGCATCAGCACGGCGGCCTTCGTCGTCGCGTAGGCGGGCAGGTCGCGCGACGGGCCGAACGCGGCGGCCGACGCGGTGTTGACGATGTGGCCGCCGGTCCCGCGCGCGGCCATCTGTTGCGCGAACAGCCGCGAGCCGTGGATCACGCCCCACAGGTTCACGTGCAGGATGCGCTCCCAGTGCCGCTCGCTCGTGTCGAGGATGCCGCCGGCCATGCCGATGCCCGCGTTGTTGATCACGATGTCCGCGCCGCCGAGTTCGCTGCCGACCCACGCGGCGAGCGCTTCCATCTCGTCGGCGGCGCCGACGTCCACGCGTTTCGCGTGTGCCGGCGCGCTGGTCAGTCCGAGCAGCAGCGCGGTGCGCTCGGCGCTCGCGAGATCGATGTCGCACGCAACCACCGTCGCGCCTTCACGGGCGAACGCCAGTGCCGCGCAGCGGCCGATGCCGCTGCCGGCGCCGGTGACGACCGCGACCTTGCCGCTGAAGCGGCCGCTGGTGGCGCGGCGGCGTGCGTTCGCGAGCGCGGGCGGCTCGTCGCCCGATTCGACTGCGTCGATCAACTGTTCGGCGAGGCCCGCGAAGCGCGCGGGATCGGCGAGCGGCAGCCAGTGGCCGGCCGCGACTTCACGGCGGTAGTACTGCGGCACCCAGCGCGACAGGTTCTCGGACAGCGCCGGGCTCACGTACTTGTCGCCGAGCGGCACGATCGTCTGCACCGGTGCGTGCGCGTAGCGCTCGCGCGGCGCGAACAGGCAGCGGATGAAGTTCGCGCGATAAAGGCGCACGCCGCGCGCGCCGTCGTCGGCCTGCGTCGCGCGCGGCGCGGCCGGGGTCTGCTCGACCCGGCGCAGCAGGCCCGGCCACGCGCGGCCGAGCCACAGCCGCCAGCCGAGCTCGGGGATGAACGGCAGGTGGAACAGGTACACGTACCACGAGCGCGCGAGCTGGCCGCCGAGCCTGGCCAGCGACGCGGGCGTCGGGTGCAGCACGCGTTCGCGCAGCCAGAAGCCGACGTGGTCGAGGCACGGCCCCGAGCACGACGTGTACGACGCGATGCGGCCGGCGAGCCGCGGATCGGTGACGAATTCCCAGCCCTGGATCGAGCCCCAGTCGTGCGCGATCAGATGCACCGCGCGGCCGGGGCAGAGCGCGTCGATCACCGCAACGAAGTCGTCGGTCAGCTTCGCGAGGTGGTAGTCGGCCGTGCGCTTCGGCACGCCGGACAGGCCCGCGCCGCGCACGTCGTAGGCGATCACGTAGTGCTTGCGCGCGAGCAGCGGCGCGACCTGCTGCCAGACGCTGCTGTCGTCGGGGTAGCCGTGCACGAGCACGACCGGCGAGCGGGCCGGGTCGCCCCAGGTTCGGACCGCGAGCGTCAGGTCGCCGGAGGCGACGGCCGTCTCGCTGTGAACCGATTCGAACAGGGCCAGCGGCGCTTCGTCGGAAAGAGGCTGCATCGTGAGTCCGTCGTTCAGGGATTCGGGAGAAAGGGGCGAGGCGTGCGCGTCAGGCGGCGGCCTGCGCGGTCGCGACGGCCGGCGCGCGTTCGGCCTGGCGGCGCTGCCAGCGGCGCACATGCGGCAGGTCGTCGTCGAGCCAGTACGCGTCGTCGTCGGTGATCACCAGCAGTTCCTCGAATTTCGCGCCGACGCCGCCGAAGCCGAGATGCGGCTCCACCGCCCACAGGCCCGGCACGGGCGCATGCTCGGAGCGGCGGTCGATCGACCACAACGGCGACCAGCCTTGCTGCTTCGCCGCGCGGCCCTGGTCGAGCAGCAGGTTGCGCGTCGCGTTCAGCCCGAAGCGCGCGACGAAGCGCGGCTTCGACAGCTTGTGGATCCTCGCGACGCGATGCGCGAGCACCTTGAACGGATAGGCCTTGTGGCGCGGTTCGACGCCCTGGCGGCGGCACAGCGCGTCGACCGCCTGCGCGACCTCGGCCATCGGGCGGCGCGCCTTCACGAGCCGCACGATCAGGTCGCGATGGTCCATCAGGTCGTCCTGCAGCTGTTCGAGGATCGGGTTCTGGCCGAGGCAGTGCGCGTAGCCGACGTCCGCGACGATCCCGTTCAGCACGGGCGCGACGTCGAGAATCACGGGCATGTCGGTCTCGAGCTGGCGGTTGCTCGGGAAGAACGCGAGGTTGAAGCCGCCCAGGTGCTTCAGGCCGGAGAAGCCCTCGAATGCGGTGCGGTCGCCGAACCACGCGAACGGCTTGTGCAGCCAGTCGTGCACGCCGTGGTCCCGCAGCCATTCGGTCAGGAGGCGCGCGGCCTCCTTCTCGGTGATGCCGGGGTAGAGCATCGCGCCGACGGTTTCGACGCAGCGGTAGGCAAGCTGCTGGACCGCGCGGAATTGCGGCAGCTCGTCGAGGTGGACTTCCGGCAACGGGGGGGTGGCGGCCATGAGGCGTCTCCGTGTGTCGGCCCGCGTTCGCGCGTTGGCGCGACGTGGGTCCGGTGCAAGGCTTCGGCGCTGATCCGGAATGCATCCGCCGGAGAACCCGGGGCGAACTATTCAGCCAGCATTTAATGTGTCATTGAGTAATGTAATCATCATAGCCGGTTCGACGTGGCACGCCAGCCCCCGGAGATGAGGATTTCTCCTAATGAAGGGCCGAAATGGAGGGGAAGCTCTAGGTTTCCGGCGCTCGGGGCCGGATGGCTGCCGCAGCGCACGTGTCGCGGGCGGCGGAGCCGGCCGGCGCGCGTCGCGCGGTTGCGGCGCCGGCCCGGCATGTCGCGCCGGATCAACTCTCCGTCGTGTCGCGGCGCGACGCTGTCAAATTGCCGAAATAATTTCGTCACATCATTCGCCCCCGATTCGAAGCCTTCGCGGCTTCGCCGTGCCGCGCGTCGCGCGGGGCGGCGACCGAAGCCGATTCGATCTTTCCACGGAGACAGACCATGCAACGCCGCCAGTTCATGAACACCCTTGCCGCGGCGACCGCCGCGACGCCGCTGATGCTCAAGGCCGGCATGGCCGGCGCGAAGAGCGCGACCGCGCCGGACGCGCTCGACCCGGGCCGCTGGTCGCCGTTCAACGCCGCGCGCCTGCAGGCAGTGCTCGACCGGCATGGCGTCGCGAGCGCGCGCTACGACGGAAAGCGCCGTCCGTATGCGGTGTTCGACTGGGACAACACGTGCATCATGAACGACTGTGAAGAGGCGTTGCTGATGTACCAGATCAACCATCTGCAGTACAAGCTGACGCCGGAAGAGTTCGTCGGCGTGATGTGGAAGGACGTGCCGAAGGGCGCATTCATGAAGGACTACACGACCGTCGACGGCAAGCCGGTGACGATGGAGGATCTCGCCGCCGACGTCGAGTCCGACTACCGCTGGCTCCATGCGAACTACAAGGGTTTCGGCGGCGACAAGAGCCTCGACGAGATTCGCGAGACCGACCAGTTCAAGGATTTTCGCGCGAAGCTGTACTTCATGTACGACGCGATCTGCGACACGCATCCGCTCGAAGTCGGTTACAAGTGGATCATCTACTTCTACCAGAACATGACGACCGCCGAGCTGCAGGCGATGGCCGAAGCGTCGAACAACTACGGTATCGGCGACGCGCTGCGCAAGGTCCGCTACGAAAGCCCGAAGGCGCTGCCGGGCAAGGCCGGCGTGGTGGCCGACACGCATTTCCACGGCATCCGCATTCACGAGGAAATCCGCGCGGTGATGCATACGCTGCGTGCGAACGGCATCGACGTGTACGTGAGTACCGCGTCGCTCGACGATGTCGTGCGCGTATTCGCCGGCAATCCGAACTATGGCTACGGCGTGGCGCCCGAGAACGTGATCGGCCTGCGTCTCGACATGCAGGACGGCAAGTACACGAGCGTCTATCCGGCCGGCTGGCATTTCAACTGGGGGCCCGGCAAGACGGTGGGTATCCGCAACGTCCTTGCATCGAAGAAGGGCTATGGCCCGTTGCTGGTGTTCGGCGACAGCGACGGCGACGCGTGGATGCTGCGCGACTTCAAGGACACCGCGGCCGGCGTGATCGTCAACCGGATGAAGAAGGGCGAGATCGGCGCGGACAGCAAGCTCGCGGCCGAACAGATCGGCAACCCGGATGCGCGCTTCCTGCTGCAGGGCCGCGACGAGCACACGGGCCTGATGGTTCCGGACGAGAAGTCGATCAAGTACGGCAAGACCGAGCGCAAGCTGCTGGCCTGACGCGGGCCGGGCGCCGGGCCGTCGCGGCCTTGGGCGCCCGTCGGCATCGGCCGCGGCGTCGCGCGGGCCGGCACCCGCGCGTCTCAATGCTCGCGTGGCGGGCCCAACCGATCCAGCAATGCGCTCAGCAGATCGACCGGCAGCGGAAACACGATCGTCGAATTCTTGTCCGCCGCGATCGTCGTCAGCGTCTGCAGGTAGCGCAACTGCATCGCCTGCGGCTGCTGCGCAAGCCGCTGCGCCGCCTGCAGCAGCTTCTCCGACGCCTGCAATTCACCTTCCGCGTGAATCACCTTCGCGCGCCGTTCGCGTTCGGCCTCGGCCTGCCGCGCGATCGCACGGATCATCGTTTCGTTCAGGTCCACGTGCTTGATCTCGACCGTCGACACCTTGATCCCCCACGCATCGGTCTGCGCGTCGAGCGTCTTCTGGATGTCGGCATTCAACTGCTCGCGTTCGGCGAGCAACGCGTCGAGTTCGTGCTTGCCGAGTACCGCGCGCAGCGTCGTCTGCGCGAGCTGGCTCGTCGCCTCGAAGAAGCGCGCGACCTGGATCACGGCCTTCTCCGGATCGACGACGCGGAAATACACGACCGCATTGACCTTCACCGACACGTTGTCGCGCGTGATCACGTCCTGCGCGGGTACGTCGAACACGACGGTGCGCAGATCGATCCGCACGACCTGCTGGACGATCGGGATGATCAGCACGAGCCCCGGCCCCTTCACCTTCCAGAACCGGCCGAGCATGAAGACGACGCCGCGCTCGTACTCGCGGAAGATGCGGATCGACGATGCGACGAGCACCACGATGAAGACGATCAGGACGCTGCTGAAGCCAAACGTGTAGCCCATCATGACGGTGCTCCCTGGTGTTGTTGTTCGTGTGACGGCGCGTCGTAGAGCGGCGCGACGGTGAGCGTCAGCCCTTGGCGGCCGGTGACGCGCACGCGGCAACCCGCGGCCAGCGGCGTGCTGCTCGCGACGCGCCAGCGCTCGCCGTGCACGCGCGCCCAGCCCGCCGCCGACGGTGCGGGGCCGGCCGCACCCTGCGGCTGGTCGGCGTGCAGGCCGTCGTCGATCACTTCGCCGATGCTGCCGACCATCGCCTCGGCGCCCGTCACCACCGGCCGTCGCCGCGCGCTCAGCGCGACGCTCGACACGCCGGCGACGAGCAGCCCGCCGCCGAGCGCGAGGCCGACGATCACCGGCCACGGAATGCCGTAGCCGGGCACGTCGGTGTCGATCAGCATCAGCGCGCCGATCGTGAATGCGACGATTCCGCCGAAACCGAGCACGCCGAAGGTCGGCAGGAACGCCTCGGCGACGAGGCAGCCGAGACCGAGCAGCACGAGCCCGAGGCCCGCATAGCTGATCGGCAGCAACTGCATCGCGAACAGCCCGATCAGCAGGCAGATGGTGCCGGCGACGCCCGGCAGCACGAAGCCGGGGTTCGCGAATTCGAAGAACAGCCCGTAGATGCCGATCGTCAGCAGGATCAGCGCGACGTTCGGATCGGCGATGATCGACAGGAAACGGCTGCGCCAGTCGGGCGCCAGCACGACGAGCGGCGCATGCGCGGTCGCGAGGTGCAGCGTGCCGGCGGTCGTCGTCACGGCGCGGCCGTCGAGCTTGCGGGCAAGGTCGGCCGGGTCTTGGGCGATCAGGTCGACGACATGCTGCGCGCGCGCCTCGTTCGCCGACAGGCTCAGGGCTTCGCGCACCGCGCGCTCGGCCCATTCGGCATTGCGTCCGCGCAACTGCGCGAGGCCGCGGATGTACGCGGCGGCATCCTGGGTCGCCTTGCGGATCTCGGTCGACTGCGTGTCGTTCGGCAGCTCGGCCGGCGTCGCGGATGCGCCGGACGCGCCGGCAGCACCCGATGCGCCGGCCGGCGCCGGCTTCGTCGCACCCGGTGTCCCTGGCGTACCCGGCGCGCCGGGTGCACCGCCGCCGATGCCGAACTGCACCGGCGATGCCGCGCCGAGATTGGTGCCGGGCGCCATCGCGGCAATGTGGCTCGCGTAGACGATATAGGTGCCCGCGCTCGCGGCCCGTGCGCCGCTCGGCCCGACGAACGCGGCGACCGGCACCGGCGAGCCGAGGATCGCCTTGATGATCTGCCGCATCGACGTGTCGAGCCCGCCGGGCGTATCGAGCTGCAGGATCGCGAGCGGCGCGTGGTCACGCGCCGCGCGGTCGAGCGAGCGGACGATGAAGTCGGCGCTGGCCGGCCCGATCGCGCCGTTGACCGGAATCACGACGACCGTCGGCGCGGGGGCCGGTGCGGCGGGGGCGGCGGCGGGAGGCGGGGCGGCAACCGCCGCGCACACGACGAGCAGCGCCGCGAACAGCGCGGCGCGCGCGACCCGCGCGGACAGCGGGTGACGGGGGCGGCCGCCGGGCGATGCAGGTGCCGGCGGCGGTCCATGACGGTGAATGCGCATCGGGGCGTCCGGGCGGCGCGCGGCCGCACGCCGTCCGGCTCGCGGAAAGGGCGTTGGCCCGATATTTGAAGATTAGGCGGTTTCGGCGGAAAGCGCGAAGGCGGGGCCGCCGGCCGCGCACTCAGCCGGCGCCGCCGCCCCGCGCGAGCGCTTCTTCCCGGTATTCGGCCGGGCTGCGCCCGCTCCATTTGCGGAACGCGCGGTAGAACGCGCTCGGTTCCGCGAAACCGGTGGCGGCCGCCACGTCGGCGATGGTCCGAGCCGGATCGGCCAGCGCCTCGAACGCGAGGTCGCGCCGCAGCGTGTCCTTGATCGACTGGTACGCGTGGCCTTCCTGGTGCAGCTTGCGGCGCAGCGTCGCCTCGGCCACGTGCAGCCGCGCGGCCATCCCGCCGGCGCCGGGCCACGCGGCGGGCGGCATCCCGCGCAGCACCGTGCGCACGCGCTGCGCAAGCGCGTTCGGGTTGCGGTACTTGACGATGAAGCTGGCCGGCGCGTTGCGCAGGAACGCCTTCAGCGTCTTCGCGTTTTGCACGACCGGCAGCGTCGCGAATTCGGGATCGAAATCGACATACGAATCGGGCTGGTTGAACCGCATGTCGTCGCACAGCATCGACGGGTATTCGTGGTCGGCCGGCGGCGTGTCGCAGCGGAAGCTCGCGTGCAGCAGCGGGATGCGGCGCCCGATCAGCCAGCAGGTGAGCCCGTACACGATGATGAAATAGGTCGCGTACGTAAACATCGCGGGCGCCGCGGCGCTGTTGCGGTGCACGAAGCGCAGCCGCACGCGCTGCGGGTTGGCGTCGAGCTCCGCGTGCAGGTCGTCGAGCACGCAGTGCATGAAATTCACCGCGCGCGCCATCGCATGCAGCCCGTCCTGCGCGGACAGCGCGGCCTGGCTCATCGCGATGAAGCTGCCGCTGCGCATCGGGTGGCGATCCTGCCCGAAAAACTCGTCGTCGAGCGCGCGCGCAATGGCGTTCCACAACGCGCCGTATTGCTGCGCGGACACCCGCGCACGCGGCTGCCCGAGCAGCGCGGGCGCGATGCCGGCCTGCGCGAGCAGCGGCTCGGCCGCGACGCCGCGCCGGGTGGCGAGCGCGACGCTGTAGGCGACGAGGCTGATCGCGACGGTTCCCTTCTCTTCCTGCTTCATCGAAGCCGCCGGTATGGCAAAAACGCTCAGTGTAAATGAGCGGCGCGAGCATCGAACAGTCGCGCGTGCTTGCCTACACTTGTTGCATCGAAACGGAAGGTCGGTCGCGGCACGCGGCCGCGGGAGACAGCAGCGCCATGGACGAGCTTTACACCGAAGACCAGCGGATGATCCGCGACGCCGCGCGCGCTTTTGCCACCGAGGTGCTGGCGCCGAACGCCGCGCAGTGGGACCACGACGCGCACCTGCCCGACGCCGTCGTCGCGCAGCTCGGCGAACTCGGCCTGCTCGGGATGATCGTGCCGCAGGAGCTGGGCGGCGCCTATACGGATTACGTCGCCTACGCGCTGGCGATGGAGGAAATCGCCGCCGGCGACGCTGCCTGCGCGACGATGATGAGCGTGCACAACTCGGTCGGCTGCGGGCCGATCCTCGGGTTCGGCACGCCGGCGCAGAAGGATCGCTGGCTGGCCGAGATGGCGGCGGGCCGCATCATCGGCGCGTTCTGCCTGACCGAGCCGCAGGCCGGCTCCGAGGCGCACAACCTGCGCACGCGGGCGGAACTGCGCGACGGCAAGTGGGTGCTGAACGGCGCGAAGCAGTTCGTGACCAACGGCCAGCGTGCCGGGGTCGCGATCGTTTTTGCCATGACCGACCCGGAAGCCGGCAAGCGCGGCATCTCCGCGTTCCTGGTGCCGACCGACACGCCGGGCTTCATCGTCGGCAAACCCGAGAAGAAGATGGGCATCCGCGCATCCGATACGTGTCCGATCACGCTCGATAACTGCGCGATTCCGGAAGAGAACCTGCTCGGCAATCGCGGCGAAGGGCTGAAGATCGCGCTGTCGAACCTGGAAGGCGGGCGCATCGGCATCGCCGCGCAGGCGCTCGGCATCGCGCGTGCCGCGTTCGACAAGGCGCGCCGCTATGCGGGCGAGCGCGTGCAGTTCGGCAAGCCGATCGCGGAGCACCAGGCGATCCAGCAGAAGCTCGCCGACATGGCCACGCAGATCAACGCGGCGCGCCTGCTCGTGCATCACGCGGCGAAGCTGCGCACGGCCGGGCTGCCGTGCCTGTCGGAAGCATCGCAGGCGAAGCTGTTCGCGTCCGAGATGGCCGAGCGCGTGTGTTCGGACGCGATCCAGATCCACGGCGGCTATGGCTACCTCGCCGATTACGAAGTCGAGCGTCACTATCGCGATGCGCGCATCACGCAGATTTACGAGGGCACCAGCGAAGTGCAGCGGATGGTGATCGCGCGACAGCTTTGAATCGCGACGCGCGCCGCCGGCAACCACGAAAACAAGCAGACAGGCCGGCAAACCGGCAGGGCACGAGGGTCGCGCGGCAAACGCGGCACGCAACGACGTGACCGTGCGCCGCGCGACACGGAGCCGGGCATGTGCTGCAGCACGTGCACCGGTCGACCGCAAGGCATGGGACCCGCGTAAGCGCCAAAGCGCTAACGCGGGTCGACCGCGCAAGGCATGGGACCCACGTAAGCGCCAAAACGCTAACGCGGGTCGACCGCGCAAGGCATGGGACCCACGTAAGCGCTAAAGCGCCAACGTGGGTCGACAGGAGACGACACGATGACGGTACAGGCATTCCTGGACGCACGCGACTTTCTGCTGCGCCATCGCACCGACTACGAAACCGCTTGCCGCGATTTCGAATGGCCGGTGCTCGATGCGTTCAACTGGGCGCTCGACTACTTCGACCCGATGGCGCGCGGCAACGACCAGCCCGCGCTGTGGATCGTCGACGCGGCAACCGGGACAGGCGACCCGTATTCGTTCGCGCAGATGTCCGAGCGCTCGTCGCGGATCGCGAACTGGCTGCGCGGCATCGGCGTCGTGCGCGGCGACCGGATCCTGCTGATGCTGCCGAACCGCGTCGAGCTGTGGGACGCGATGCTCGCCGCGATGAAGCTCGGCGCGATCGTGTTGCCCGCGACCACGCAGCTGTCGGCCGACGACGTGCGCGATCGCGTGCAGATCGGCGGCGCGAAATACGCGATCGTCGACGAGAACGAAACCGCGAAATTCGAACAGGCCGAGCTCGGCCTCAAGCAGAAAATCGTCGCCGGCGCGCCGCGCGCGGGCTGGCTCGCGATGAACGACGGCTACGCGGCGAGCGCCGCGTTCGAGCCGGACGCCGTCACGCACGCGAGCGATCCGATGCTGCTGTACTTCACGTCGGGCACGACGTCGAAGCCGAAGCTCGTCGAGCATACGCACCGCACCTATCCAGTCGGGCACCTGTCGACGATGTACTGGGTCGGCCTGCAGCCGGGCGACATCCACTGGAACATCAGCTCGCCGGGCTGGGCGAAGCATGCGTGGAGCTGCTTCTTCGCGCCGTGGAATGCGCAGGCGTGCGTGTTCGCGTTCAACTACGCGCGCTTCGAGCCGAAGGTCGTGCTCGATGCGCTCGTCAAATACCAGGTGACCACGCTGTGCGCGCCGCCGACGGTGTGGCGCATGCTCGTTCAGCAGCCGCTCGCGTCGTTCGACGTGAAGCTGCGCGAGATCGTCGGCGCGGGCGAGCCGCTGAATCCCGAGATCATCGAGCGCGTGAAGAAGGCGTGGGGCATCACGATTCGCGACGGCTACGGCCAGACCGAGACGACCTGCCTGATCGGCAACACGCCGGGCCAGCCGGTCGTCGCGGGCTCGATGGGGCGGCCGCTGCCGGGCTACCGGATCGCGCTGCTCGACCCGGACGGCGCGCCCGTCGGCGAAGGCGAGGTCGCATTGCCGATCGGCGCCGGCGTGACGCGCCCGGTCGGTCTGATGACCGGCTATGCGAACAATCCCGACGCGACGGCCCACGCGATGCGCGACGGCCATTACCGCACGTCGGACATCGCGATGCGCGGCGACGACGGCTACTACGTGTACATCGGCCGCGCGGACGACGTGTTCAAGTCGTCCGACTACCGGCTGAGCCCGTTCGAACTCGAGAGCGTGCTGATCGAGCATCCGGCGATCGCGGAAGCGGCCGTCGTGCCGAGCCCGGACCCGGTGCGGCTGTCGGTGCCCAAGACCTTCATCACGCTGCGCCAGGGCTACGAGGAAAGCCCCGCGCTCGCGCTGGAGATCTTCCGCTTCTCGCGCGAGAAGCTCGCGCCGTACAAGCGCATCCGCCGCCTGCAGTTCGCGGAGCTGCCGAAAACCATCTCGGGGAAGATCCGCCGCGTCGAGCTGCGCCGCCGCGAGATCGAGCGCGGCGACGACGCGAGCACGCGGATGCCCGGCGAATACTGGGAAGAGGATTTCGCCGCGGAACTGAAATGACCGGCCGCGGGCCGCGCGCGCCGCATGCCGCGGTGCGCCGCCCGCAACCTGACGGAACCGAACCGGCCGCGCGTTGCATGACGCCACGCGGCCCACTGCAAGGAGAGTGCACTGATGAACGCGAATCCGACGCCCCAGGCGGGGCAAGACGTGCCGACGGTCAAGCTGCTGATCGACGGCGCCTTCGTCGAGTCGACCACCAGCGAGTGGCGCGACATCGTCAACCCGGCGACGCAGCAGGTCCTCGCGCGCGTGCCGTTCGCGACCGTCGCGGAAGTCGACGCGGCCGTGCAGGCCGCGCAGGCCGCGTATGCGACGTGGAAGAACACGCCGATCGCCGCGCGCATGCGCATCATGCTGAAATTCCAGGATCTGGTGCGCGCGAACCAGCAGCGCATCGCGAAGACGCTGACGGCCGAGCAGGGCAAGACGCTGCCCGACGCCGAAGGCGACATCTTCCGCGGTCTCGAAGTGGTCGAGCACGCGTGCTCGGTCGGCACGCTGCAGCTCGGCGAGTTCGCGGAGAACGTCGCGGGCGGCGTCGACACCTACACGCTGCGCCAGCCGCTCGGCGTGTGCGCGGGCATCACGCCGTTCAACTTCCCCGCGATGATCCCGCTGTGGATGTTCCCGATGGCGATCGTGTGCGGCAACACGTTCGTGCTGAAGCCGTCCGAGCAGGACCCGATGTCGACGATGCAGCTCGTCGAACTGGCCGTCGAGGCCGGTGTGCCGAAGGGCGTGCTGAACGTCGTGCACGGCGGCAAGGAAGTCGTCGACGCGATCTGCACGCATCCGCTCGTGAAGGCGATCTCGTTCGTCGGCTCGACGGCCGTCGGCACGCACGTGTACAACCTCGGCAGCCAGCACGGCAAGCGCGTGCAGTCGATGATGGGCGCGAAGAACCACGCGGTCGTGCTGCCCGACGCGAACCGCGAGCAGTCGATCAACGCGCTGGTCGGCGCCGGTTTCGGCGCGGCGGGCCAGCGCTGCATGGCGACCTCCGTCGCGGTGCTCGTCGGTAGCGCGCGCGACTGGCTGCCGGACATCGTCGCGAAGGCGAAGGCGCTGAAGGTCAATGCGGGCTCGGAAGCGGGCACCGACGTCGGGCCGGTCGTGTCGCGCGGTGCGAAGGCGCGCATCCTGTCGCTGATCGACGCCGGCACCAAGGAAGGCGCGAAGCTCGAGCTCGACGGCCGCGACGTGACGGTCGCCGGCTTCGAGGAAGGCAACTTCATCGGGCCGACGATCTTCTCGGGCGTGAAGCCCGACATGACGGTCTATACGCATGAAATCTTCGGGCCGGTGCTGGTCGTGATGGAAGTCGACACGCTCGACGAAGCGATCGCGCTCGTCAACGCGAACCCGATGGGCAACGGCGTGGGCATCTTCACGCAGAGCGGCGCGGCCGCGCGCAAGTTCCAGAGCGAGATCGACGTCGGCCAGGTCGGCATCAACATCCCGATCCCGGTGCCGGTGCCGTTCTTCAGCTTCACCGGCTCGCGCGGCTCGAAGCTCGGCGATCTCGGCCCGTACGGCAAGCAGGTCGTGCAGTTCTATACGCAGACCAAGACGGTCACCGCGCGCTGGTTCGACGACGATGCGACGGCCGGCCCGGTGAACACGACGATCCGGCTGCATTGAGCCGCGGAGGACACAATCATGAAGATCGGTTTTATCGGACTGGGCCACATGGGTGCGCCGATGGCGCTGAACCTCCTGAAGGCCGGCCATGAAGTGCATGCGTTCGACCTGAGCGCCGATGCATTGCGCGCGCTGCAGGACGCCGGCGCGCAGGTGGCCGGCTCGCCGCGCGACGCGGCGTCGGGTGCGACCTTCGTGATCACGATGCTGCCGGCCGCGCCGCACGTGCGCTCGGTGCTCGCCGGCGAGAACGGCGTGCTGGCCGGCCTCGGCGCCGGCGCGACCGTGATCGATTCGAGCACGATCGACCCGGCGAGCGCGCAGGCGTTCGGCGCGCTCGTGCGCGAGCACGGCGGCGCGTTCGTCGATGCGCCCGTGTCGGGCGGCACCGGCGGCGCGGCGGCCGGCACGCTGACCTTCATGGTCGGCGGCAGCGACGCGGATTTCGAGCGCGTGAAGCCCGTGCTCGCCGGCATGGGCAAGAACATCGTCCACTGCGGGCCGACGGGGATGGGGCAGGTCGCGAAGGTCTGCAACAACCTCGTGCTCGGCATCTCGATGGCGGCCGTATCGGAGGCGATGTCGCTCGGCGTCGCGCTCGGCATCGACCCGAAGGTGCTGGCCGGCATCGTCAACACGTCGACGGGCCGCTGCTGGAGCTCGGACACCTACAACCCGTATCCGGGCGTGATCGACACCGCGCCGTCGTCGCGCGGCTACAGCGGCGGCTTCGGCACCGACCTGATGCTGAAGGATCTCGGCCTCGCGAACGACGCCGCGAAGCAGGCGCGCCAGCCGGTCTATCTCGGCGCGCTCGCGCAGCAGCTGTACCAGGCGATGAGCAGCCGCGGCGACGGGCAACTCGATTTCTCGGCGGTGATCCGCCTGTACCAACCGGCCACGAAGAAGGACGCCTCATGATCGAACTGGACTACGTCGACGACGGCGCGATCGCGTGCGCGACGCTCAAGCGTCCGCCCGCGAACGCCTTTACCGCCGACGGGCTGCGGCAACTGCAGGCGACCGTCGCCGAACTGAATGCGAACCCGCGCGTGCGCGCGCTGGTGATCACCGGCGACGGCCCGAAGTTCTTCAGCGCGGGCGCCGACCTGAACACGTTCGCCGACGGCGACCGCGCGGTCGCGCGCGCGATGGCCGCGCGCTTCGGCGCGGCGTTCGAGGCGCTGCATGACGCGCGCGTCGTGACGATCGCGGCGATCAACGGCTATGCGATGGGCGGCGGCCTCGAATGCGCGCTCGCGTGCGACCTGCGGATCGCCGAGACGCACGCGCAGATGGCGCTGCCCGAACCGTCGGTCGGCCTGCTGCCGTGCGGGCTCGGCACGCAGACGCTGCCCTGGCTCGTCGGCGAAGGCTGGGCGAAGAAGATCATCCTGGCCGGCACGCGCGTCGACGCGGCGACGGCGCTCAGGATCGGCCTCGTCGAGGACGTGGTCGAAAGCGGCGCGGCCCGCGATGCGGCGCTGGCGCTCGCACGCAACGTCGCGCGGCAGAGCCCGCACGCGGTCGCCTACAGCAAGGAACTGATCGGCCTCGCGCGGCGCGGCGTGCCGCGCGGCGCCGCGCTCGCGGTCGAGCGCGAGCGCTTCGTCGACCTGTTCGACACCAACGATCCGCGCGAAGGCGTGGCCGCGTTCCTCGGCAAGCGCGCGCCGCAATGGCATACCGATGGAGAGCCGCAACGATGAGCACGCCGGTGACGACTCATGACAGCTTCGCGCAACCGGCGCCGGAGGTGCTGTTCCGTGTGGTGAACCGCGTGGCGCTCATTACGCTGAACCGGCCGGCCGCGCTCAATGCGTTGTCCTATCCGATGATCGGCGAGCTGGCCGCGTGCCTCGAGCGCTGCCGCACCGACGACCAGATCGTCGCGGTCGTGCTGCGCGGCGCGGGCGAGAAGGGCTTCTGCGCGGGCGGCGACGTGCGCGCGCTGTACAGGATGGTGGCGCAGCGCGAGACCTGGCTGCCGTTCTTCGTCGACGAATACCGCCTCGACTACGCGATCCACACGTTTCCGAAACCGATCGTCGCGCTGATGGACGGCGTGACGATGGGCGGCGGGATGGGGCTCGCGCAAGGCGCGGCGCTGCGCGTCGCGACCGAGCGCAGCAAGATCGCGATGCCCGAGACGCGCATCGGCCTCGTGCCCGACGTCGGCGCGACGCATTTCCTGTCGCGCATGCCGGTCGAGCTCGAGCTGTACGTGGGGCTGACGGGGGCGATGCTGTCGGGCGCCGATGCGCTGAGCGCGAAGCTCGCGGACCTGTGCGTGCCGTCGTCGTGGCTCGATACGTTCGAGACGCGCATCGAGAGCGTCAAGTGGGACGGCGACGTGCTGTCGGCGCTGCGCAAGGTGTTCGAGCCGCCGTGCAACGTCGTGCCGCACGCGGCGCTCGACAGCCAGATGGCGTGGATCGTCCGCCACTTCGACAAGCGCTCGACCGTCGAGCGGATCGTCGCGACGCTGAAGCAGGAACTCGCGCGTGACGAGCTGTCGCGCGAGCACCGTCAATGGCTGCAGGCGACCCTCGATGCACTCGCCGGCCATTCGCCGACGATGCTGTGCGTGACGCGCGAAGCGCTGCTGCGCGGCCGTCAGATGACGCTGGCCGAGTCGTTCCGGATGGAGCTCGGCATCGTGGCGCGAGCGATCGAGGAAGGCGACTTCCGCGAAGGCGTGCGTGCGCATCTCGTCGACAAGGATCGCAAGCCGCGCTGGGCCCCGGCATCGCTCGTCGAGCTGCGCGCCGAGCGCGTGCGGCATTTCCTGACGTCGCCGTGGAAGCTGTTCGCGCATCCGCTCGCCGATCTCGGCGCGGCGTGACGACGCGAAACCGACGCGCCCGTGCGGCGCGTCGGTTTCACCGCATTTCCCTTCCTTTCGTGGGCGCTCAGCGCTCGATCATCGGCGGCACCGCTTGCACGAGCGCGTCGATCACGCAGCGCGTCTTGCGCGGCAGGTAGCGCGTTTTCGGCCA
The DNA here is from genome assembly GCF_905339595.1 of Burkholderia sp. BCC1977. Taxonomy (NCBI): domain Bacteria; kingdom Pseudomonadati; phylum Pseudomonadota; class Betaproteobacteria; order Burkholderiales; family Burkholderiaceae; genus Burkholderia; species Burkholderia sp. BCC1977. The sequence continues at coordinate 52,403 of NZ_CAJPGQ010000039.1, forward strand.
GATCGCGTGAATGTCGCCTTCGCACACGAAGCAGCGGTCGAGCACGACGGCCATCTCGCCGCGCTTCACGTAATGATCGAGCAGCCAGCTCGGCAGCCACGCGATCCCGAACCCCGAGGCGCCGGCCGCCGCGATCGCCTGCACGTCGTCGAAACTGAGCTGGTGCTGCATGTCGACACGCACCGTCGAGCCGTCCGGCGCGCGCAGGTCCCACGGCTGCGCGACGCCCGAGCGTGAGTACGCGATGGTCCGGTGGTGCTTCAGGTCGTCGAGCGATTGCGGCATGCCGTAGCGCGCGAGATACGACGGCGCCGCGCCGAGGCTCCCGTATTGCGTGCCGAGCCGCCGCACCGCGAGGCTCGTGCTGTCCGCCAGCGGGCCGATGCGCACCGCGAGATCGATCCCTTCCTCGACCAGGTCGACGAAACGGTCGGTGATCGACACGTCGATCCGCAGGTGCGGATAGGTGCGCGCGAGATCGAGCACGATCGGCGTCACGCAGTGATGCCCGAACGCGAGCGGCACGCTCAGCCGCAGCTTGCCGCGCGCTTCGTTGCGGCCGCAATCGAGATCGGCTTCGGCCGCTTCCAGCTCCGCCAGCGCGCGCACGCAGCGGTCGTAGTACGCCTGGCCGTCGTCGGTCAGGCTCTGGCTGCGGGTCGTGCGTTGCAGCAGCCGCGCGCCGAGCCGCTTCTCGAGCCGCGCGATCGCCTTGCCGACCGCCGAGCGCGTCATGTCGAGCCGTTCCGCGGCGAGCGCGAAGCTGCCGGATTCCACGACCTGGACGAAGGTCGTCACGCCGTCGAGTCTGTCGGTCATGGCGGGATGGGTTGATTGATTGCTTCCCGTAGTTCCCCAGTCTGGCGAAATGGCCGCGCCAATGGGGAGGGAAATTCTCACTATAGTACCGATTCCCGTCCAGCGTGCGTCGCCGGCCGCACGCGGCGCATCCTTCTCACCTGGAGGCGCGCGGCCTGTCGCGGGCCGTCGCGCAATACGCATGACCCTATCCGACTCCCGCAGGAATGCGGTCGCGCTCGCGGCCGTCTGTCTCACGTCGCTGATGTTCGGCCTCGAGATCTCGAGCGTGCCGGTGATCCTGCCGACGCTCGAACGCGTGCTGCACGGCGACTTCAACGGCATGCAGTGGATCATGAACGCGTACACGATCGCGTGCACGACGGTGCTGATGGCGGCCGGCACGCTCGCCGACCGGTTCGGCCGCAAGCGCGTGTACGTGATCGGCACCGTGCTGTTCGGCGCGACCTCGCTGCTGTGCGGGCTCGCGCCGAACGTGCCGGTGCTGGTCGCGGGCCGGCTGCTGCAGGGCGCGAGCGGCGGCGCGATGCTGATCTGCCAGATCGCGGTGCTGTCGCACCAGTTCCGCGAAGGGCGCGAGCGCGGCCGCGCGTTCGGGATCTGGGGCATCGTGTTCGGGATCGGTCTCGGCTTCGGGCCGATCGTCGGCGGCGCGATCGTCGCGACGGCGAGCTGGCCGTGGGTGTTCCTCGTGCATGCGCCGCTCGCGGCCGTCGCGCTCGTGCTGATCGGCGGCGCGGTGCGGGAGTCGCGCGATCCGCATGCGGGCACGCTCGACGTCGCGGGCATCGTCACGCTGTCGCTCGCGGTGTTCGGTCTTGCGTTCACCATCACGCAGAGCGCGGCGTTGGGGCTCACGAGCGCGGCGAGCCTCGGCGTGCTCGGCGCGACCGTGCTCGCGCTGGCCGGCTTCGTCGTCGCGGAGCGCGTGAGCGCGCGGCCGATGTTCGACTTCTCCGTGTTCCGGATTCGCGCGTTCACCGGCGCGATCTTCGGCTCGATGGGGATGAACTTCAGCTTCTGGCCGTTCATGATCTACCTGCCGATCTGGTTCCAGGTCGCGCTCGGTTACGACAGCGTGACGGCCGGCCTCGCGCTGCTCGCGTACACGCTGCCGACGCTGGTGGTGCCGCCATTCGGCGAGCGGCTCGCGCTGCGCTACGGGCCGGGCGTCGTGATTCCGGGCGGCCTGTTCACGATCGCGGCCGGCTTCGCACTGATGCGGATCGGCAGCGGCGTCGAGCACGCGAGCTGGCTCACGATGCTGCCCGGCTGCGTGATCGCCGGCATCGGGCTCGGGCTCACCAATACGCCGGTCACGAACACGACGACGGGCGCGGTGCCGAGCGCGCGGGCCGGGATGGCGTCGGGCATCGACATGAGCGCGCGGATGATCTCGCTCGCGCTGAACATCGCGGCGATGGGCTTCGTGCTGGTCGCGGGGATCGTCGCGAGCCTGAAGGCCGGCGTCGCGGGAGCGGTCGATGCGGAGGCGCTGCGCACGCTGGCGCAGGAGATCGCGTCGGGCCGCACCGACGGGCTGCAGGCGCTCGCGCCGGCACTCGCCAATGCCGACCCGGCCGGCACGGCGCTGCACGCGGCGCTGGTGCACGGGTTCGGCTGGGTGATGGTGTACGGCGCGGTGGGTGTGGCCATGCTCGCGACAGCAAGCGCGGTGGCGTTCGCGCCGGCGCGGCGCCGGGCGACGGTGTGCGAATGACGCGTGCGCCGCGCACGGCGTGATGCGTCGTTACCGCTGCGCGGCTACGGTCGCCATCATCGGCCGGTTGCGTTTCTCGTCGAGCGCGGGCATCGCGTCGATCCCCGTTCGTTCAGGTTCAGGTGCGTGAACATCTTGTGCGATCGCCGCACGCGGTGTCGGGGGCGGCCGGTTACGCGCTTACGTGCGCTTACGTGCGCTTACGTGCACTTACACGCCGTCGCCGCGTGCGTCGATCCTGCGTTGCGTGTCCGCGTCGACGATCGCGCGGATCGCGCCGAACAGCGGCGCCGCGTCGGTGTAGCGCCGGCCGTAGCCGAGATTGAACGCGTAGTCGAAGTCGGGCGGATTGCTGCCCTGGTTGTGCTGCAGGATCGTCTCGAGCTTGTCGAGTGCCTTCGCGGCGCGCGCTTCCGGTGATGCTGCCGCCTCGTATTCGTCCCACAGTGCGACGATCTCGTCGCGCATCGCACGATCGAGGCCGGCCGTCAGCGTCAGCAGGTCGTCGCGTTCATGCGTGCTCTTGTCCGGATGCGCGGCCTGCTCGATCGCGGGGATGTCGCCGTGCAGCGCTTCGCCGAGATCGTGGATGACGCACAGTTTCAGCAGCTTCGTCGTGTCGACGTCGGGCAATGCGTCGGCGAACACGAGCGCCATCAGGCACAGCCGCCAGCTGTGTTCGGCCGTGCTTTCGGCGCGCCCGGCCGACGTATGGCCGCTGCGCAGCACGTCTTTCAGGCGTTCGGCTTCGCGCAGGAAATCGAGCCGCGCGTGGATCGTATCGAGGTTCATGGCGAGGGGAGTGCTTGAATCGAGCCGTCAAGCGTACGCCGTGCGGCCGCGCTGCGTCCACGCATGAAATATGCGGGCCGCGTGCGTGCCCGGCGACTGGCGCGCGTGCTACAGGGTTTCGACGAGCCGCGCGGCGGAACCGTCCGACAGCGTCATTCGCGTCCACCGGCAGGTGCTGCCGCGGATCGGCACGACGCGCGACGCATTGGCGCCGGTCGCGAATTCGACGCTCGGCGGCCCCGCGCGATCGTGCCAGCCGAGCGGATCGAGCGCGGCTTCCATGCGAACGATCTCCGGCGACGCGTAGCGCCACAGCGACGTGCCGAGCAGCGTCGGCAGCGGTCGCAAAAACTCGGCCGCGCGCGACGGCGAGCACGCGAGCAGACGGTGCGTGAGATCGCACACGAGATGCATGCGGGCCGTGCTGCTCGCGATCAGCCGCGCGAGCGCGCGGTCGCCGGCCGAATCGAGTCGCGCGGCAAGCAGTCGCTCGGCCGTCGCGCGCTCGTCGGGCGACATCTGCTGGATGCCGGCTTCCCAACGCGAGATCGTCGATTGCGCGACGCCGAACAGCTCGGCCGCATGGCTCTGCTTCACGCGGTGCAGCGCGCGCCAGCGCTTCAGCTGCGGGCCGAGCGGCGGGGTGTGAAGCGGGGTGTGAAGCGGCGAGGTCGTCATGGCGATGCTCCGGTTTGCGTTCGGGTTGCGAGCGGTTTGCGAGCGCGGGCCGGGTGCGCGACCGTCGCCGTCCGCGGCGGCCGTTACATGATCCGCAGGCCGCCGTTCGCCTGGATTGCAACGAACGCGATCGGCACGAGCACGATGCCGCCCAGCACGAGCACGCCGTCGGCGGCGACCGTGACCGGCGTCGCGAGGATCCGCAAGCCCATGCCGACCGCGGACGGCGATTCCGTGATGTACACGGTGTACCGCTCGTTGAAGGCTTGTGCCGTCTTGTCGTTGACCTTGCCCTTGGCAGTGAAGCCGTCGGTCGAGTAGCGCTTGCCGACGATGTCGCCTTCGAGCACGAGACCGGCCTGCGCGGCGGTGAAGCCGTCCGCGGTCGCGGCCTGTTGATCGTCCGCCGATGCTTCCTTCGGCAGCACGATCCGGTAGTGGCCGGTCACGCTGCTGCCGCTCGCGTGAAAGCCGGCGAACGCGGTGTGCAGCGCCTTCCGGTAGCGGGACAGCAGCACGGGCCGGAGCGAGGCCGGCAGATCGAAGATGTAGTGGTAATCCGCGCCGAGGACGACGAGCCTATTGCCGTCTTCGGTGATCATGAACCCGGACACCTGTTCGTGGTAGTCGCTGTCCTTGTACAGCTTCGGCGTGAAACAGCCGGACAGAGGAAGGCAGGCCGCAGCCAAACTGGCGGCCAGCAGGCGCCGGCGCGTGATCGAGATGGGCATTTATTGTTGTTCCGTTGTGACGGTTTGAGATGGCTTTCGCCCTCGGAGCGGCGATTCTCGCGTATCCGGCGCACGTTGTCGAACGGGATCTCTGCCGCGGCAGCGGGCGGCCTGCCTGCGAGATTCTGCGGTCGGGCCGGGCGCCAGGGGCTCAGAGCGCCGTGCCGGCAATGTTTTCGCCAGGCTTTCAACCGGCACCTTCATATCTTATTATTCGGCCAGAGCGGCGCGCGCCGGCCGCCATGGGTCATGTCGACACATGACGCGCCGGTCAGCATTGCCGCCTTCCGACTTCCGCATCGCACGATGCGCGGTCGGCACGACAGGAGACGCGTGGCCATCGCGTCTCCCGAAAAAACAATACGAGGGCGCGATGGTACGACTGGTCTTGCTGTTGCTGGGCATCGAATATCTGCGAACGCGCTGGCGCGGGCTGACCGTGCTGGGCTGGCTGTGGGTCGTCGCGGGCGTCGCCATCTTCGTCGACGCGCTCGACGGTGCGCTGCATTTTCCGATCGAGCTGTTCGCGTGGCTGTTCCTGATCGAGGGGCTCGCGACGCTCGCGGTGGCCGGCAGCGGCGTCGGCGGGCAGCGCATCCTGCGCTACGTGAAGGGCATCGTGGTCGTGGTGGCCGCCGCGCTCGTGTTCGCGGGCCATCATCACGGCCACTTCCTGCTGTCGATGATCTTCGGCACGCTGTTCCTCGTCGACGGGCTGCTGCAGTGCACGTCCGCGTGGATGGTGCGTTACCGGCGCTGGCACGTCGCGTTCGCGTGGGGTGTCGTCGAGATCCTGCTCGCGATCTTCTTCTATCAGCCGTATCCGACCCACTATGCGGGCACCGTGCCGTACTGTCTCGGCCTGCTGCTGATGTTCGGCGGGATGCACATGCTGAGCCTCGCCGCGCGCGTGCGGCGGCTGACGCGCAACCCCGCGTTCGTCACGTCGCCGGCGCCGGCGATCGTGCCCGACATCGACGCAGCATCCGACATCCCGCGCTTCACGCAATCCGAATGGGACGGCCCGCCGGCCGACCACGAGCGTGCGCTGACCGTGCACGTGTGGACGCCGACCGGCACGTCGAAGGCCGAAGCCCAGCGCTATCCGGTGATCGACCGCTACATCGCCGCGGTGGACGTCAACGGCGTGATCTCGACCGGCCATGCGGCGCTGGAGTCGCCCGAGGGCATCTACATCAGCCTCTATCCGGCCGTCGAGATCGATCGTTCTCCGGACGAATTCACGCGGATTCTGCGTGCGACGCGCGAGAACGACGTGCCGGGCCTGTTCCAGCCCGACTATGCGACCGAGTCGAAGGCGTGGTGTCCGTCGACCATGCGCGTGCGGATCCGCAACTACGATCCGGCGAAGCTGGACGCGTTCTGGTCGTCGTACCGGCAGACCGTTACGTACAACCTCACGCACCGCAACTGCTCGAGCACCGTGTCGAACGCGCTCGAAGCCGCGCTCGACGGCGCGGTATGGCGGCTCAAGGGCACGCGGGCCGGGTGGGGCGCATTCGTCCGGCTGCTGCTCACGCCCGAGCTGTGGGTCGCCGCGCAGATCCGCAAGCGTGCGGTGACGATGGCCTGGACGCCCGGGCTCACGCTCGACTATGCGCGAGCGCTCAGCATGCTCGCCGATCCGCGGCCGTTCGCATGGTGGAAGGTCGCGCGCTCGGCCGTGCAGGCGATCATGGCGTCGCGCCGCGCGTGGCGCGAGCAGGACAGCGCGGCGCTGGCGCCGGGTGGATCGGACGCCGCGTCGGTGAAGTAATCGTGTGGCGCCGGACGAGGGCCCGGCGCGACAGCGGCCGCCGCCGGGCGGTCCGGCGCCGCGGCCCGCCATCCGAAGCTGCTTCACGAACCATGATCAACCCCACGCGCGCATGCCGCATCCTGATTCCCGTCGGGATGCTCCGTTCGAGGGTGGGGCAGGCCGGTGTCGCGTGCGGCGGAAGGCAAGCGTCGGTACCGGTACCAGTCGTCACCGGCTCGGCATTCGACTACGAATTCCTTCGTCCACCTTCATACTGATGCAACGTTGTGCCGGCAACAATCGCGGGCAGACATTCGACAATCTTGCGGCGCATCCCGCGACCACAAGCCTTTTCCGAGGAAACGCCATGCTCAAGACGCTCGCCCGCGCCGCGGCCGCACTCGCCGTCGCATCCGCCTCGCTGCACGCCGTCGCGCAGACCAGCTACGACTACCTGTTGCTCGCGGCTTCGTGGGAGCCCGGCTTCTGCGCGTCGCACGACACGCCGGAGTGTACGAACCTCGCCGGCACGTACGCGGCGACGAGCCTGTCGCTGCACGGCCTGTGGCCGAACAAGTACGACGGCAACCAGCCGTTCTACTGCGGCGTGCCGCAGAGCGACGTCGATCTCGACAACGCGCACCAGTGGTGCAGCATGGATGCGTATCCGGTCAGCACCGCGACCCGCAACACGCTGTCGACCTACATGCCGGGCGTGGCGTCGTGCCTCGACAAGCACGAATGGTTCAAGCACGGCACCTGCTCGAATTCGGCATCGCCGGATGCGTACTGGAACCAGGCGGCCGGCATGGTCAGCCGGCTCGGCAACACGTCGTTCAACGCGTTCCTGCAGGCGAACGCGGGCAAGACGGTGACGCGTAACCAGCTGCTGTCCGCGTTCGAAGGCGCGTTCGGCAGCAATACGCGCAGTGCGGTGTCGCTGAAGTGCACGAAGACCAACGGCGTCAGCTATTTCACGGAAGCGTGGATCGCGGTCAAGACGAATGCGACCGCGCAATTCCCGAGCGCGGCGTCGCTCGTGACGGACGGGAATACGCAGGGGACGTGCCCGACGTCGGGCGTGTATATCGCGAAGTAACGCGCGCAGTCACGTTGGCAGTCACGCGGAATGCGCCGGCCGGAAGCGTTCGAGCCGGCGCTGCGGGGCGTTGCGCGTCTACGCGAGCAGGCGCAGCGCGTCCGCGAGCGACAGCACCGTCGTGCGCGTCTCGAACGCCGTCGCGAACAGATGCTCGTGCACGACCGGATCCGGGTCGTAGCAGCAGTCCTTCACCGTATACAGCCGGAAATCCGCGTCGCTGGCGTGCGCAACCGACGACAGCACGACGCCGGTCGACGCAATCCCGACCAGGATCAGCGTATCGATCCCCCGCGCGATGAGCCGCGCCTGCAGGTCGGTGCGGAAGAACACGCTCGCGCGATGCGCGATCGTCAACGGCTCGCCGTCGAGCCGCCCGAGCTCGGGGCAAAGGCCATCGTCGACGAACAGGCCGAGCTGCTTGATCCCTTGCCCGTTCTTGTTGCGCGGGCTGACTTCCGGATAGCCGGGGCTGAAGCGGAGATTCGCGAAACAGACGTGGACGCCGCCGGCCCGCGCCGCATCGCACAGCTTGCGCGTGTTGGCGAGCAGGGTGGGCGCGACCGACGGAAAGAGGCCGAGGATGTCGGTCTGGTAGTGCATCACGACCAGCGCGGTTTGCGCCGGCACGAGCGGCGGAATCGGCGCGTGCGTGCCGCTGTCCGTGCCTGCGTGGTGAGTCGTTGCGAGATCTGACGCGTGTTCCGGTTGCATGACTGATGCTCTCCCATGAGTCACTTCGGTGTATTAAGAAAATCGACTGCTTCGTATACGTCGTCAATCTGCCGGCACAACGGCAACATGAACCGGGATGTGCTCCCTGCAGCGCAGGCCAGGCTGACGCCGCGCCGACTTCGACGATCGGCGCCGGCCCGGACGGTCGCTTGGCCGGCGCGCCGGAAAGCGGCCGATCACCGGCCGTGCTTCGCGGCGCGTTACTTCACCTTGAACGCATAGTCGCCGTGCGTGCGGTGGCCGTCCGCCGCGACTGCCACCCAGTGCACCAAGTATGCGCCGGCAGGCAGCGGCGGTAATGCCACGTGGATCGACTGCCTGTCGTTCGGATCGACTTCCGCGCGTGCGGTGTTCATCTGCGTGCCCGTCGCATTGCTGACGCTCAGCGAGCTGAACGCGGGTTCGAGCGGCCCGTCGAAGGTAATCGTCACGCTCGCGGGCGCGGCCACTTCCGCGCCCGCCGACGGCGATTGCCGCTGCGGGAACACATGGGCGAATGCCGTCGACGCGATCAGCACGCCCGTTGCGATGGCCGCCGCGCGCGCACCGGGATGAAGCCGGTTGAATGGGCGCATCATCATTCCCCTTTGCCGAAAAGCGGCTTGCCGACGGAGTGGGGCAGCACGTCATCGAGATAGAGGTGCGCCTGCAACAGGATGCCCACGCCCGTTCCGCTGGCGTGATTGATCGGGACTTGCGCTTCGACGCCGAACTGCCCCCAACGGTTGAGCCAGAGTATGCCCGGATTGATGGTGCCGGTGGTATGCCCCGAACAGGGGCCGCCGGTGCAGGTGCTCATCGGGAATTCGACCACCGGGATCAGGTTGCTGAACGGCGCCTTGAGCCCGACATCCTGCACGACATGCTGTAGATAGGGCAGGCTGTATTGCACCGTGACACCCCAGCTCAGGGCATCGGGATCGGCGCTGTTCATCGTGACGCGCGGGCCGACCGTCCCGGTCACCGCCAACGGTTTCAGGTACTTCAGGCTGTCCGGCAGGTCGCCGAATCCCTTGCCGAAATAGAGCGTCGGTGTGATCGCCGAGTGCGGGTTGGCGATCGCGCTCGCCCCCGTGCCGCCGAGCTCCGCGGTGGCGCCGACCGACGCCATGAACTCGTGCGCTTCGTTCACGTAGAAGCGGTACTTGACGCCGATCTGGACGTTGTCGAAGCCGTTCGCCGAGCCCTCGTTCGGGGCATTGACGTTCACATAGGTCGCCAATACGGAGAGCGCGAAACTCGGTGTGATCAGCTTGTCCCATTCGAGCGACGTCGTATTGGTGTTCTGGTTTTCGCCGTCATCCGAGTCGGACTTCAGGTGGCCGAATTCCAGGTTGAGCTCATCCCCGACGCCCGGATCGTCGACCGCCATGGTCGCCGGAAAGACGCGGCTGCCGGCGATGGCGTGTGCGAGTGCAAGTGACGGGAAGAGTAGCGGGACGGCGATGGCGGCGGAAACGACGAACGCCGTCAGCGGCGGCAGCGTGCCGCGTGCAGGTTTGGTGAGCATGGTTCACCCCTATTGGAAGTCGCGTTGCAGTACTCGCGGCCCGTCGAAGGGCGCGCGAGAATGCGGCGATGCCATGACACCGGCATCGCCGCCTGGCTGACTCGATCAGGATGAAAGCGGAGGCGCGCGCGGCTGTGCCGCGGTGAACGGGAAAGCGTGGTGGGGCGTCTGGAACAGCGGTGCCGGCGCGGGATGGGCGGCCCAATCCGTCGGCACGAATCCGGACGTCCCGCCCAGCAACGCCGGCAAATCGGCAAGCAGTCCGCAATACGCGCATGCCTGCCAGTGGCCCGCCTTCACGGGCAACGATGCGTGATCGGGGCCCGCCATATCCGAAGCGTTCTGCGTGGTACAGAACGCGCCGGATACCGCGTCGAATTCGCGCTCGGACGAAAGGCTTTGCGACACCGTTGGCGCGAGCGTCGCCATCAGGATTGCAAGCAATCCGAGGATGCTGCCTATCTTCCGGCGAAATAGCGCTGACATGACCTTGGCGGGATCGCACATCGGCCGGTGCGTTGGCGGGATTATGGCATCGGCGCGGGCCGGTCCGGATGGGCAAGCTCCCTACTTGTGCGTAGGTGCCGGGAGGTGTTTCGCCACTGTCCGGGCAATCGCCCGGTGTCCGCTTTTGCGGCACGCAACCGGCTACTGCGGGCCGCGTGCCGGCGAACGGCCGCGCCTCGGCCCGTATCAATCTCGGCGCTCCGGAAAAGCTGCGTGCTTATGACGCGTGGTTATTTGGACTGTTTATCCGTTCTGCTATACCCAACTCATGAACTGTGCCCGCGACCCACGCGTCGCGCGGCGAGTCCGTGCCCGTTACCTACAACCGGCGCGACATCACGGCAACACATCGGGGGGAGCGTAGTTTCGGGCCGGAGGCCGGCAGGAGTCTGACATGGCAAATTACCTGTTCGTGGAATCGCGCGATCCATTTGGCGGCGGGGATCCCCAGCGCGTCGATGAATTGCTCAGGGGCGTACGCGAGAGGGGCAACACGGTCACACTGTTCCTGGTTCAGAACGGTGTGCTTTCCATCCGCCCGGGGGCGAAATTCAGTGAGCGATACGCGGATCTGACGCGCAGCGGCATCACCGTCCTTGCCGACGAATTCTCCCTGCGCGAACGGGCGATCGAAGGGCTGGCGGAGGGCGTCCAGAAGGCGGACATCGGTCAACTCGTGGATCTTCTTTTGGTGGCTGGGACGAAGGCCATTTGGCATTGACGCAAGGAGAACATGATGGCTACCGGTAAGAAACTGACCCTGGCGTTGATGGATCCCCCGTATGAGAAGGCCGCGAGCACCACCGCGCTGCGCATCGTGGATGCGGCACTGCGTCGGGGGCACGACGTCACGGTGTTCGCCTACGAAGGTGCGGTCAATCTGACCATGAAGGCGCAAGCTCCGCATGCCAACCCCGTCAAGGGCACATCCGTGGAGGAAGAGGATCACCCCGTGACCCGGGACTGGATCGCAGCCCTGTTTCAACTCGCTGGCGAGCAGGGTGTCAAGCTCGACTGGATCAACTGCGGCCTATGTGTGGACGAACGTGGCGCAGGCGACTGGATCGAGGGTCCCCGTCGAGGCAGTCCGAAGGATTTTCTCGAGTCCGCGACCCAGAGCGACGCCGTGCTGGTCATCCCGACGAAATAGGAGCTCGCCATGAAAGTCCTGAGCATTGTTGAAACAGCGTACCGGGCTACCCTGGAAGAACAGGATGACACCATTCTGTGGCTGAACCATGTGCTGAAGAACGCCGGCGCGGACATCAGCCTGTTGCTGTGCGGGAGCGCCGTGAACTACGCGGTCCGCGGGCAGGATGCCGGCGGCCTCGCTTTCGGCGCGCGCCGGCAGGCCCATCCGCCGGCGCTGGATAAGGATCTGGAGAAGATGATCGGCGCCGGCATTGCCGTGTATGTGGTCACCGAGGACATGCGCGACTGCGGGCTGTCGCAGGAAAATGTCATCGGCGACCTGACGCCGCTCGCGCGTGCCGAAATGCCGGCCCTGTTCGACCGATTCGATCAGGTCTGGCACTGGTGACGATGTAACGCGTTCGGTTGACAGGGGCGAATCGTTGGGTGCGGCTCGCGACCGTTGCGGGGGCGACGAGCGGAGGCTTTGCTTGCTTCCGGGGGTATTGCTCCCGCATGGTCGGGTTTCTGGCTGAAGCGTTCGCGCGATCGGGCAGGAGGCTCTGAAGCGTCATACGCGACGGTCGGCGCGCGGCGAGGTGCAGTGGCGTCGCCGATCGTCGCGTGAAGGTGGGCGGGCAGACGGTCGCGAACTTTGGCTGAACGGCTCACACGGGTTGATCGCTGCCCAAGGATGAACATCCCATTCAGTGTGCCGCTGCGTGCCGGATTGACCGGTCAAAAAATAGCTTTCTTTAAATTTTGAGATTATTTTATCAAAAAATAAATCCTAAATATTTTTGACAGTTGTTGAAAATCATCAATCTTCAAGGATTGAAAAATCAAGTTCTTTCGATGGACGGCAACGCGCTTTCCCGTGTACGGTTCAGCCGCGACTAGTTCGCGCGCACGTATTGCCGTATGTCGGTGGCTTCGAGCCAATAAGCCGACAGCTTCCGAGAGACCCGGACGTATGATTTTGCAAAACGATAATCTGATTGAGCGTTACCTCGCATTGGCCAACGACGTTGCTGTGCTGGAAACCATCGCGCAGCTTGCTCTGGAAAATGCCCGCAAGCGCTCGATACGGAGCGCGAGTCGAGTGCCCCGATATTGATCACGCTGTACTGCTGGCGTCCATTCATCAACTGAGCGAGCAGTAGGAGCGCGAGGCGCGTATGCAAGAGGATACCTTGCGCACAGCATACGCACTGCATGTCATACGTAAAAACGAAGAATGTGCCCGATTGCCAAATGCAGTGCATTAAATCCAGTTCGTTTGCGCAAACGTTCCCGTCTCAACTGCACAACGATTAACACTCTTTAACTCGTATTCATAGTCGCGCGCTCACTTTCTAGAAGACCATTCAACGACAAAAGCGCGTGACGCGCGAACCACGAATTTCGGGGTAGGCCAGAAACATGAACAAGAATCAATATCGACTGGTATTCAGCCGCGTGCGCGGTATGTTGGTGGCAGTGGAAGAGACCGCCCATGCAACGGGGAAGGTCAGTAAGGGCGAGGCAACGTGTTCGGTCAACAGCCGGGTGCCAAGCATGCTGGCGAGTTTCGCACTGCGTCACGCTGCATTTGCGGTACTGGTTGTGGCGGGCGCAACGCCCATGTGGGCGAATGCGCAGATTGTCGGCGCGGGCGCGAATGCGCCGTCGGTCATCCAGACACAAAACGGATTGCCGCAGGTAAATATTAATAAGCCCGGAAATGCGGGTGTATCTTTAAATACTTATAACCAGTTCGATGTTTCAAAATCTGGCGCGATATTGAATAATTCGCCCACGATTGTTAACACGCAGCAAGCCGGCATGATCAACGGCAACCCGAACTTCGGGCCGAACGACGCCGCGCGAATCATCGTCAACCAAGTCAACAGCAATAATCCAAGCTCGATTCGCGGTTTCGTTGAGATTGCGGGGCAAAAAGCCGAACTCATCATCAGCAATCCGGCTGGATTGCAAATCGACGGCGGCGGATTTATTAATACCTCGCGCGCCGTGTTGACAACTGGCGTGCCGTATTACGGTGCGGACGGTTCCGTGGCGGGTTTCAACGTGAATCGCGGGCTTGTCACCGTATCCGGATCGGGCCTGAATGCGGCAAATATCGATCAGGTTGACATCATAGCGCGCGCCGTTCAGACGAATGCAGCCATTTATGCGAAAAATCTGAACGTAATCGCGGGTTCGAATCAAGTTAATCATGACACGCTCGCGGCGACGCCGATTCAGGGGGACGGCGCGGCCCCGGCGGTTGCGATCGACGTTGGTCAACTCGGCGGTATGTACGCCAACCGTATTTTTATGGTCAGTTCGGGCAGCGCTGTCGGTGTCCAAAATGCCGGCACGCTTTCGGCGGACGCAGCCGGCATGACGCTCACGACCGATGGGCGGTTGGTGCAGTCGGGCAAGATTAGCTCGCTTGGTAATGTCGCGGTGTCGGCCGGCGGCGGCATCGACAACAACGGCACCACTTACAGCCAGCAATCCGTGTCGATGAGTACCGGCGCGGACATGACGAATAGCGGCACACTTGCCGCACAGCACAACGTTGGCATCAATGCCGGCTCGCTGAATTCGACGGGCGCGATTGGCGCAGGCGTCGACAGCAACGGCACGGTCACGCAAGCCGGTGACCTCCAAGTGACGACGACGGGCCAATTGACCGCGACCGGCCAGAACATCGCAGGCGGTGACGCGACGCTCCAAGGTTACGGCGTCAATCTGGCCGGCAGCAAGACGGCGACGAACGGCACGTTGGATATGAACGCTTCGGCGGGCGATATCAACCTGTCGAATGCGACGACCAGCGCACAGGGCGCATTGAACGCGACCGCGGCAGGCGCGATCGTCAACGACCACGGCAGCCTGTCCAGCCAGAGCGGTGCCACGCTGACGGCGGGCAGCGTGTCCAACCAAGGCGGTACAGTGTCGTCGCAGGGCCCGTTGACGGTTCACACATTCGGCGCGATTTCGAATCAGGCCGGTACGCTGGTATCGCAGAGCACGGCCGACGTGGAAGGCGGCGCGATCGGCAATCAGCAAGGCATCATCCAGAGCGCCGGCCAAATGAAAGTGGTCGCCGCCTCGCTTCAGAACGGCGCCGGGCGCGTAACGTCCCTGAACAGCGATGGCTTGTCCATCACGACGAGCAGTCAGCTGACGAACGCAGCGGGCACGACCGCGAACGGCGCGCAAGGCGGCGTGATCGGTGGCGATGGTGCCGTCACGGTACAGGCCGGCAGACTCGCAAACCAAGGATCGATTAGCGCCGCGACCGATTTGACCGTTGGCGCGCAGTCCATCGACAACGGTAGCGGTTCGCTGACGGCCGGTCAGAACGCATCGATCGATGCCGGCTCGCACCTGGCTAACGCATCCGGCGGCATTTCTGCCGGCGCGGTAGCAAACGTTCGCGCGACCAGTCTGGACAACAGTTCAGGGTCGATTCAGGGTAGCCAGTTGTCGTTGACGGCAACCGACCTCGCGAACCGCTCAGGCGTGATCACGCAGACCGGCACGAACCCGACCAACATCGCCGTATCCGGCACGCTCGACAATAGTTCGGGCACGGTACAGACGAACAGCGCCGATCTGAGTCTTACTCCTGCGACGCTGATTAACGATCACGGCAAAATCGCGCATGCAGGTAGCGGGACGCTGACCATCGGGACCGGTGCATTGTCGAACCAAGGCGGCTCGATCGCGACCAATGGCGCGCTGGCGCTGACCGCCGCAGCGTTGTCGAATCAAGCCGGCACCCTGTCCGCTCAACGACAGGCCACGCTCGGCGTTCAATCGCTCGATAACAGCGCGGCTGGTTACATCGGTGCCGATAGCGTAACGATCAAATCCCAAGGCACGATCAACAACAAAACGGGTTCCATCGAGTCGAACCACGCGCTGACGATCGCGGCCGATAGCTTGGCGAACGATGGCGGTGCCGTTAAGGCACTCGGCACGGATGCACTGTCCGTCACGGCGACGAACGCGCTGACGAATACGGCAGGCGGCACGATTGGCGGCAACGGCGACGTGTCGGTTTCGAGTGGCACGGTCGACAATTCGAATGGTTCTTTGCTGGCCGCACGATCGCTGTCCGTGCAATCGAACGGCCAGCTCGCGAATTCGGCCGGCCTGATTCAAGCGAACGGCAACCTCAAGGTTGCGGCGCAAGGTGCGGTGCTCAATAACGGCGGCCAAATCGAGGCGAACGGCGCAACGGCAACGCTTCAATTGTCCGGATCGAGTATTGATAATAGTGACGGGCGAATCGTAAATATCGGCACGGGCGCGACGACGATCGACGGCGGCGCGTCGATCACGAACACGGACGCATCCGGTAAAGCCGGTGCCGGCACGATCGGCGGAAACGGAGATGTGACGCTGACCGCGCAAACGCTCACGAATGCGCAAGGCGGTCAGACGCTGGCCGGCCACGACCTGACGTTGAACGTCGGCAGTAACGCAAACAATTCCGGCGGCGTGCTGTCGGCCGCGAACAACCTGACGTTCAACGGTGCAAACGCGGCGCTGTCGAACCGAAACGGATCTGTGCGGGCAAACGGCGCACTGTCGTTGACGGCCGCATCGATTGACGACACGTCCGGCAAGATCGGCAATGACGCCGGCAGCGGCGGAAGCGTGTCGATTCAGACCGGTACCTTGTCGAATCAGGGCGGCGTGATCGGTAGTGGTCAAGACCTGACGTTGAACACCGGCACGCTGTCGGGCGACGGTTCCATCGTCGCGGGTCGCAACGGCTCGATCACGCTCGCGAGCGATTACACGCAGACGGCAACGAACAGGCTGCACGCAAACGGCAACCTGAATTTCACCACGTCGGGCAAGCTGACGAACCAGGGCGTGCTGGATGCCAATGGCGCGCTCACTGTGAATGCGGCGAACGTCGATAACCAGAGCGGCGCGGATTTGAATTCCGCGAACACGACGGTCAACGCGAATGGCGGCACGATCGACAACGCAGGCCGGATCGAAGGCGATACGGTCACGACCAACAGCACGACGTTGAACAATACGGGCACCGTGATCGGTTCCAACGTCACGTCGAACGCGACCACGATCAACAATACCGGGGCCGCTGCCGTCTTCGCCGCCGCCAACCAATTGAACCTGTACGCGACGAACCAATTGTCGAATACGGGCGGTGCGAACCTGTTCAGCGTCGGCGATATCAATATCGCGGCGAATGGTCAGCGCGACGCGAACGGCTTGCTCGCGAACCGCACGCAGAACGTGCTGAACGATCAATCCACGATCGAAGCACAAGGCAACGTCGAACTCGCGGCGGGCACGTTCACCAATTCGCGCCCCGCGCCCACCGTCACGACCGTAACGACCGGGACGACCACCTCGCACCAAACCAAGCGCCAGAAATACATCGTGTGCGCGACGATGAATGCGGACCCGAACGGCGGCTGCTCGCAGGCGATGTGGGTGAACGGCTATAAGACGGCGCTCACCTCGAGCTATAGCCCTTCGCAGGTTGTATCGGAATCGTCCGGGCCGAACGCGACCGACAAGGTGCTGGTCGTGAACGTGAACGGCAAGCAGCAGACGATTTACTACAACACGCTGACGACCAACGCAGACGGGTCGGTGACGGTCAACTATTGGGACGCATACGACCCGCACGTCAACTACGTGCCGGACACGGAGTACAAGACGCGCAGCGACGGTCACAACGGCTATCAGCGTGTCGAAATCTGGCGCGATACCACGTCCACGACCCAGCAAGACAAGG
Organism: Burkholderia sp. BCC1977; assembly: GCF_905339595.1. Lineage (NCBI taxonomy): Bacteria > Pseudomonadati > Pseudomonadota > Betaproteobacteria > Burkholderiales > Burkholderiaceae > Burkholderia > Burkholderia sp. BCC1977. Next base: position 69,663 of record NZ_CAJPGQ010000039.1, read on the forward strand.
TAACGAGCCAGGCGCCGCAGGCGCAGCTCGTCGCGGGCGGCAGTATCACGATGGCGAACGTCGGCACGATCAACAACGACTACAGCGTAATCACGGCCGGAAAATCGATTCAAATCGGCAGCACGCAGCAGAACGGGTCTGTTGGTAGCGGCAGTTTCGGCGGCACGGTCGTGAACAACGTCGGTCGCACGCTGTATCAGTACCAGACCGACAATATCGTGTCCATGTATGCATGGAACGAAGACACGACGCAGGATCGCGGCACGATCGTAGAGCCGACCGTCGTCCATACGCCGGTCGCGATCGGCGGCACCGGCGGTACGATCATCGCAAATCAGTCGGTGTCGATTACCGGCCAGAGCGTCAATAACCAAAACGTCGCCGCGCAGAATTCCGCGACCGGTGCGACGGGCGGCACGCTCGGCAACAATTCGGCTAATCAGGGCGTGTCGGGTAGCACGCTGAACAAGGTCGGTGCGGCAAGCGGTTCGACAACGGTCCCCGCACTGCAATCGGTCGCGAGCGCAACCGGCGCATTGTCGATCACGCTGCCCACGAGCGGCATGTACTCGATTCATTCCGCACCGGGGCAACCGTATTTGGTCGTCACCGATCCACGATTGACGAGCTATACGAATTTCATTTCGAGTGACTACATGCTCGGCCAGTTGAACCTGAACCCGGCGAGCATCGAAAAACGCTTGGGTGATGGCATGTATGAACAGCAGATGGTGCGCAACCAGATTACGCAGTTGACGGGTCGTACTTTCCTGCCGGGCTATGCCAGTGCCGAAGACGAATACCGCGCCCTGATGACGAACGGCGCGAACTACGCGAAGTCGTTCGGTTTGGTGCCTGGAATGTCGTTGACTGCCGCGCAAATGGATGCGCTGACGAGCGATATCGTGTGGCTCGTTGACCAGACCGTGACCCTGCCCGATGGCAGCACGACGCACGTGCTGGCCCCGGTCGTCTACATGTCGCAAACCCATGCGAACGACCTGCAACCGACCGGTGCATTGATCACGGCCGATGACGTTGAAATCCATACGGTCGGCAGCACGACCAATTCGGGCGTCATCAAGGGCGGTACGAAAACCGTGCTCACCGCAACCGATATCCTGAATCGCGGTGGCACGATTTCGAGTAGCGCCACGAACGGCACGACGGTCGTATCGGCCAGTAATGACGTTGTGAATTCGTCGGGGATGATCACCGGCAATCGGGTTGCCGTCAGCGCCGGCCGGGATATCGTTAACGCGACGCTGGTTGACGCCGTAGGCGCGACCGGTGCATCGGGCGTAAGCAAAGTCAGTACGAGCTTGATCGGCCAGCAAGGCACGATCGCGGCAACCGGCGACCTGTCGGTTCAGGCTGGCCGCGACCTCACGCTTCACGGTGCGAATCTGTCGGCTGGCGGTGATGCACTTGTCACGGCTGGCCGGGATATCAACGTCGATACGGTTCAGTCCACGACTAATCAATCGATGCGCCTGAATGATCAGCGACATTGGGAAGAATCCACGACGACGAACGTGACCAGCGGCATCAACGCGGATGGAAACCTGACCGTATTGAGCGGCAATGATGCGACATTTAAGGGCGCAGCGGTGTCGGCGGGTAAGGATTTGTCAGTCGTTGCGCTTGGCAACCTAACGGCAACGACCGTCACCGACGAACAGCAATTGAACAACGTTGCTGTTGATGGTCGTGCACGGAAAGAAATCGACCACACTTACGACCAGACTGCGGTGGGTACGACGTTTTCGGCCGGACACGATGCGGGGCTCGCGGCAGCCAATACCACCGATCCGACGAAGGGCAACGTCACGCTGACCGGTTCAACGGTAACGTCGGGCACCAACAGCGCTACGCCGGGTGGCGTGACGATCAACGCAAGCGGTAACGTCACGATGAACGAAAGTCGTGAAGAACACGACAGTTTCCGCGATGTGCAAACGAAGCGCGGCAGTTTCGTAAGCGGTTCGACAACCGATGGAATGCAAAACACGCAAACCAATATCGGTGTCGGTAGTACCCTGTCCGGGGATACGGTCCAGGTGCATGCAGGTAAGGACCTGACCATTCAAGGCAGTAACGTCGTCGGCACGAATGATGTGAAGCTCGACGCGACGGGCAATGTGATCATCAAGACTTCGCAGGACACGCAGAACGCACAGAGCTACTACGAGAAACGCGACTACGGTTTCCTCTCGGGCCTGAATCCGTTGAACCAGCTCGACGGTGGTTTGCAGGGTTATTCGATCGGTGTGCGCAAGACCACCGATGCGCAGCAGGCGACGAGCGTGACGAACGTCGGCAGCATGGTTGGTTCGCTGAACGGCAACCTGTCGATTACGTCCGGCAACGATTTGCACGTAACCGGTAGCACGTTGCATGCTGGAAACGACCTGAAGCTTAACGGCAAGACTGTGAAGATTGATGTGGCACACGACACTGGCACGCAAAGCGAACAGCAGTCGTTTAGCCAAACTGGCATTACCGCCGGTCTGAGCGGCACGATTGTCAACGCCGTGCAAACCGGTATTCAGATGAAAAACGACGCGCGTCACATCAACGGTGATGCTCGTCTTGGCGCACTTGCCGCTGCAACGACGGGACTGGCTGCGAAGAATGCTATCGATGAGATTGCGAACGTCGGCGGTGTTGGAAATATCGGCGTTAGCGTGTCGCTTGGTACAAGCCATAGCAACAGCAGTACGACGGCATCCTACAACACGACTGTCGGCAGCACGGTTGCAGCGGGCCATAACGTATCTATCACGGCGACCGGCGCAGGCGCAAACAGCAATATCGACGTGCTCGGCAGCACGATCAGTGCCGGCAATGACGCATTGCTGAAGGCAGACGGCAAGATCAACCTTGAAGCCGCGCAAAACACGGACAGCCAGAACAGTAAAAACAGTGGGTCGAGTGCGGGTATCGGCGTGACCCTCGGCGTTGGCCAGCAAAACGGGTTGTCGTTCCAACTCGGGGTGTCGGGTAATAGAGGGAATGGCAACGGAAGCGACACGACCTATACGAATACACACGTTGCGGCTGGCAACAAGCTGACACTGGATTCCGGTGGCGATATGAATCTTGTCGGTGCCGTCGCATCCGGCAAGCAAGTCGTGGCCGACGTAGGCGGAAATCTGAATGTTCAGAGCTTGCAAGACACGAGCAAGTACGACTCAAAGCAACAGAGTGCGGGTGTGTCAATCAGTGTGTGTGTGCCCCCGTTCTGCTACGGCACGTCAAGCGGATCGGCCAATTTCAGTCAGCAGAAGATGCACAGCGACTACGCCGCCGTGTCCGAGCAATCAGGTATCAAGGCGGGCGACGGCGGCTATCAGGTCAAGGTCACGGGCAATACTGACCTCAAGGGCGGCGTTATTGCGAGTAGCGACAAGGCCGTACAGGACGGCGTGAATAGTCTGACGACGGCGACACTGACGACGAGCGATATCGAGAATCATGCATCTTATGACGCGTCGCAGGTCGGGCTTTCTGCCGGTTATGGCACAGGAGGTTGGAGCGCAAAGCCCCCCGTCGCACTCGGTGCTTCGGGCGATGCGAATTCCACGACACGTAGCGGCATTAGCGGCGGTTCGCTGACGATCACGGATAGCGCCAAGCAACAAGAACTGACGGGTAAGACGGCCGACGAAACGGTCGCGAGTGTCAATCACGATACGTCGAATACGGGCGGCGCGCTCGCGCCGATTTTCGACAAGGGCAAGATTCAGGCCGGCTTTGATATTACGAGCCAGTTCATTAACGAAGTCGGGACGTTCGTGTCGAATCGCGCAGCCGAAGCGGACGCCGCAACGAAGGCGGCGAAAGACCAATCACTGACGCCTGAGCAACGCGCAGCGGCGCAGCAAACCGCAGACCAACTGAATGCAGATTGGGGGCCGAACGGTACGTATCGTCAGGTGCTAACCGCACTGTCCGTTGCGGCGGGCGGAAACGTGACGGGTGGTGTCGGCCAGTTTGCGCAAAGTGCCACGGTGGCATACCTGCAAGAACTCGGCACGAATGGCGTCAAACAGATCGCCGACTATCTGGACAAGGACAGTACTGCCACTGGTGAAACGGCACGTGCGGCGCTTCACGCGATCGTCGGCTGTGCGGGTGCAGCAGCGAGCAGCCAGAGCTGCGGCTCGGGCGCGATGGGCGCAGCCGCGAGTTCGGTTCTCGGTTCGTTGATGGCACCGGCAAGCCAATTGACAGCGAGCGAACGCGACCAGCGCGAAAATCTGGTGACGAGTCTGGTTACTGCCGTTGCAGCAGCCTCCGGACAGAATGCAGCGACGGCGGCTGGTGCCTCAAAGATCGAAGTTGAGAACAACCAACTGGCCCCACCGGTGATCGGCAATACTGTTGGGGGCTCCTCCTATGTTCCTAAAGGGATGGGCGGATATACGGGTGAACAGCGAACCAAAGACGATGCTGCTATCGTTGACCCAACGACAGACCTCGGGTCCGCAACGCCGGATGGTAAATTGTCCGGTCCTGAGGCCGTGGCGAAGACGCTTCATGACCTCACTACAGCAATCATTCCGGATCAGTGGGCCACTTTAGGTGACCTCGTTACCAGTGTAATTACAAGTACGTACAACCCCAATCAAGGGGGCGTAGGCAACATGAAGCAGTTCCTCAACTCTCCGGGATTTGGTTCGGATTTGGGGGAGGCAACACAGAAGACAAACTATCAATTTCAAGGTCAAAGTGTTTATAAGGTTACCTCTAATGTCGGCGATAACATCAAAAAGGGAGATCTCGTCTATCTGGATGGATTGCACAAAGACCATCTTGAAATTTTCGATAGCAAGGGTAACTTTAAGAGCGTTGTGAATTTGGACGGGTCGGTAAATCAAGGCAAGACCGATGCCGGCTCTGGGCGAAAACTCAATATTAAGTGATGTATATGCAGACAATCAAGTATGGCGCTTCGCGGAGCGTTATTGAAAGGAACTGGGTGCGCTCCCGCGAATACGATGAATTATCCTTTATTGCGATGCTGCATGAACAAGGTATCTGGCAGAAGGATCAGTACTGGCTTGTTGAGCGAGCCCTTTACGATCTCACCGGCGCGCAAAGCGATGGAGATAATTTGAGTGGCCCAATTTTTTATATCTTTAGTTATGCAATGAATTCAATAAGTTCGCACCTTGATCAGGGTGATTCTTTTGAAATTAAAAATCTGACAAGGGGCGAGGTTTATGAATTTCGCGAGAGAATTAGACTGGTCTTCGAGGGTTTTTTCTTGAATAATTTCCCAGACCAATCGATGTTTGAAGAAGAAAATCCGCTATTCTCCAAAGGAGACTCTTCTTTGTGAGTGATTGCGTCGCAGATTGACAGCGTCGATTAAAAATAGATTCCGCGAAATAGCTTTATTCAGGAATTTGAAAAATAATGAAAATGGCAAAACGGCTGGCGGCTTTGCTGCTCACAGCCTTGGTATCGTTCGGGGTACACGCACAGCAGGCCCCCACGCCGGCCGACCGCGCTGCCGCCGCACGTGCGAACGCGGAACAGGACCGGCAAGCGCAGCAGCAACGCGACACGCAACAGCGCGACGCGGAGGTACGCGCCCCTTCCGTGCGTTCGGACGTGCCGCACGCCGAAACCTATCCGCCGCTGCCGGGCGAACAGCTGTGTTTCCGTATCGACCGCTTTGCGCTCGACGTACCGGATTCGTTTCCCGACGCTGCAAAGTCGGCTGGTGCATCCGCACTGCCGATGGATCGCTTCGCCTTTGCACGCGAATGGCTCGCCCACTACGCGGGCCAGTGTGTCGGCAAACAAGGCGTGGATACGATCGTTAAGGGCCTTTCCCGCGAAATCTTGGCGCGCGGCTACGTCACGACGCGCGTATTGCTGCCGGAACAGGATTTGACGACCGGTACGCTGACGCTCGCATTGATTCCGGGTGTCATCCGACACGTGCGCTTTTCCGACGAGAAACTGCGTGGCACCTGGAAGACCGCGTTCCCCAGCGGCGACGGCGAAGTGCTGAACCTGCGCGACCTCGAACAAGGTCTGGAGCAAATGAAGCGCGTCACCAGTCAGGACGTGTCGATGCAAATCGTACCCGCTGACCAACCGGGTCAAAGCGATGTGGTGCTGGACGTGAAGCGCGGCAAGCCGTGGACCGTCGTCGCATCGATCGACAATTCAGGCACACGCGCAACGGGCAGACTGCAGGGCAATCTGTCGATCGGCATCGATAACCCGTTGGGCTTGAACGACGTGTTTAACGTCGGCGTCAGTCAAGACCTCGAACTTGGCGATAAGCGCCTTGGGTCACACGGTTGGAACGGCTTCTATTCGATTCCGTGGGGCTACTGGACCGCTACGATTGCGGCGTACACGAACACCTACTATCAACAGATCGCCGGCGTGAACCAGACGTTCGTTGCGAGTGGCAATTCAAAGACGCTGGATTTCAAATTGGCGCGCGTGCTGCTGCGCAGCCAGAACGATGTGTTCGGCGGGTACTTCCGCCTGTCGCGTCGCTTCGGCGAAAGCTTCATCGAAGACACGGAAATCACGCAGCAGCGTCGCAACAACACGGTCATCGAACTTGGCCTGACCGATCGTCACTACTTCGACGGGGCGCAATTCGATGGCACGCTGGCCTATCGTCAGGGCGTCGGTGGTCTCGGCGCGCGGGACGACATACTCGCGGCCGGTGGCGGCCCGACCTACCGTTACAGAATGGCGGTACTGGATGCGAATCTGTCGGTGCCGTTCGCGATCGCCAAGCAGCCGTTCCGCTACGTGACGAGCGTTCATGGTCAGTACACAGGTAACACGCTGTACTACATCGATGACTTGACCATCGGCAGCCGCTACACGGTGCGCGGCTTCGACGGCGAAACAATGCTGGCGGCGGCGCGTGGCCTGTGCTGGCGTAACGAGCTGCAAATGCCGATCGGCCAAACGGGTCAGGCAATCTACGCGGGGCTGGACTACGGCCGAGTGTGGGGGCCGCAACCGGTCTTGCTCGTCGGGACGCAATTGGCCGGTGCCGTGATCGGCGTCAAGGGCAGTATCGGCACGCGCTTCGGTTCATACGGGTACGACTTGTTTGCGGGCACGCCGGTCTACAAACCGTCCGGCTTCCCAACCGCTCGCGTCACGGTGGGATTCCAGCTCACCTCGCAATTCTAAGAGCGTCGTATAGGGAATCTGTCATGCTTCGAAACACGTTATCGGTGATCAGTCTTTGCGTCCTGTTCGCAGGCTGCGCATCGCACAACGCGCAGAGCGTCGCCTACGATCCGGTCAACGACGCACGCATTCGTGTGTATTTCGGCGTGACTACGAAATTTTTCTTCAACTCAACGTGTGAAACCAAGGCGCGTCCCCTCCGCTTTGGTTACAGCGGCACTTGGGTCTCGAAGCCACGCCTACTGAATCTCGCTAATACGACAATTGGAATGCCGGTCCCGGAAGATGCCTACCGCTACTACGATGAGTACGTGATCAAGGCCAACCAGCCGTTGACGATCTCGGTCCACCGGCTCACGGGGATACATGCGAACATTCCTGAACATGACGCTGGTACGTTCATCCCTCAAGCCGGCAGAGACTACGAAGTGTTCGCGAGCAAGGCAACCGGTTTTTTTCGGCTCAATGTTCGAAAACTATCTGTCGTAGACGAGCACGTCAATGCTGAAGTGGTCGATGTGAAGGGTGTGCGGGAATGTCAGGGCGCAAGTACGCCGCAAAGCGATTGATTCGACACTGTATGCCGGTCCACGAGGCGTCCGGCTTTCCGGCCGCGCGTTACGCTCGGCTTCCAACTTACCGCATAGTTCTGGTTAGGGGCGTCATGCATCATGAAAGACAAACGTTCGCCAGACATGAAATTCGCGCTGCCAGCGACGCAGGAAGACAGACCACGGACGAAGGGGCCTGTCGTGCATCTGTGGCTATCTGGGCGACGGCGCTCGGAACGGGTGGCGCGCAATGATCGCTCAGCGCGTCATATGCCGGAGAACGTAGCGCCGCAGCCTACGACGGCTGTGTCGGTCGTTGCGGTCAAGCGTCGGCGGCGTGTACTTGGCCCTGACGATCAAGCCTGATTGGCGTTCGCGCACACCGTCTCTGACGAGCAACAAGGGGCGGTTGGCGCGGGAGGATAGAAGCTGCGGCGGGTTACACCGGGGGTACACGGGAGCCAGAAAGCACAAAGGGTTACAGCGCGATCGCTTGTAACCCTTTGATTTTATTGGTTGCGGGGGTGGGGTTTGAACCTGCGACCTTCGGGTTATGAGCCCGACGAGCGACCAGGCCGCGCCACCTGCTGCGTGGAGCGTATTGATACTAGTGACTGCAACGCTACGTGGGAATGTCTCATGTCGATAAGACAGCGGACTGGTGCCCGCGCCGATCAAGTGACTCAAACGGTTCGATTCCTGCCGATGGCCGAATCCTCCATTGAGCGTGTCGGCGAGCGCCGATATGGGTTTGCCGCCGTTGCGCCACATGAGGCGCGCCCAACTTCACCCCCTCAAAAAATCGACCTTCCCGTATAAGTCGTCAACCACTCCAGCGCCAACGTTCCGGCACTTCGGCAATATAAACCGACTATGTCATCCGGGCGCCGATCAAGTGGGCGAGTGCCGCGCTGCCTTCGATGACCGGGTTCCGGCCACGAGGCGACGTTCGTCCGTGACTTCGTCCGGTCACTCGGTCGTCGGCTTCGCACCAGGAAACGGCCGTTCGATTGGCGAAGATGAACGTTCCTTCTTCCGTACCATTACTGACGTTCGCATGTCGGGGGGCAATCGTGCGATGACCGAGTGCGTTCCTACTTGCAATGATGGCTCGGCGAGCGCGTTCGTCGAGCGCGTGAAAGTCGGAACTGACAAGACCGCCTTTGCATTCGCAGGATCAGGAAGGTGCGCGCTGCTGAAGCGCTGAGTCCGAGAGGTACATG
>NZ_CAJPGQ010000040.1:0-77726 GCF_905339595.1 Burkholderia sp. BCC1977
GCGGTACCCCATGACCAACCGGGCAGGCTGATAGCGGACGAAGACTTGAGCTATTCAAATCGCTCAATTCCAACATTCGACACCTTCCGGCTCGAAGACGTCTGAGCCGCTTAGCTATGACGTACAGTGAAAAAGCATTGAATGCGCGAAGGGCACTCCATCAGATCGTCGTCAATCATTCGAGCTTTGTTCAAGCACTCGACGGCATCGGACGGGTGATTCAACTCGGCAACGATCTGGGCTCGCCGATCGGCATGTGCCTGATCGCACCCAGTGGCTGCGGGAAGTCATTGCTGATCGACCTTCTGATGAGAAACGCCTGCGGCTGGCCGTTTCTCAACACCCAGTCCGTGCTGGTCGCCGCTCTGAAAGAAGCACCGACTGTCGCCCATGTCCAGTCCGAACTACTCAAGTGCTTCAAATACCCTATCCCAATAAAGGTGTCCGTGAGCACAAATGCAACCGTCAACAACGTTCTCGTCGAGGCTGTCGCTCGAAGAAAGATACAGCTCACCGCAATTGACGAATACCAGCACGTATTCCTCTGTGGCAAGGAAGGTGTAAGACGAGCAATCAATGACTGGCTCAAACGTTATATGACGTTGACAGAGAAACCCGTCCTCTTGACCGGCACTGAGGACCTCTCTGCGCTGGCAACGGCCGACCCGCAAATAAGTACTCGGATCTCTGGAACGTTCCGCCTCATGCCCTTCAAGCACGACGCCGAATGGAAGGGCGTGTTGAAGGCGTATGCAGACAACTGTGACAGCGTCGACCTAGCGCCTCTGCGCAACGAATACTCGCGGGAGCTATATATGGCCAGCCAGGGTGTATTCAGAGCCCTCAAGGGACTCGTCCTGGAAGCAGCGATGATCGCAATTGATGAGGGCGCAGCTGCGGTCAACAAAGGGCATTTGGCCACTGCATTTCTTCGAATTTTTGGACCGGCGTCGACTCGAGAGAATCCGTTCCAGTGAACTTCCCGTACGACAACACCCATCCATATCCATTCTCGGATGACATATTTCCTGACGAGGACGGTGTTGGCTACGCTCTGCGAATGTGCGATGCGAACGCACTATCCTTTCATCTACTCGCTTCGGCGCTGGCGTCCCCGGGCCACTGCTACTTGCCATACAAATCCACACAAGCTCTGGCTTTTATGTTTGGTGGTACTCCCAAGCTCGTCGCGCGGGCACTCGTACGACGCCAGTTTGAGGATGGAATAACAACCGCTGATTATCTCGACCAGACGTTTTTGCGGCCCAAGCATCTACGCCAGACGTGCCCCCAGATATGCCCGTTTTGCTTACACGAAGATCACCGCGCATTGGCCTCGTGGTCTCTCACCATGATGTGTTGCTGCACGAAACACGAAATCTGCCTTGTCGACCGATGTGCGTGCGGCCGACCAATTTCGTGGCGTCGCCGGAGCTTGCTAGTTTGTGAATGTGGCCGAGAATTCTACAACTCTATTCTCAGCCCCCGCTCGGCCCTAAAGGGGGCCCTTGCCGTCTGCAGACAGCTTGAATACTTACTCTGCAGTGCAAATTTTCGACTCCACTCGCCCACGGACGGCGCGCTCAACATCTTCGATGACGTTACTCCGGATGTATTCGTGAGACTCGTGTGGACAATGGGCAGCCTTGATACCCGTTGTGCTGTGTGCAAGCCACGGAGCCTAAGCTCATTCCCGACGTCACTTGAAGTTATGCGGATAGCAGATAACGCGTATCGAGAAATCCAGACATTGCGAACCGGACGACGGGAGATACGCCGAAGCCACTGGCTCCCGCATCTAAAATCCATTTTGGACGATACCGTCACGTTAGCAGAACACAGACTGATCTTGTCGATTGTCGAGAAGATATCGTCACGGCCCACGAACATTCGCAAGCCTCGTCGCGATGCACCCGTACAACTATCTCTATTCGAGGAGTGAGTATGCCGACGACCTCCAACTCTTTATTGCTCGCTCCAGATCCGATCTCAGGGGAGTCGCCTTCATCGTGGCTTCAGCGATTGAGCCTAATGCATGCCGTCAGTACTCGGACGCTCCTGCGCTCCATGGGGATTCGGCATGTAGGAGATCCCGATGTCGACCTTACTCCGCACGTGTATTCAACCCTGGTACAGGGAACAAATGTCTCTGAATCCTGCGTTGAACATCTTGCAGGAATTTATCAGCACGTAAACGAAAAGCGATACCGCGGCATCCTGTTACGCGACGATCAGCGACAGCCAGCGTACAGGTTCTGTCCACAATGTCTCGCCGGGGACGAAGTTCCTTTCCTGCGAGTTAGCTGGAGGTTTTCCGACTGGAAAATCTGCCCGGAACATCACATTCGGATGTGCTATCGATGCGCCACGTGCCTTTCACCGTTGCCGGCTCTGCGTCCACCGCGGCGCTTCTACGTACCCGACTTGAGATGCTGCTCGAATTGTGCTGGCGACCTTACTTTGCATCCGGTAAACCACATAGCAGACGAGGAAACCGCAGCCTTAACGAAAACACAACGGGCTCTTGCAAGTGCCTTCCTGCTTGGCCGCTGCTTCATCAAGGGGAACCCCAACGAACTCCCTCTGCATTACTTGGTAACGCTGATGGACTTAGGTCACGTTGAAGCACACGGAAAGGGTAACTCCCGAACGGCACCGAAATTTCGGTTTTGCCCCAAAAAACGCGACAGGAGGCATCGTCGTTGATGAAACGGTATCCGTTCATTTGACCGTATCGTGCCCGCGAATGCGGTGTGCCAAAGTTACCGGATCTCGATAAAATGCAAACGAAATGGAATAGAACGTGCAGCGACGAAAGCAATACATATCAGTATTTCAGCCGCAAAATCTGGTTTGAACCGGATCTTGGTCTGGATAAAGGCCGGATTCAAATTCATTGTCTGCCCTGGAAACGCCCCGCAACCGGCTCGTCACTTCGGTTAAAGTCGCGCCGATGCGCAAAATTCTAATGCGCGCGCACCGGGCCAAGATACGCCGCGGACGGTCGAAGGAGGTTCGTTCTGGTGACAGGCGATGACTTGAGATGCTTATTCCGTTTCGAAATCGTTTGCTACCCGAAGTTTTCAGCCGTTCGTTGAAGACAATCCCAGGAGGCCGACGAGTTCGTCCAATGTGTTGATGGTCGGCACCGAAATAGATGACTGTCCAGCGCGATCGAGATGGATAGCCCGCATGCCGAACGCGGTAGCTCCCAAGTAGTCGGCAGAAAAAGTGTCGCCAACCATGACGGCCTCACTCGGCGAAACTCCAATTTTCGCGCAGATCACCGAGAAGATGCGAGGGTCGGGTTTCAGACACCCGACCTCAAACGACCACGCGTGCTCTGCGTGGACGGGCAGGATATCCAGCAATCGTTGCGCGTACGGTTCGGCAAGATTCGACACGATCCCAACTTTGATGCCTGCGTCGCGCAGTCTTCCGAGGACCATCATTGCATCTGAGAAAAGACACATGCTGTCGAGTTCTAGGTTCAAATCCGCTTCTAGGGACTCGAGATCTATTGCTGCCGGAGCGAACTCGCCTGCAGCCGCGGAGAGCCCCAAAGGGCGCGTCATTACCGCTTCGAGCATTTTCCGGCGGTCCGAACACAGGCGTGCCAGTTCTGTGAACGGCCGCTTCTTGTATCGCAGTTCACATAACGTTCCGAATGCATCGAATACAACCGCTTCCATAGAGCTCTTCACAATTGACTACGCCCACAAGGCCAAGAACGGGAGAAATATTTGCGCAGCGGACAATCGATGTTCGAAGCGCCACCCGGCAAACTGGGATGCACGATTACCGCTACGGCTTGCAGCTGCCATCACAAAAATGAAGCGTCAGCAAGCATTTCACGTTCGCGGAACCTCACTGGTCCGGTGACAGTTCGATCACCTGCATCGGTGTCACCTTTGCAAAATATAGGTACACGCCCGTCAACAGGCTGCTCTTCCCTCCGAATATTGTCTCGTACCTGATCTGGACTCCCAAGCTAGAAGTGCTCGACAGAAAGGAATAGCCATGTTCGATTCCGCGCCTTTCCGCATGCTTTCTGATCATCTCATCCGGAATGTTAGGTGACGCTCCAACCCCGAGAAGCTCATAGCCATCCGGAATCCGGTTTATCGAAAACCGCACTAGCTCCGAGACCGGCGCCACCGGAATTTTCAGTGCTCCCTTGCGAGAAACCCCAAGGTGACTCAGCATTCCTTTTGGAATCGCGCGACTCGGTGTAAACGATAGTCTGCGTGATGTAGTTTCGCCGATCCGTACTGGTGCCAGGAACAGAATTTTTACATTCTGCGCAGGCAAGTTGCTATCGTTACCGAGTGTCAGCGTTAGATAGTCTTCTTCATCACCGGCCCACATCTCGAGTTCAACGTCTGACAATTTAACTTCGGTTGGATTCGATGCTTCAACGTACCGTTCGATCTTCTTCAGTGAATCCGCGATATTCCCAACCGCCGATAGTTGCGAGCAATATGTCGGCGGAATTTTTGGAATCGAACCATTTACAACGTTCAGAACAACGTTACAACCACCACTGACGATCTGAACATTCTCCGTTTCTGCATTCCCCGCAGACATCGCAGCAGTTGACCAAAATAAAATTACTGGAATGAATAAGTATATTCTTTTAGTCACTTTTCTTTTCCACTCCGATTTGTAACGATGTTGTTTGACCCTCCGACAATTTGAAGATTGTTTGACTGCGCGCCGCTCATACTGATGCCGGCCAACGCTTGGTTCACCGCGTTTGGCACAGCCGCGATAGAGGCTGAGTTCATCTGAACAGCTCCGCGAGAAGATGTTGCTTCCTGTACGGCGGCCGTGTTATCGGCGATCCCAACCCGCGCTGATCGCGAAGTCGACATCGAATATGGGTTTGCGGCACTCAGATAGGAAGTGACGGCGGATGCGATGACAACAATGGCCGAGAGAACTAGAAAAACGTTCGTGACGCGAAACGCGAGCTTTTCATTTGGCCTCTTCAATTTCAGAACGACGCGAGAAATAAACCCCACCATCACCAAGACAAATCCCATCCGGACACCGGAATTGTTTAGATATGGGATCCATAGCCCCAGTTCAATTTCCTTCAAATTTACCCCCAATTGCGCAGCCGCCCAAAAAAATAGTCCAAAGATACATTATCGGACAGATTCGAGAATTATTTAGTCACCTTAACATAAATTTACCGCAAATTTGCATGATCATTGAAATGGAACGGTCGTTGCCGCAAACACATGCTACCAATGTAGATCAGTCTATGCATATCGCATATTCACCATGACAGCCGCATAGCCGAGTCTTGTACTGGAACGGGGGCGGTTGCGGACTCAACCGGTTGATGCACCGAATTAGTGAAGTCGCTCCAATGCCGTGTCGATGTTCAGTGTCTTTCGAGGAGCGTTCGTTGAGCCATCTAGCTACGGCGTTGAGCTTTGCCAACGATTAGACCGAGAAATCGGTACCTTTAGGGATGTACTGTCTCAGGATCAGAACGCTATGCATCAAAAGTAACTCACATGACTCTCGCGGCAGTCTTTATCCGAAGAATACAGCTTCGTTAAAACATGTAACACGTGGTCGAACAACACGGCATCTACCGAGTCTACTGAGTGAGGCGTCTTGACTTCAACAAGTCGAGCGCCGCAAGCTACAGTGAACTTGAAACAACCGCTTCACCCCATAAAGCAGGCGGGACATATTCGCATCACCAAGCTAAATCTCGATCACTAGCCAATCGAAATGATGACCTGTGTACGCAGTAGGAGGCGACGATTGTCTTAAAGTCTGCGGCTGAGCGAGAAGGGCGCGGAACGTCAGCGAAAAGTGGCGAAACGTTCCGGGGCTTGATTTCACTACCGTGTCACTCTGAGCCAATCAAACGGATAAACTGGTTCATGTATGGCATTCGCGCTAGCCAAATGCTTCAACACGACTTCCCGCTGGCACACTGCAACGTTGCCCGACAGCCAACAGCTTAAGTAATCACCACGCGATTGTTTAGCAGTGCCACATCGAAATGGATGAAATCTGAAATTTCTATTTCCGCACTATCGCCATTTTCAACGATCACGTGATACCGCGGCGGACTCTGGTCGCGATGAATCAAAGGATCGGGAGGTGGTTGCTTGTAGGCACCCGAGGGGGGCAGCCAGACTAAGTGATACGCGTTGTCCACAAACGCTACCTTTCGCATGAACTTCGGGGAGACATCGATAATCCTCTTCTCTGGAATCGAAATAAGCACCGTGCCATTAAAGTGCTGACCGGTCCAGAACGCCGGTATCGTCTTCAACTTGGCGACAGAATGAAAGCTAGGTGCACCAACAAGGTTGCTATCGATGAACACGTCATCCGCATCGCCATATACAAGATACTGCAATCCTTCAGGATAATCGGCGTCGGGGTCAATCTGATGGAAGTGAAGGACCTCATCAATGCGAACAGGAACATTCGCTTCAAGGCCAGGCACCGGAATTCCCTCAGGATGATCCAATGGGTAATACTCAACTTGGCATAGTGGCATGTCGGCAGTTTTCCCTGTGCCGATGTCCGGTAGAGACAAGTGATCGTGAAGGATTTGCACCTGTCCAGCCCCAAAGGTTGATTCCCGTAATTTCTCGTAGATGGCCGCGTGCGCCGGGTTTACGAAGTGACTGCGCAAAATGACCTGGAAACGATGACGCTCGTCTGCAATCACCGGTGTGTGTGTCATATAGAGTCTTGCGCCCGAACGGCCGCCTGTCACGAATCCGTGAAAGTGCTGTAGGCCACCGTGCACAGGCATACCCGGCATATCGCCCTTGCGGCTGTCAGCAGGCGGTGGCGCCGGAACGCCTACGGCTACCGCCCCTGTCATGCCGGCATGAAAACGACATTGGTAGTTGAATATACCCCGCTGACCGAACCATACGGGGCTCGAAACCTCGCCCGTGGCCAGCGGTCCCACATTGAAGTAAAAACTGGCATCAGGGTCGGTCTCAACTGTGTGAGGCACCGGATCTAGGTTTCTCCATACTATGTACGCCCCTATAGGCACCTCCAGCGACGGAAACGCAGACCCGGAGATGTCAGCAATTATCGTCTTCGGCATGATCGACCCTCATTGGACTAACGGAATTGGATACTTATCGCGGTGGACGATTCCATCCAGAGTCGAGTTGACGGTATAGGGTATTAAGACGAACGACGTCCCCCTTCCACCAGGACTCGAGCCAGCGAACGTAACGCGCGGCTCCTTCATAAGCACTAAGGCCAACAAGCACAGCGCTAGCCTGGTAGGCCGCCATCATTCCGGACATCGCCGCCTTGAGCACGCCGTGTGAAGAAGCCGGATCCAAAACCGCTGCAGCATCTCCGCAGACAAAGTAGTGAGAACCCGCCGGCATGAAAAGTCGCTTCCAGGTTACGTCCGCACCAAGAGTTCGACCGACATCAAGCAAATCGGCGAGCGAATCTGGCTTGCCTCGCTGATGACCAGACCAGTTCAAGCGCGCCCAGGCAAGGCGTGTTGGAGAGACACGAGCACTCCACCACCATCCCGTCACGTCACCAGACAAATGGGGTCGGCAATCAGTCCATGTTTTTGGCGGAATACAGTAGCCGTATCGCGCGCGTAACGGTGGTGATGCGATTTCGTAGTCGAGGCGCAGCTTTCGCCCTATCCAATTCGCCTGGCCGGATGCGTCGATAACGTAGCGTGCGATCACAACACCTTGACTGGTCGATACTGCCGCCAATCCATCCCCGAAGCGTATATCCAACGCCCGACAAGGCTGCAAGACTACTACGCCGAGCTCTCGTGCTCTTGCTATCAGGATCGCATCGAGATCGCCACGATCAATCTGGTAGCCCAGCCATTCGCCGGTACCGGAGCGGCCAAACGCTGTCGCTTCACGCTGCCCCCCCCAATTGACCACAATGCCGGCAAAGCGGCATGTACACGCCGCCTCCACCGAATCGAGCACGCCAAGTTGCCTGAATATGGATTCAACGCCGGGATGCAGCGTTTCGCCAGGCCGCGCGCGTGGAAAGGCCGAACGCTCAACCAGCACTACGGATCTGCCGGACAGCGCTGCCCAGATGGCTGCGGATGTGCCCGCCGGCCCGCCGCCAACTACCGCAATGTCAGTGACGGAAATCATGAGCGGTCCAAGTACCGGAGTTATCGCGGATAAATACCTGGGTTGGGTCGGCGAACACCAAGTGCAAGGAACTATACTTGACCCGAATCTTCATGAAGTCTTCGGGGTCGATTACCCCCTGATTAGCATGACTAATCATCACATATCGATAGATGTATCGCGTATTAATCCGCCGTCCGGTGGCATTCAGCGCCTCTACGAGATCAGTGTCAGTATCGACGGCAAACTGGAAGGAAAGCACCGACCACGTCAGTTTCTCCTCATGTTTCATCACGCCGAGGGCACTATAGACCATAGCCATGGTGAGCGTTCTGGCAACATAGTCCTCCATGGTCGTCTGGCCAATCATTGAGATATCAAAGCCTCGATTTAAGGCTGTCTCCACATAATCGGCGTAAGCGAGTGCAATGTATTCGACAAAATTGTCCGCTTCGTGGAGTATGGGACCTTTTAATCCGTCCCATGGGGCTGCGGTCCCAAGCCCGATGACATCATCTGTCAACGGGGTGGATGTCACGTAGTTACGCCCAGGGGAAAAAGTACGCGTAATATCGGGCGCCGCGGCGGGCCAGAACGCGCTAAGAGCCGCACACAGCTTGCTGTCTTCCATAAAGGGCGAACCGAGACCGTAGTTCGCGAGAAAGCTCACGCCTGGCTCCAGAAGCGAACTGGCGTCGTCCGGAGACACCTCCGAACTACGATCAAATGAAATATCCCAACCGGGGGCAAACACCCCTGCGGCGGAATCAGGAAGCATAGACACAGTCCGACGGTCGGGCGCCACGATCCTGGTCGCGCACGCCTGGCCTGATCCAAATGTGCCAACAATAGCGGTCATCGTGTCGTCGTGAGAATCAAAGCCGGCACCATCGAGTTGCAAATTCGCCGCGATACGCTGATCAGACAGGGCCTGCGGAAGACCAGAACCGGGAGAGTCCCACAGCAGACTAAGGACTGAAGGAAGAACACATTGGGAAGTCCACTGCATTAACGCCGTTTGATTAACAAACGGGAAAAAGTGCGGTGCCGTCACGAGTGAATAGGCTGGCAGGCGATTCGGGAGGTCTAACGCGATTTGATTGCATTCAACGTCGATCCAACCGTCCCCGGTATAGTCAACGTAGTGTTGTGCCCTGTATCCGCCTTTCTGGATCAATTCGATGAGGTCAGGCGACCTGTTGAGGTCGACGAGGTCTCCGTTGTCGTCAATCTTGTGGCGTGCATGTAGATACTCTGGTGCTGTTCGTGCTCCACTGGGACGTGCCTTCAGGTTGAAGCTAGACTGATAAACGCCCCAAAGTCCATTGCCGTCAGCAGAGGGCGGAACTATGTATGTCAATTGGTCCCCGTCGAATTCTGCTGGCTCGGCGAGATGCTCGTGAGGGACGGGACACAGCAGCCATCCGCCATGATCAGCCAAAGCCGAAAATTCGGCGATACCGTCGTGGAAGATAAACGGGGGCTTACTTAGCGATGGCTCCGTCCACCCACCACTGTGTCCACCTGACAGAAACCGCAGATGTGTACGACGGATCTTTTCATTGACGTGCGATGCAGAGAGCCTTACCTCTATATCGCGGCCACGTATGCAGTTGTCCCCAGAAAAGAGCTTGTGCAGTGGGACCCAGAACATTCGGTTTTCGTCACCCGGGTCACTGCCTAGAAGCACGGAATAACGCGACGTGAGACCACCGTCAAACTGGCCGTTGGAAGAAGGCGCGGGTGATTGATCTTCCGTCGCTGAATGGAATCTTAAGGGGCCGTGGGTATCTTTAGATCCCGGTACCAGCGCCGCAATGAACGGAGCATACCGACAAGGAAGCGCACGAATCTGCGTACCGTCCTCGTCAACAAAGGGCAAAAATCCTCGTGCGGAATCGAGATACTTTGCCGGGGTTGTTCCCACTCTGGCTATCCCGGTTCGAGAGAACACCAGATCGGCATGCCGTTGGTGAACGGTGCCTATTGCATTACGATATTCAAATGCGAACACAACGATAGCGAGGCGCGCATTTTTGGCACGCACGCGAAGATCCTCAATGGACGGAGGATCCAGCGCGTACACATAGTTTTCGACTGCTTCGATCTCAGCCAGTGTTGGATAACCCTCCAGCGGGTCGTTGCTCATGTTGCGCTTAGTAACGGAAGGGGAAGCAAAGGCGTGGTATAGGAGGCTTCGAGCAGGCCAGCCTGGCTCTACCGCTTGTGCGCCCTCAAGGGCAAAGTCCTCAAAACCGGGGATGGTGCGATCTATATGAGGGAGCCGCTTCGTGAACTCCCCTGCAAGATCTGCTGCTTCGATGTTCAGACCGTGATGAGCGAAGAGTTCCGACCAGCCCAGAGGGGCGAGACGTTGAAGTGCTGCCGTGACTGTTGCGAGCAAATCCCGTCCCGCGCCGTACAACTCGTGGCTGGCGGCTTGAACAAAGTCACCTGGATAGCCTTTCGACATGCTCCACCCCTCGACTTAATGCAATTTTGTTCGAAATCGGATGTTAGTGGCCATCAGATCGACGACTTACTTGCGCATGCTCGCAACACTCTTGGCAACAAGGCAGCAGCAATTCCAGCTATACATGATTGCTTTTCCTTCGAATATCGAGAACTTCACGCAAAGCGAATCAAACTGACCGGCACGATCGTCTGCGATCAACGCATTGCCTGCCATATAGTCCGGTGGGCTTACACCGGACGGGATCAAATACCTAGGCGGAGATGACATTTCCAAATCACCACAGAGTGCCAATTCACAGAAACATGCATCGACGTACGGTAGCACTCAGGTCATCCTTGCTTGGAAGTCTGCCCGGTGGACGAACAATCCTCTCTCGTTGACAGGACGACGGAGCGCCGTCATCTGAACATAGAACATTGGGCGGAATTAACAAGGCGCTAGTGGCGGGTCAGGTCGCCCGGAGACCTGACATTTCGAGGTCCAGCAGTTGTCTCCTTGCACCGCCGAAGCCGCGACCGTCTTAAACGGCTCCTCCGGACTGAATGCGGAAATTAAGTCGATCAAACTGCACAGCCTCCAACGCCAGCCGAGAGTGACCACAGTCGCCCCTCAACTGCTTCGCCGTAGCGCAAAGTCAACCGGGGTTTACGATGTGCAACGACAGTTTGTCGAGGCATGCCGAAAAATGGTTCGTCAGCCGTTCCAACGTCTCTTGGGTTCTGACGGCAAGTCCGCTATTACGTTTTCAGGAGAAACGTCCTCATTTCGGAACTACCCCTATACTCACGGACGACATGTCAGAAAGTTCAACGTTGAATGAACCAGGCGCCGGAGAATTCAAAGTTAAAGAAGTCAGCAGTTCAACGTTCGATGGGTTGGCCGCGCCGAAGTCCCCGTAGCGCCGCGGATATCAGTTCAACGCTGAATGAATCTCGACAGCAGCGGGAAAACGACCCGGAAACAGCATAAATCCCTTTAAAAACAATATCCTGGTAAAGCCCGGCCGACACAATCAGCGCTCGAACCGCGCCGCGAAATTCATTCAGCCCCGTTTGGACACCGGGTAAGCACGGAGTTCCGGCGACCGGCGGCATCGCATGAAAAAACCTGCGCGGACGTCGATTCCGCCTGCCGCGGCGCCCCGCTTCGCGCATGCCGCGCGACCGTCGCGCCCCGCTTCGCGCAACCCTCGATCCGCATCGAACCATTCAATTTCATTACGCCGATATTTACGGTTTGCTTCGCCGCCAAACACGCGCGAAACCCCATCCGTAAGGCCTCCCATTACATTCAGTAATCTTGATGCGAATCATTCTCGTTTACATTGACTTTCGCATTTGAGACTCCTACGATGCGCCGCGTTGCGTTCATCTTCATGCGCCGGCCGATCCGTGCCGGGCGCCCGGACATCGAACGACAAGCAGGACTCCAAACCAATTAGAACCAGGGATTTGATATGAAGTTTGCGTCGTTCCACGGAGACAGCGTCCGCTCGCGGATGCGCCCCGCCGCCTGCGCGGCCGTCCTCGCGTGCGCATCGCTCGCGAGCGGTGCCGCGTTCGCCGACACGCCGGTCGACGCGCAACCCGAGGCGCCCGAGGCCGACCTTGCGATCCAGGCGAAGCCGACCAACCTGCTGACCGGCATCTGGACCCGCCAGAACCTGCTCGGCGACATGGGCGGCATCCGCCCGTGGCTCGGCAAGTACGGCGCGACGCTGCAGATCACCGAAACCAGCGAATACCTCGCGAACCTGCGCGGCGGCCTGAACCGTGGCGGCACGTACGACGGCCTGACGACGGCCACGCTGACGGTCGATACGCAGAAGGCGATCGGCCTGCCCGGCGGCACGTTCAACGTCAGCGCGCTGCAGATCCACGGCCGCAACCTGAGCACGGCGAACCTCGGCACGCTCAACACCGCGAGCGGCATCGAGGCGCAGGACACGACGCGCCTGTGGGAGCTGTGGTACCAGCAGTCGTTCCTCGACAAACGCGTCGACGTGAAGATCGGCCAGCAGAGCCTGGACCAGGAGTTCATGGTCAGCACGTACGCGAACACGTTCGTCAACACGATGTTCGGCTGGCCCGCGCTGCCGTCGTACGACCTGCCGAACGGCGGCCCCGCGTATCCGCTCGCCGGCCTCGGCGTGCGCGTGCGCGGCCAGATCACGCCGAAGCTCACCGCGCTCGCGGGCGTGTTCGACGGCGATCCGCTCGGCAACAACCCGAACAACCTGAGCGGCACGAACTTCAACCTGCACAACGGCGCGCTCTATATCGGCGAGCTGCAGTACGCGCTGAACCAGCCGTCCGACGGCGAGATGGACACGGGCCGCTCGAGCGGGCTGCCGGGCACCTACAAGATCGGCGTCTGGTATCACAACGGCCGCTTCGCGGACCAGAACGTCGGCACCGACGGGCTGTCGCTCGCGGATCCGGCATCGAACGGCAACGCGCAGCAGCACCACGGCAACTACAGCTTCTACGCGGTGGCCGACCAGATGATCTGGCGCCCCGACCCGACCGGCGCGAAAAGCCTCGGCGTGTTCGCGCGCGTGATGGGCGCGCCGGGCGACCGCAATCTCGTGAGCTTCGCGGCCAACGCGGGCATCGTGCTGAAGGCGCCGTTCGAAGGCCGCGACAACGACAGCGTCGGCCTCGCCGTCACGTACATCCAGGTCGGCAGCCACGTGACCGACCTCGACCGGGCCGCGCGGTCGTTCGCGACCGGCCCGTACGGCGTGCGCACCCGCGAGACGACGCTCGAGGCGACCTACCAGTACCAGGTCAACCCGTGGTGGGTGATCGCGGCCGACGCGCAGTACACGTTCAATGCGGGCGCCGGCCAGAACCCGAGCGACCCGACCCAGCCGCTGCGCAACACGTTCGTGCTCGGCGCGCGCACGACCATCACGTTCTGATCGCCGCCCACGCTACCCGTTTTTCGCGCGCCGCCCCGGCGGCGCGTCCCCAGGAGAGACCCAGATGATCCAATCCGCCCCGCTTCGCCGCCTCGCGACGGGCGCGCTGGCCGCCGCCGCGCTGACGGCCGCCGCCGGCGCGTTCGCCGAGCCGCAAGGCTTCCTCGAGACGGTGCATCGCCACACGCTGCTCGTCAACACGGTGCCCGACAACGGCGACCAGAACCCGTACGCGATCGCGGTCGCGCCGGTGTCGGCCGGCACGATCCAGGCGGGCGACGTACTCGTCGACAACTTCAACAACGCGGCGAACCTGCAGGGCACCGGCAGCACGATCGTCGACTACCGCCCGTCGACGAAACAGCTGAGCCTGTTCGCGACGATCCCGCGCGACCTGAAGGCGTGCCCCGGCGGCGTCGGCCTGTCGACCGCGATGACGATGCTGAAGTCGGGCTGGGTGATCGTCGGCAGCACGCCGAGCAACGACGGCACGACCGGCACGAAGGGCGCCGGCTGCCTGATCGTGCTCGATCCGCAGGGCAAGGTCGCGTCGACATGGTCGAGCCCGAACATCAACGACCCGTGGGGCAACATGGCCGTCGTCGACCGCGGCGACAGCGCGACGCTGTTCGTCAGCATGGCCGGCTTCGGCGTCGGCGGCGCGGACGGCAACCCGCCCGTCTACAAGCAGGCGACCGTGCTGCGTCTCGACCTCGACGTGCCGGCCGGCAAGCCGCCCGCGATCAAGCAGGAAACGGTGATCGCGAGCGGCCTCGGCGCCCAGGCCGACAAGGGCGTGTTCCTGGTCGGCCCGACGGGCCTCGCGCTGTCCGGCGACCAGAAGAAGCTGTATGTGTCGGACGCGATCGGCAACCGGATCGTCGAGATCGACGACCCGCTCACGCGCGACACGAGCGCCGGCGTCGGCCGGCAGGTGACGGCCGACGGCTTCCTGCGCCGCCCGCTCGCGCTCGCGACCACGCCGAACGGCCATCTGCTCGCGACCAACGCGCTGAACGGCCAGATCGTCGAGATCGACCCGGCCGCCGGCAAGCAGCTGTACGCGCGCTGGATCGACACCGACAAGGCGCAATCGCCGCCCGGCAACGGCGACCTGTTCGGGATCGCGATGACGCCGGCCGGGGACGGCTTCTATTACGTCCAGGACGACGTCAACACGCTGATGCTCGCGAAGTAACGGAGCCGACCATGGCAGACGATCTGAACCCGCCGTCGCGCCCCGCGCGCCGCGGCTTCCTGAAGGCCGGCGGCGCGGCGGTGGCCGCGGGCCTCGCCGCGGGCACGATGCCGGCCGCGCGCGCAGCCGACGCGGCCGCCCCGGCCCCGGTCCCACACGCGCACGACGACGACATCGAGCCGTTCTACGGCAAGCACCAGGGCGGCATCACGACGCCGCAACAGCGCAACGCGTATTTCGCGGCGCTCGACCTCACGACCGACCGGCGCGCGGACGTGATCGCGCTGTTGAAGACGTGGACCGACGCGGCCGCGCGCCTGACGCGCGGCGACACCGCGCAGCCGCTGCCGGCGAGCGGCGCAGACGACGTCGCACCGGCCGACTCGGGCGATGCGCTCGGCATCGGCGCGGCGCGGCTGACCGTCACGTTCGGCTTCGGGCCCGGCCTGTTCGCGCTCGCGGGCAAGGACCGCTACGGCCTCGCGAAGCGGCGCCCGGCCGCGCTCGTCGACCTGCCGCGCTTCAACGGCGATCAGCTGATTCCGGAGAAGACCGGCGGCGACCTGTTCATCCAGGCCTGCGCGAACGACGCGCAGGTCGCGTTCCACGCGGTGCGCCAGCTCGTGCGGCTGGGCGGCAAGGCCGTGCAGATGCGCTGGGGCCAGGCCGGCTTCACGTCCGGCAAGCCGGGCGAGACGCCGCGCAACCTGATGGGTTTCAAGGACGGCACGATGAACCCGTCGCGCGACGATCCGGCCGCGATGAACGAATTCGTGTGGGCCGGCAACGAAGGCCCCGCCTGGATGAACGGCGGCACCTACACGGTCGTGCGCCGCATCCGCATCACGCTCGAACACTGGGACAACACCGAGCTCGGCTTCCAGGAGCAGGTGTTCGGCCGCAGGAAGTACAGCGGCGCGCCGCTCGGCGGAAAAGAGGAATTCGAAGCACTCGATCTCGATGCGGTCGACAAGGACGGCAATGCGGTGATCCCTGACAACGCGCATGCGCGCCTCGCGTCGCCGCAGTTGAACCACGGCGCGCAGATCCTGCGCCGCGCGTATTCGTACAACGACAGCGCGAACTTCTACATCGAGCGCTGGCCGCCGTGGCGCCAGCAGACCGAATACGACGCGGGGCTGATGTTCGTCGCTCACCAGCGCGACCCGCGCCACGGCTTCATCCCGATCAACGAGAAGCTCGCGAAGCTGGACATCATGAACCAGTTCACCACGCACGTCGGCAGCGC
Organism: Burkholderia sp. BCC1977; assembly: GCF_905339595.1. Lineage (NCBI taxonomy): Bacteria > Pseudomonadati > Pseudomonadota > Betaproteobacteria > Burkholderiales > Burkholderiaceae > Burkholderia > Burkholderia sp. BCC1977. The sequence goes on from NZ_CAJPGQ010000040.1 coordinate 15,979, forward strand.
GATCTTCGCGTGCCCGCCGGGCGCGCAACCGGGTTCATACATCGGCGCCGCGCTGTTCGAAGCATGACGGCGCGACGACGTCCGACGCACTCCTTGCCGGCCCGTCCGGATGCAACCTACGACCACGACATGAACACTTCACCCGTTAGCCGCCCGCTGCGGCATCTGATCTCCGCGGCCGCCGCCGCGCTCATGCTGACCGGCGCGCTGCATGCGATGCCGGCGCATGCCGCCACGCTCACGCTGTACAACGCGCAGCACGAGCAGGTCGTCAACCAGCTCGTCAAGGACTTCGAGGCACAGAGCGGCATCGCCGTGAAGGTGCGTTCGGGCGAAGGCCCGGCGCTCGCCGCGCAGCTCGTCGCGGAAGGCGACCGCACGCCGGCCGACGTGTACTTCACCGAGAACTCGCCCGAACTCGTGCTGCTCGATCACAAGGGCCTGCTCGCGAAGACCGACGGCGCGGCGCTGCAGGCGGTACCCGCCCGCTTCAACCCGGCTGACGGCAACTGGGTCGGCGTGCTCGCGCGCGAGAACGTGCTCGTCTACAACACCGCGAAAACCCAGCCGCAGCAACTGCCCGCGTCGCTGCTCGACCTCGCGAAACCCGAATGGAAGGGCAAGGTCGGCATCGCGCCGAGCGACGCCGACTTCCTGCCGGTCGTGAGCGCGGTGCTCGCGCTGCACGGCGAGGCCGCGACGCTGCAATGGCTGAAGGGCCTGAAAACCAACGCGCAGATCTTCGACGACGACGAAGGCGTGACGGCGGCCGTCAACCGCGGCGGCGTCGTGACCGGCATCATCAACAACTACTACTGGGACCGCCTGCACACCGAACTCGGCGACAAGTCGACCCGCAGCGCGATCCACCACTTCGGCAACGGCGACGTCGGTGCGGCCGTCAACGTGTCGGGCGCGGCGGTGCTGAAGGCCTCGAAGCACCAGCCGGAAGCGCAGAAGTTCGTCGAGTATCTCGTCAGCGAGCGCGCACAGAAGCTGATGGCCGGCGGCCATGTCAGCTTCGAATATCCGCTGCGCCCCGGCGTCGCGCCCGATCCGATCCTGAAGCCGTTCAACGAACTGCACCCGCCGGCGCTGACGTTCGATCAGCTCGGCGACGACAGCCAGGCCGGCAAGCTGCTGCGCCAGGCCGGCCTGCTCTGACGATGAGCGACGCCGTGTCCCGCACGGCGCGCGCCACGCGCGACGGCGAACGCGCCGCGACCCGGCGGCGCCCGTCGCACGCACTCGTCGCCGCCGCCGCGTGCGGGCCGCTCGCGATCCTGCTGCCGCTCGGCTTCACGCTGTATCGCGCGGCGACCTTCGGCTTCGACGACGCGATCGAGCTGTTGTGGCGGCCGCTCGTCGGCGAACTGCTCGTCAACACGCTGTCGATCACGCTGGCCGCCACCGTCGCATGCGCGCTGCTCGGCACGGCGCTCGCGTGGTTCATCGAACGCACCGACCTGCCGGCGCGACCGCTGTGGACCGCCCTCGCCGCCGCGCCGCTCGCGGTGCCGCCGTTCATCACCAGCTACGCGTGGGTGTCGCTGAGCCTCGACCTGCAGGATTTCACCGGCGCGCTGATCGTGCTGACGTCCGCGTACTTTCCGCTCGTCTACCTGCCGGTGGCCGCCGCGTTGCGCGAGCTCGATCCCGCGCTGGAGGAAAGCGCGCGCACGCTCGGCTGCTCGCCGTGGCATACCTTCTTGCGCGTCGTGCTGCCGCAGCTGCGCCCCGCGCTGTGCGGCGGCATGCTGCTCGTCGCGCTCGGCGTGCTGTCCGAGTTCGGCGCGTTCCAGTTGCTGCGCTTTCGCACGTTCACGACCGAGATCTACGCGGAATACCGCACCGCGTTCGACGGCAGCGGCGCCTCGCTGCTCGGCTGCGTGCTGATCGCGCTGTGCCTGCTGTGCCTCGCGATCGAGGCGCGCGCGCGCGGCCATGCACGCTACGATCATACGCATCGCGCCGCACGCCGGGTCGCGATGCGTTATCCGCTCGGACGCCTGCGCGGCCCCGTGGTCGCGGCGTGCGCGGCGCTGTCGGCCGCCACGCTCGGCGTGCCGCTCGCGATGATCGGTTACTGGCTCACGCAACAGGGCGTGGCCGCGGTCACGCCGGCCGACGTCTCGCCCGAGCTGCTGTGGCAGACCACGCTCGCCTCGGCCGGCTACGGCCTCGCGGCGGCGGCCGTCACGACCCTGCTCGCGCTGCCGCTCGCGTTCCTGCTGGTGCGTCATCCGGGCCGCGTCGCGACGCTGCTCGAGCGCACGGCGATGACCGTGCAGGGCGTGCCGGGCATCGTCGTCGCGCTCGCGATCGTGTCGATCACGGTGCGGCTGCTGCAGCCGCTGTATCAGAGCGCGCCGGCGCTGGTCGCCGCGTACGCGATCCTGTTCCTGCCGCTCGCGATCGTGAGCGTGCGTGCCGCGCTGTCGCACGTGCAGGTCCGGCTCGAGGAAACCGCGCGCGCGCTCGGCCTCGGCTGGCGCGCGACGCTCACGCGCGTGGTGCTGCCGCTCGCGGCGCCCGGTCTCGGCGCGGCCGCGACGATGGTGTTCATCTCGGTCGTGACGGAACTGAATGCGACGCTGCTGCTGTCGCCGATCGGCACCCGCACGCTCGCGACGCAGGTCTGGAGCGACACGGCGACGCTCGCGTTCGCGGCCGCGGCGCCGTATGCGGCGCTCCTCGTCGCGTTGTCGCTCGGCGCATCGGGGCTCCTGTTCCTGCTGCTCGGCCGCGCGTCGGTGCGCCGCTGAGCGTGCCGCCCTCTCTTCCCCGGAACCGCTCATGAGCGAACTACGCATCCACGGCCTGTCGAAATCGTTCGGATCGCATACCGTCCTGCACGACATCGATCTCACGGTGCGGCGCGGCGCGCGGCTCGCGCTGCTCGGCCCGTCCGGCAGCGGCAAGACGACGCTGCTGCGCGTGCTGTGCGGCTTCGAGCACGCCGAGCGCGGCACCGTCGAAATCGACGGCCGGCGCGTGGCCGCACCCGGCCTGCACCTGCCGCCCGAACGGCGCCGGATCGGCTACGTGCCGCAGGAAGGCGCGCTGTTTCCGCATCTGTCGGTGGCCGACAACATCGCGTTCGGGCTGCCGCGCGCGGCGCGCCGGCGCCATCATCGCGTCGACGCACTGCTCGAGATGGTCGGACTGCCCGCGTCGTACGCGAGCCGCGTGCCGCAGCAGCTCTCCGGCGGACAGCAGCAGCGCGTCGCGCTGGCGCGCGCGCTCGCGCCCGAACCGTCGCTCGTGATCCTCGACGAGCCGTTCTCCGCGCTCGACACGTCGCTGCGCCACGAAACGCGCAGCGCGGTCGCCGATGCGCTCGCCGCGGCGGGCGCGACGTCGGTGCTCGTCACGCACGACCAGCCCGAGGCGATGACGCTCGGCGACGAGGTCGCGGTGCTGTGGCAGGGCCGGCTCGTGCAGACGGCTGCGCCGCAGACGCTGTACCGGCAGCCCGTCACGCGCGACGTCGCGTCGTTCGTCGGGCAGGCCGTGCTGCTCGCGGGCCGCGTGCACGACGGACGCATCGCCTGCGCACTCGGCGAGCTGCCGCTCGTCGCGCCGCTGCCCGACGGGCCGGCCGACGCGATGCTGCGTCCCGAGCAGATCGGCATCGTGCCCGCCGCGCACGCCGATGCCGTGCGCGGTCATGCCGCGCGCGTCGAGGCCACGCAGTTCGCCGGGCAGGACGCGGACGTGCTGGTGCGCCTCGACGCCGATGCCGACGTGCTCGTGCGCGCGCGCGTGCCGGGACATCGGTGTCCGGCGCCCGGCGAGCGCGTCGCGCTCGTCGTCGACGGTGCGGTGATGGCGTACGCGCGGTGACGGACGCGCGACGATCAGGCGTCGGCGCAGCCGGCGCCGTCGACGGGCCGGAAGATCCGGCCGTCGGTTTCGACTTCGGCGCCCAGCCGGCGCGCGAGACCTTTCGCGCCTTCGCGCATCACGACGTCGTGATTCCAGACGAACAGCGGGCGCGCGACCGGCTCCAGCCAGTTCATCCAGCGCTCGCGCGTGCGGATGTGCCAGTCGTAGCGCACGACGGTGCACGTGCCGTCGTCGGCAAACGACCAGCAGCCGTCGCCTTCGATCGCGCCGCTCGCACGGCCTTCGAGCACATGCGGCCACTCGACGCGCAGCACGCGCATGTCGAACGTCAGCCGGTACGGCAACGCGCCTTTCCACGTGTAGCGCTGCAGCGCGCCGACGCCGCACGCGTCGCCGCGCTCGATCTCGACGGTCCGCACGGCGCCCTTCCACCAGTCGGGCCAGCGGTCGACCTGGTAGATCGCGTCCCAGACCGCCGCGAGCGGCGCGTCCACGCGCCATGTCGTCGAAAACCGGTATTCCGCCATGCAGCCTCCGGCGCGAGTCGGGATCAGAGATCAGGGATCAGGGCGCGAAAAAGCGCGCGGGAAACGCGACGTCGATCTCGACGTCGTCGAGCGTCACCGTTTCGAGCGGCGCGCCGTCGTCGTCCGCGAAGCTGACGACCTTCAGCGGAAAGCCGTCCTCGGTGTCCAGCCACAGCCGGTAGCGATGCACGCCGTCGACCACGTGCGCCGGCGCACCCGTCACCGACACGCGCAGCGTGGTGCGGCCGCCGATCGTTTCCTGGCCTTCCGTCACCGTCGCGCCCCCCTGCTGCAGCGCATGCACGTTGTGCAGCAGCACGCCGACGTCCGACCGGTCGACGCGATGGCCGCTGCGGTCGCGCAGGATCGGATTGGACGGCGACAGCGTCAGCGCGGGCGGCACATGCTCGCCGAACGGGCGCAGCCGGACCTTGCCGTCGCCGGGATCGTACGCGAGCACCGCGCCGTGATGCGGCGACACGAAGTCCATCCGGACGAAGCCGGGTTTCAGGTACGCGTAGTGGAATTCGGCGTGCTCGCCGCTTCGCGCCGACGAGCGGATCGTCGCGCGGTACGAGTGGACCTGGTCGAAATGCGTCTGCGCGACGGTCACGGGGTCGGCTGTCATGCTCGCTCCTATCAGGCTCGCGGCCAGCAACGCGGCGATCATGGCGCCGCCTCGACGTCGAGCACGCCTTCCATGCCGCGCTCGCGATGGCTGCGCAAGAACAGCAGCCGATGCGTGCAATAGTAGGCGAAGCGGCCGGGCGCCGTCGGCGTGAAGCGCAGGGTGCGCGGCGTCGTGCCGAGTTCGGTGTGCACCGCGATGCCGGCCTGCGGCGCGTCGATTTCGAAACTGTGCGGCACGAGGCCGGGTTCGACCGACACGGTCAGTTCGACCGGCACGTGCGCGCGGACGATCACGTGGCTCGGACGAAAGAAATAGCTGCCGCCGACGATCGCCACCCGCTGCACGCCGTCGGCGTCGACCGGCACGCGCACCGGAGCGTCGCCGTCCGCCCGCGCGAGCCCGGCGCCTGCCGCGAGCACCACCGCCACCATCGCCGCCTTCGCGTTCATGTTCTCCTCCCTGCCGATGCGACGCGCGTCATTCCTTCCATGCATCGGTCGGCCCGCCAAGCGCGCCGCATGCTTCGATCGCGAGTTCGCGCAGGCGCCGTTCGTCGCCGCGGCCGGACAGCGCGTAGCCCATGCCGCGATCCGACCAGAAATACGTGTAGCGGCCGTTCGCCGACCTCCCCTGCGGCGCGAGGCGCCGCGCATCGTACGCCGTCATGTACAGCGTCACCCGCGCGCCGTCCGCACGCTGGTACATCAGCTGCGCGGCCGGCCCCGCGTCGCCCGGCAGCAGCCGGCCGCCCAGCAGCGCGTAGCCGTATTCGTCGAGCGACGGTGCGCGCACGGACCGGCCGAGACGCGCGGACAACCATCCGGCCAGGCGCGCCGGATCGCGGGCATCGAGTTCGACCGGGTGTTCGCGATCGGCCGAGTACACGGCATACGCGACATCCGCGCGCGCGGCGAACGCCGGTTCGACGCCGAACACCGTCCAGCCCGCATGCAGCGCGACGCCGATCACCAGCCCGGCCGCCAGCCCCGCAAACGCATACGCGACGCCGCGCCAGCGCGGCACGCGCCGCTGCACGAACAGCGCGGGTGCGGCGGCCGGCAGCGGGAACAGCGCGCGCAGCGCGTCGCGCTGCGCGCCGTAATGCGCGAACCGGTCGGCTTCCCGCGGATCGGACCGCAGCCGTTCGAGCACCTCGCGGCGCTCCTGCCCGGACAGCTCGCCGTCGAGCAGCGCCGACAGCAGTTGCGCCGACACGGCGTCGTCCCGATCGTCCGAAGGTTTGCGCGGATCGTCGTCCATCATGTCTTCCCGATCACCCGTAACGCGGCCGTGCCGTGCGCCGGCGGCTCGCCGGACAGCAGCGCACGCATCTGTTCACGCGCCCGTGACAGCCGCGACATCACCGTCCCCACCGGCACGCCGAGCACCTGTGCGGCGTCGCGGTAGCTCAACTCCTCGAGCGCGACCAGCAGCAGCACCTCGCGCTGCTCGACGGGCAGCCGGTACAGCGCGCGCTGCACGTCGCGCAGCAGCAGGCCGTCGATCTCGTCGGTCGGTGCGGCCATCGTCTGCCATGGCGCGGTCGCATCGTCGACCGCGATCTCGTGCCGCGCGCGCAACTGGTCGATGAAGCGGTGGCGCAGCAGCGTCAGCAGCCACGCGCGCAGGTTGCCGCCATCGCGCGGCGGCCGGTTCAGCGCGCGCTCGAGCGTGTCCTGCACGAGATCGTCCGCCCAAGCCCGGTCGCCCGTCAGCGCGCGCGCATACCGCGTGAGATGCGGCAGCCACACCAGCAGGTCCGATTCGTAGCTCATCCGGATGCCTCGCGCGTCGCCGCGACGTCAGTCCAGCGGTCAGTCCGTCAGTCCGTCCGTTCTCAGGGACGCGCGACGTGCCACATGCCGCCGATCCCGTCGCCGCCCGCGTCGCCGGCCTTGCGGTCCATCTTCCAGCGATACAGCGGACGGCCGTGGTACGCCCATTGCTTCCTGCCGTCGTCACGCGTGACGAGGCTCAGTGCACCCGACGCCTTGTCGTATGCGTCGGCGAGCGCCGGCGGCCAGTTGGCCGCGCAGGTGCCGGTGCATGTGCTCTTGCCCGGCGCGTCGTGATCGAACACGTACAGCGTCATGTGATCTTCGTCGACCAGTTTCCCGTCACCCGCCTGCGGCGGCTCGGCGGCCGCGGGCCGCGCGATCGCGGCGGTCAGCGCGATGGCGAACAGCATCGTCTTCATTCCCGTTCTCCTTGGCATGGCATCACGGCACGGCACCGCCGGACGGGACATCGACTTCGTCATGACCATTATCCCGCTGTCCGGCTGCGCCGCTACTCGGTATGTAAACGGACGGATCCGGCCGGTTATTCCATTCCGCCCCGCAATACGGCGTCATTCATCCCACGAAGTCCATCCGGACCCCAAAGAAAACGCGGCATGACACTGCTGTCATGCCGCGTCGAGCGACCCGTTGCGCGCGGCAGGCGCTGGACCGCCGCCGCGCATTCCGGCAGGTTACTTCGGCAATGCGCCCGTCACCGCCTGCAGCAGCGTCGACACCGGCGCGAGCGGGTTGTTCGCGGAGCTGTTGCCCGAGTGCGGCGTGACCGACAGGCTCGGCGTGGAACCCAGCGCCGTGCCCACCGTCGTGCCGCCCGCATTGACGACCGTCGCCGTCGCGTTGCCGCCCGTCGACAGCAGCGAACCGGCTGCGCCCGCCGTACTGCCCGCCGCGCTGGCGCCCGAGCCGAGCAGGCTGCCGCCCGCTGCAGCCGTCGAACCGGTCGCGCCCGACAACGCGCCGGCTGCCTGCCCGAGGGCTGCCGGACCGTTCGCGAGGGCACCCGTCACCGAACCGAGCGCACCGGTCAGTGCGCCGGCCGGGTTGCTGCCGCCGGTCAGACCGCTGACGAGGTTCGTGATCGGCGCGATCGGGCTGCTGCCGCCTGCGCCCGACAGCACGCCGACGACCTGGTTCACGACACCTTGCACCGGGGCCAGCGGGTTCGTGCCGCCGAGGCTGCCGAGTGCGCCCGTCACCGAGCTGACCGCGTTGCTCAGGGCGGCGGCCGGGATGCTGCTGCCGAGAGTGCCGACCACCTGGTTCACGACGCCTTGCACCGGCGCCAGCGGGTTCGTGCCGCCGAGGCTGCCGAGTGCGCCCGTCACCGAGCTGACCGCGTTGCTCAAAGCGCCGGCCGGGTTGCTGCTGCCGAGCGTGCCGACCACCTGGTTCACGACGCCCTGTACCTGGGCCAGCGGGTTCGAACTGCCGAGATTGCCGAGCGCGCCCGTCACCGAACCGAGCGCACCGGTCAGCGCACCGGCCGCGTTACCACCCGTCGGCAGCGCGTTCTGCAGGCCGCTGACGAGGTTCGTGATCGGCGCGATCGGGCTGCCGCCGCCAGCGCCCGACAGCGTGCCGACGACCTGGTTCACGACACCCTGTACCGGGGCCAGCGGGTTCGTGCCGCCGAGGTTGCCGAGTGCCCCCGTCGCCGAGTTCACCGCGTTCGACAGTGCCTCGACCGGGCTGCCGTTGCCGAGCGTGCCGGCGAGTTGCGTGACGGCGCCTTGCACCGGGGCCAGCGGGCTCGACGTGCCACCGACGTTGCCGAGCGTCCCCGTGATCGTATTGACCGCGTTGCTCAGTCCACCGGCCGGATTGCCGCTGCCCAGCGTGCCCGTGACCTGGTCGACGACGTTCTGGATCGGCGTCAGCGGGTTCGTGCCGCCGACGTTGCCCAGTGCGCCCGTCAACGTGCCGAGAGCGCCGGTCAGTGCGCTTGCCGGGTTGCCTCCACCGACGTTGCCCAAGGCACCCGTCGCCGTGCCCAGAGCGCCGGTCAGTGAGCCTGCCGGGTTGCCACTGCCGAGCGCACCCGTTACTTGGTTCACCACACCCTGAACCGGCGCCAGCGGATTTGCGCCGCCACCGACGTTGCCCAGTGCGCCCGTGACCGTGCCGAGGGCGTTGCTGAGCGTGCCCGTCGCCGTATTCAGCGCGCCGGTCAGTGCACCGGCAGGGTTACCGCCGCCGAGCGCACCCGCTACTTGATTGACGACACCTTGAACCGGTGCCAGCGGATTCGCACCGCCACCGACGTTACCCAACGCGCCCGTGACCGTGCCGAGGGCGCCAGTCAGTGCGCCTGCCGGGTTGCCGCCGCCGAGCGCCCCTGTTGCTTGATTCACCACACCCTGGACCGGCGCCAGCGGATTCGCACCGCCACCGACGTTACCCAACGCGCCCGTGACCGTGCCGAGGGCGCCGGTCAATGCACCTGCCGGGTTGCCGCTGCCCAGCGCCCCCGTCACTTGATTGACGACACCTTGAACCGGCGCCAGCGGATTCGCACCGCCACCGACGTTACCCAACGCGCCCGTGACCGTGCCGAGGGCGCCGGTCAATGCACCTGCCGGGTTGCCGCCACCCAGCGCACCCGTCACTTGATTCACTGCACCCTGCACCGGCGCCAGCGGATTCGCGCCGCCGCCCACATTCCCCAGTGCGCCCGTTGCCGTGCCAACCGCATTGCTCAACGTCCCCGTCGCCGTATTCAGCGCACCGGTCAGCGCACCTGCCGGGTTGCCGCCGCCGAGCGCACCTTGCAGCGCGTTCGCCGCACCCGACAACGCCTGCGCCGGATTGCCCAGCGACGTCTGAATCGTGCCAGCCCCACCCGCCGCCACGGTGACCGAACCCAGCGGCGACGTGCCGGTCGCGGCCAGCCCGATCGATACGCCGTTCGCCGACGGAGTCACGACCACTTGCGGAATCGGCAGCGCATCGAGCGGCCCCGCGACAGCCGAACCGGAAACCATGACCCCGAACACCGTCGCGACCGACAGCGCCACACCCGTCAATTTAAAATTTTGTCCCATCTTTACCCCATCTCGGTTGGCACTACGTTGATAAAGCATGGGGACGGATTGCACGAAGTGTGCCACCCAGATGAGACGAATCGATTCGTTGGCCTATTGCAAGCCAATAACGGTTTTATATGGATTTCCGCTGAAATAACCGGGTCGCCCGGCCAAAATCGTCTGACGATAAAGGTGTCCGGAGCGCGGATGTAACGTAACGTTTGCGAGGCCTGAAGTAACGTGTTCCGGTACATTCCGGGTCACATCGGAACGTCCGTGACGGAGCGTCGCCGGATTGCCCGGACGGACCGCATGCTTCGCATTTCATTTTCATAAAAATGCATTAATAAATCGCTTTTTTCTGATTCTCTTATTGAGCGATTTCTTTCCGACCAATTACGCAGATCATTTCCGGTTGCGCGGTTTCGGATAATGCGGACAGCAGAATGAAAAACTGTGACGGCCGCACGCGCGGCGGCCGTCGTGTCGCAACGGGCTCAGCCGAAGCGCGCGGGTCGGTACGGATGGGGATCGATGTAGGTCGGCGCGCCCGTCATCATCTCGGCGAGCAGACGCCCGGTCGCGGGGCCGAGCGTGAGCCCGTGGTGGCAGTGGCCGAACGCGAACCACAGATGACGATGGCGCGGCGCAGGCCCGATCACCGGCCGCATGTCTGGCGTGCACGGCCGCATCCCGAGCCACGGCGCGGGATCGAGGCGCTCGCCGATACCGAACGCGTCGCGCGCCAGCGGTTCGGCGCGCGCGAGCTGCACGCCGGTCGGCGGCGCGCCGCGCAACGCGATCTCGACGCCGGTCGTGAGCCGCAGGCGGCCGCCCTCCATCGGCGCGACGACGAAGCCCTCCTCGGTATCGCAGACGGGTACGTTCAGCGGCGCGCGGGTTGGCCGGTAATGCATGTGATAGCCGCGCTTCGCGCGCAGCGGAATCCGGTAGCCGAGCGGCGCGAATACGTGATCGGACCACGGCCCGAGCGCGACCACGGCCAACCGTGCCGCGATCGGCCCATGCGCGGTTTCGACCTGCCAGCCGTCGCGCACCTGCGCGAGCGTCGTCGCGTCGCCGCACACGAACGTGCCGCCGTCGCGCTCGAACAGCCGCGCGTACGCCTTCGTGAGGCCCCCGGGGCTCGACACGGTCTTCGGGTCCTGCCAGTGGAATGCGCCGCAGAATGCATCGCCGATGCCGGGCTCGCGTTCGCGCAACGCGCGCGCGTCGAGCACGCTCATCCGCAACCCGTGCGCGTCGGCCACCCGCTGCTGCGCGTGCGTTTCCGCGTCGAACAGCGCGGGCGAACGGAACGCCTCGATCCATCCGCCGTCATGCACGAGCGGCTGCGCGTCGGTGCGCGCGAGCAGCGCGTCGTGCTCGACGACGCTCGCCGCGACGAGCGGCAGCATGTCGCGCGCCGCGGCCGCGAGCCGCTGCGGCGACGATTCGCGCCAGAAGCGCGCGAGCCAGCCGGCATACGCGGGCAATGCCTTGTAATCCCAGTAGAGATCGACCGAGCGATTGCATGCGTAGCGCAGCAGCGTGCCGAGCCGGCGCGGGAACGCGTACGGCACGACCGACGAGCGCTCGATCAGCCCGGCGTTGCCGTGGCTCGTTTCCTCGCCGGGCGCGCGCCGGTCGACGAGCGCGACGCGCAGCCCGCGATCCTGCAGATGCAGCGCCGACGACACGCCGACGATGCCGGCCCCCAGAACGATGACGTCGAAATCCATGCTTCCCCGTACTGCGTCGAGATTCGGTGCGAGATTCGGTGCAACACGCGCCGGCACCGCGGCCGGCGCGCGGCCAGGCTTACTTCGCGACGATGTCGCGCTTGAAGTACTTCTGCGACAGCGTGCTCAGCGTGCCGTCCTTCTTGAGCGCGTCGAGCGCGCCGACGATCTTCGCCTGCAGCGCCTTGTCGCCCTTGCGCATCCCGAAGCCGGTGCCTTCGCCGAGCGTCGCCGGATCCTTCAGCGGCTCGCCGACGATCTGGTAGTCGCGGCCGGCCGGCTTGTCGAGGAAGCCGTCCTGCGCGGTCTGCGCTTCCTGCACGGCCGCGTCGAGACGCCCGGCGACGAGATCGGCATAGATCTGGTCCTGGTCCTGATACGACACGACGTCCACGCCCGCATTGGCCCAGTGCGCCTTCAGGAAATCCTCCTGCGACGAGCCCTGCAGCACGCCGACGTGCTTGCCGCGCAGGCTCGCGGCGTCGGGCCGCAGCGGCGAGCCGCGGTGCGCGACCATCACGATCGGCACCACGTAGATCGCCGGCGTGAAGTCGATGCTCTGCTTGCGCTTGGCGGTGATGTTCATCGCCGAATTGATCGCGTCGAACTTGCGCGCCTGCAGCGCCGGGATCAGCCCGTCGAACGCATTCTCGACCCACACGCACTTCATGTTCAGCTTCGCGCAGACCGCGTTGCCGACGTCGACGTCGAAACCCTGCAGCTGGCCGGCCGGCGTCTTGCTCTCGAACGGCGGATAGGCGGCTTCGATCCCGAAGCGCAGCGTGGTCTGTTCCGCGTGGGCGGTGACGGCCGCGCACGCAAGCGCCGCGACGGCGCAGAGGGAAAGCTTCCAGTTCATGACGGATGTCCTTCGATTCCGGATTGAGGCAGTGAAGACCGGTCGCCGTGCGGCGGCACGTTGGTCTGCACGCAAAATATAGACTCTTAGTCTACTATAGACTATAGGGGATACGATAATCCCGGTGCTGACGCCATCCATCGAAATGCCATCGGTCGCGTGAAACACCCTTGTTTTATCGATGTTTTTCCCACGACGCGCGGTGCGATCCCGTCCCGAAAAGAAAAATTCACCCGACTTCTTTTGTCTATATTAGACTTTTAATCCATCACGAACACCGCCGGACGCCCGCTTTCGAGACTGTCCTGTCCGGCCCCGACCGGAGAAGTCCCATGACGCAACCCGCCCCGACCCTGCCGCTGACCGTCGACGAAGCCGCGGTGCGCGCGGCGCTGCCGTCGCTCGACGTGCTCGGCTCGCTGCGCCGCATGTTCGCGTCGCTCGCGTCGGCCCGCGCGGTGCAGCCGCCGCAAACCCTCACGCTGTTCCCCGAACAGGCCGGCGACTTCATCACGTATCTCGGCGCGCTCGCCGACGAGCAGGTGTTCGGCGCGAAGCTGTCGCCGTACGTCGTGACGGGCGGCAAGCCGATCGTCACCGCCTGGACCGCGCTGATGTCGATGCGCACCGGCCAGCCGCTGATGTGGTGCGACGCGGGGCTGCTGACGGTCGAGCGCACGGCCGGCACGACGGCCCTCGCGGTCGACTGCCTCGCGCCGCGCGAGGCGCGCCGGCTCGCCGTGATCGGCACGGGCGCGGTCGGCCTCGCGCATCTGCGCCACACGGCGGCACTGCGCGACTGGGCCTCGATCAGCGTCCATTCGCCCGCGCTCGCCGGCGACCCGGCGCTGCAGGCGACGCTCGCGCGGATCGACCCGCGCGCCCGAGCGGCCGCCAGCGTCGCGGCGTGCGTGCGCGACGCGGACGTCGTGATGCTGTGCACGTCGTCGGGCACGCCGGTGCTCGCCGACGGCATGCTCACGCGCCCCGCGCTCGTCACGTCGATCAGCACCAACGTCGCGCGCGCGCACGAGATTCCGCCCGCGTGGCTGCCCGACATGGACGTGTACTGCGACTACCGCGACACGACGCCCGCGAGCGCGGGCGAGATGCAGATCGCGGCGGCCGGGCACGGCTGGACACCCGAGCGGATCGTCGGCGACCTGCCCGCGCTCGTCGCCGGCACCTGCGCGGCGCCGTCGCGCACCCGTCACGCGTTCTTCCGCTCGATCGGCCTCGGGCTCGAGGACATCGCGATCGCGCACGCGCTGTACACGCATCTGACGCGCGCATGAGCGGCACGCGCACGCGGGGCCGATACAATGGCGCAACCGCCGCCGCGGCAGCGCGCGGGCGCACGGACGAGCCGGTCGACGGTATGCCGGCGCGCCGCGCCGACGCACCGTCCGGCCCCCGCCCACCCGAGATGGCGATTCCGATGCGCAAGAAGCAATCCCCCGTCAAAGACCTGCTGCTCACCCGCTACGCACCGATCGCCGACGGCATCGCGGCGTTGTTCTTCCCGTATGCGGAAGTCGTGATCCACGACCTGCACGACCAGACCGTGCTGTATCTCGCGAACAACCTGTCGAAGCGCGAGGTCGGCGACGACTCGGCGCTCGAGGAAATCGATCATTCGGCGCGCGAGCGCGTGATCGGCCCGTACGAGAAACTGAACTGGGACGGCCGGCGGATGCGTTGCGTGAGCAACGTGCTGTTCGACGACGAAGGCCGCCCGGCCGGGATGATGTGCATCAACTTCAACATTGCGGTGTTCGACGACGTCCGCGCGACGCTCGACGTGTTCATCAAGGGCGCGGGCATCGTCGCGCAACCGGACGAGCTGTTCCGCGACGACTGGCAGGAGCGCATCAACACGTTCCTGCACGGCTGGCTGCGCGACCGGCAGGTCGGCCTGAACGGCCTCACGCGCGAGCACCGGCGCGAACTCGTCGAGGCGCTGTACGCGGAAGGCGCGTTCCGCGGCAAGAGCGCCGCGAACTACGTCGCGAACGTGCTCGGGATGGGGCGCGCGACCGTCTACAAGCACCTGAAGCATCTGAAGGAAACGCAGGGCGACGCGTAAGCGGCGGGCGCTGCGCGCGCTGCGGGCCTGGTCGGCTGGTCGGCTGGTCGGCTGGTCGGCTGGTCGGCTGGTCGGCTGGTCGGCTGGTCGGCTGGTCGGCTGGTCGGCTGGTCGGCTGATCGCCCGATCGCCTGATCGCCGAGCTTGCCGCCGTCGCCGACATCGGCAACCGCTACCGATTCGCGCGGTCCGTGATGATGCTTCGTGATACGTCAGGGGCCGGCCCGCTCCACCCGGGCCAGGCCGCGACAAAGCGACAAAGCGACAAAGCGACAAAGCGACAAAGCGTCGAAGCATAAAATGCTATAGTCCCGGTTACATTTATTTGCCGCCCCGGACCGCCCATGACGACCACCCCTGCCCCGACTGCCCGCCCGACCCTGACCGTCGAAATCTGGTCCGACCTGATCTGCCCGTGGTGCTGGATCGGCAAGCGCCGCTTCGACGAGGCGCTCGCCGCGTTCGCGCACGCCGAGCACGTCGACGTCGCGCTGCGCGCGTACCGGCTGATGCCGGGCCAGCCGGTCGAACCGGTGGAGGCGATGCTCGCGGGCAAGTACCGCATGTCGCCCGCGCAGGTCGACCAGATGCTGCGCCAGGTGACCGACGCGGCCGCGAGCGTCGGGCTGAGCTACGACCTGCCCGGCACGTTCGTCGGCGACACGCTCGACGGCCACCGGCTCGTGAAGCTCGCGGAAGCCACCGGCCGCGCCCACGCGCTGACCGAGCGGCTGTACCGCGCCTATTTCTGCGAGCACGGTTCGCTGTTCGACCACGCGGCGCTGCTCGACTTCGCGGTCGAAACGGGGCTCGAGCGCTCGGCCGTCGAAGCCGTGCTGCGCAGCGACGCATACCGTGACGAAGTCGAGGCCGACATCGCGCGCGCCGCGCAGATCGGCGGACGCGGCGTGCCGCTGTTCGTGTTCGGCGGCCGCTACGCGGTGTCGGGCGCGCAGCCGGCCGACGTGTTCGCGCAGGCGCTCGAGCAGGCGTGGCGCGACGGCGCCATCGTCGAATTCGCCGGCGACGACGCGGCCGCGTGCGGCCCCGACGGCTGCGAACTGCCGCCGCGCGGATAACGTCCGGCGCCGCGCGACGCGCGCCGCCGCTACGCGTCGCTCCTGCCACAAACCGGCAGGAAGCGCGCGCGAATGACGTCTACAATTCAGCCTTTCAAATAACTATCAGAGAGAAGGCTGCCAGCCCATGACCCACGGGATCCACGGCGAGAAGCGCTGGTACGCGCTGATCGTCCTCTGCCTCGGCGTGCTGATGATCGTGCTCGACAGCACGATCGTCAACGTTGCGCTGCCGTCGATCAGCTCCGACCTCCAATTCACCGAGACGGCCCTCGTGTGGGTCGTCAACGCGTACCTGCTGACGTTCGGCGGCTGCCTGCTGCTCGGCGGCCGGCTCGGCGACCTGTACGGCCAGCGTCGCATGTTCCTCGCGGGCCTCGTCGTGTTCACGCTCGCGTCGCTCGCCTGCGGCCTCGCGCAATCGCAGACGATGCTGATCGCCGCGCGCGCGGTGCAGGGCTTCGGCGGCGCGATCGTATCGGCCGTGTCGCTGTCGCTGATCATGAACCTGTTCACCGAACCGGGCGAACGGGCGCGCGCGATGGGCGTCTACGGCTTCGTCTGCGCGGGCGGCGGCAGCATCGGCGTGCTGCTCGGCGGGCTCTTGACGAGCACGCTGTCGTGGCACTGGATCTTCCTCGTCAACCTGCCGATCGGCATCGCGGTCTATGCGATGTGCGTCGCGCTGCTGCCGCGCATGCGCGCGCCGGCCGGCGCCGCGCGGCTCGACGTCGCGGGCGCGATCACCGTGACCGCGTCGCTGATGCTCGCGGTCTACGGGATCGTCGGCGGCAACGAGGCCGGCTGGCTGTCGACGCAGACCGTCGCGCTGATCGGCGCGGCCGTCGTGCTGCTCGCGCTGTTCATCGCGATCGAGGCGCGCGTCGCGCATCCGCTGATGCCGCTCACGCTGTTCGCCGCGCGCAACGTCGCGCTCGCGAACGTGATCGGCGTACTGTGGGCGGCCGCGATGTTCGCGTGGTTCTTCCTGTCCGCGCTCTACATGCAGCGCGTGCTCGGCTACGGGCCGCTGCAGGTCGGGCTCGCGTTCCTGCCGGCGAACCTGATCATGGCCGCGTTCTCGCTCGGGCTGTCGGCGCGGATCGTGATGCGCTTCGGCATCCGCGGCCCGATCGCAGCCGGCCTGCTGATCGCCGCGTGCGGCCTCGCGCTGTTCTCGCGCGCGCCGGCGGACGGCAGCTTCATCTGGCACGTGCTGCCCGGCATGACGCTGCTCGGCATCGGCGCGGGCGTCGCGTTCAATCCGGTGCTGCTCGCCGCGATGAGCGACGTCGACCCGGCCGACTCGGGGCTCGCGTCGGGGATCGTCAACACCGCGTTCATGATGGGCGGCGCACTCGGCCTCGCCGTGCTCGCGAGCCTCGCGGCCGCGCGCACCGATGCGCTCGCGGCGGCGCACGCCGCGCCGCTCGAGGCGCTGAACGGCGGCTACCACGCCGCGTTCGCGGTCGGCGCGGCATTCGCAGCCGCGGCCGGGCTGCTCGGCCTCGCGCTGCGCATCCGCCGCCAGGACGCCGTTTCGGGCGTCGGCCCCGCGATGCATTGACGGCCGTCCAGCCTGAACCGGGACGCACGCGTCGCCGCCCCCGCCACGCCCGCCACGCCCGATAACCAGCCATCGGCAGAACGCCCTGCCAACGCCCGCGCCCGGCCTCGTCAGGCCCGGCGCCCGTTCAAACGACCGTTTCACCCGCCGCGAACGGCCCGTCAGTCGGGCCTTCCCGGCCGATTTTTAACGTAGTCGTACACCGACGCGCCACTTTTGCGACAATGGCAGACTTTGACGCGCGCGCCGCAGCCGCGCGCCGCCGCCGAACGCCGCATAACCGCCTGTTTCCGATGTCGCTTCCCCATATCGATCTGCTGTACTCCCTGTCCGGCCTGTTCGTCGGCATTCTCGTCGGCCTGACGGGCGTCGGCGGCGGTTCGCTGATGACGCCGATCCTCGTGCTGCTGTTCGGCGTCCACCCCGCGACGGCGGTCGGCACCGACCTGCTGTACGCAGCCGCGACCAAGGCCACCGGCACGCTCGTCCACGGGCTGAAGGGGTCGATCGACTGGCGCATCACCGGCCGGCTCGCGGCCGGCAGCGTCCCGGCCGCGGCCGTCACGCTGTGGGTGCTGCACACCCACGGGATGAATTCGCCCGGTACGGCCCGGATGATCCAGCTGGTGCTCGGCGTCGCGCTGCTGCTCACGTCGCTCGCGCTGATCTTTCGGCCGCAGCTGACCGCGCTCGCCGCGCGCAACCCGCTCGCGCCGAGCCCCGCGCGCACGCTGTGGTCGACCGTGCTGACAGGCGCCGTGCTCGGCGTGCTCGTGTCGATGACGTCGGTCGGCGCCGGCGCGATCGGCGTCACCGTGCTGTTGCTGCTTTATCCGGCGCTCGCGACCACCCGCATCGTCGGCTCCGACATCGCGCACGCGGTGCCGCTCACGCTCGTCGCGGGCATGGGCCACTGGCTGCTCGGCTCGGTCGACTGGTCGATGCTGCTGTCGCTGCTGCTCGGCTCGCTGCCCGGCATCGTGCTCGGCAGCCTGCTGTCGGCGCGCGCGCCCGAGCGGCTGCTGCGCAATCTGCTTGCCGCGACGCTCGTCGCGGTCGGCGTGCGGCTCGTGCTCGCGTAACGGCGCCGCGAGACGCGCGCCTTCCGCCGCCGGCACACGAAGCGCCGGCACCGCCCGCCTCTGAAAAAACAGCCCGACCGGCCTGCGCCGATCGGGCTGTCGTCCATCCGGGGCCTCGCGATCCCGCACCGCCCGGCGCAAGGCCGAGCCGCGCGGGCCGCCACGCGATGCTTACTGCCCCTGCTGCTTCAGTTGTTGCTGCTTCAGTTGCTGCGTGCGCGCCTGCAGCTTCAGCACGCGCTGCAGCGCGGTACGGTTCGCGAGGATCCCGTCGTAGAAGTTGCCGAGGTCGCCCTTCAGCGCGGTTCGCGACGCATCGTTCAGGTAGATCATGTGGCCCGACGGGTAGTTCCTGATCGTCAGGTTCTGCGTCTTGAGCGTCGGATCGAGCGGCATCTGCGCGAGCGTCAGCTCGGTCTGGTGGAACGGCGTGACCGCATCGAAGTAGCCGTTCGCCGACAGCACCTTCAGGTCCGGGTTCACGCTCATCGTCGCCGCCAGGTCGCCGGCCGTGTACAGCGTATTGCCGCCGCCCCTGTTCGCGCCGGTCGGGTCGGTGTGGCTGAAGTCCCAGTTGTTGAAGACCTGGTCGTTCAGGTCCACGAACGACGACGTCGACGTGTACTTGAGGTCGGTGTTGATGTAGCTGTTCCACAGCACCGTGTACGCGCCGCCGACGTTGCTGATCGACGGATCGTTGCTGCCCGAGTTCGGCAGGATGTACGGCGCGATGCCCTTGCCCGTGAAGTTCGCGCGACCGTCGTACTGGCCGATCTGCGTGCCCGGCACGAGCGTCAGGAAGAACGTGTACGGCGGGTTGTCGTTCGACGACGGCACGTTGCCGAGCGTGGCCGGATTGCCGAAGGTCTGGATCAGCGACGTCGGATCCGTGCCGATGTACGAACCCATCTGCTGCGCGGTCTGCAGGTTCAGGTTCAGCCGCACGTTCACGAAGCCGCCGTCCTGCGGGTTCGGCTTCTGCGCGAGCGGCGCGAGCGTGTTGTCCGCATAGTTGCGGGCCTGCACCATGTACGCGTCGAGATCGGTCGGCGTCGGGTTGAGCGTCGTCTTCTTCCAGTAGAACGCGTCGGCCGCGAGCGTCGGGAACGTGCCCGGCGCGGACAGCGCGTTCGCGTAGTCGAGGATCGACGACTGCAGCGTGATCCCGTTCAGGTCGATGCCGTCCTCGTGCAGCACCCACGACACGACCGCGCTGCGCGCGGTGCCGTACGACTCGCCGAACAGGAACTTCGGCGAGTTCCAGCGCGCGTACTTGGTCAGGTAGCGCTGGATGAAGCGGTCGATCGAGTGCGCGTCCTGGTCGGTGCCCCAGAAGTCCTTGTTCCTGGCCGGTGCGATCGCCGCCGAGTAGCCGGTGCCGACGGGGTTGATGAACACGAGGTCGGTGCGGTCGAGCAGGCTGTCCGGGTTGTCGAGCAGCTTGTACGGCGCGGGCGGCGTGAAGTTCGGGAACGACGACTGCAGGCGTTTCGGCCCGAACGAGCCGAGCAGCAGGTAGACCGACGACGAGCCGGGGCCGCCGTTGTAGAAGAACGTGACCGGGCGCGGCTTGCCCGGATCGGGATTGTCCTGCGTGTACGCAACGTAGAACATCTTCGCGTTCGGCGCCGACGTGGCCGGATCGATCGTGGTCAGGTGGCCGGTGGTGGCCGTGTACTGGAGGGTCTTGCCGCCGACCGTGACCTGGCGGTGCACGACCGCGGCCCCTTCGGTCGAATCCGTGACCGCGTCGTTCGGCCCGGTGCCGTACACGTCGTTGTCGACGTACGGCTGGTCGGCCGGCGCGGCGGCCGTTGCATTGGTGCTGGCCGACGTGCTGCCGTTCGACGTCGTCGCGGCCGCCGCGGTGGCGGCGGTCGGGCCCGACCCGTCGTCGCCGCCGCACCCCGCGACGAGCAGCGCCGCGGCCGCGGCTGCGGCGAGCGGCACGCTCAGTGTCGTTCCAAATAGCGCGAAACCGTCTTTCAAGGACTTCAGTGTCGTCATTATTGCCTCTCGAACAGAACGATAAATACCGCCGGTCGCAAAGGATCATTTGCGCCGGCGCTCCGCACCGGGAGCGCATTCGTTTTGCGATGCACCCCGAGTTTTTTACCGGCTCGACGAATACCGACCGGCATGATTTACCCCACCCATATTCCGCAACCGCGCAATGGAATCAATTCCATTGCGAACGACGATTCAATAATGCGTGACAATGCGAATTCAGGCCCATCATCCGCATACACGAGAAACCGCAAGCAAAAGCATCCCCCACAAAGCCCGCCAGACAAGGCGCCTTCGCTTCGAACAGACGAACAATCCCCCTCGGCGAAATACCGATCAATCGCAAAACGGCGACCAATCGCAGCTCGAGCCGATTTAATAAAATCGAAAGGATCGATTAACTATACGGAAAGGAATATTGTCTTTACGGGAATTTATTAAATTAAGTGAAAATATCGGCGCATAATAGATTCCGGGTTTTCCGCCGTAAAGTAATAATTTGTTACAGCGCGCGCCATTCCGATAAAGAGCAATGCGGGACCGATTCCAGACGCTGAAAAGAAAAAAGCCGGACAACTGTCCGGCTTTCGTATCGCGGCGCGGGGGCGCCGTCAGAGCGGCACGTCGATCGCGCCGGCGCCGGCCGTGATCGCATTCGCGCCGGGGGACGTCGAGATCGGCGGCAGGTTCGCGCTCGTCAGCGCCGGCGCGGCGCCCGGCGTGCCGCCGCGCGGCACCGTGCGGATCACCTGCGACGGCGGCAGCGCGGCACCGTTCTTCAGGTGCCGCCACATCAGGTTCAGCGCCTGCAGGTTGTAGTAGTGGACCGGCACGAAGCGCGTGTCGAAACCCGCGACCGGCAGGAACGCATCGAAGTGCTGCCCGTTCGTCACCTCGTAGAACACGAGCTGGCTGCGGACGCCTTCGCTGATGCTGTTCTGCGCGACGTACGCGCGCGACGCGTGATTCACGGGCACGAGCGCGTCGCTGCGGCCCTGCACGATGATCGCGGGCTTGCCCTGCAGGTTCGCGTTCACGCGCACCGCGTCGACGTTCGCCGGCATGTCGAGCATCCCGTTGGTCCACAGCTGGCGCAGGCACAGCGCGCCCGCGAAACTCGCGTCGGGCGTCGCGAGCCGGTGGTCGGTACCCGCGCCGGTGTTGAACACGAGATTGATGCCGGCCGTCGGCGGCACGCCGTTGCCGAGACCGAACACGGCCGGCATCGGCGACGTGGCGGGCGGCGCGACCGCGCCCGTCGCCGCATTGGTCGTCGCGAAGCTGAAATTGCACAGGTTGTCGGTCACGCGCGAGCGCGTGTACGCATTCGCATAGGTGACCGCGATCGCCGGAATCGCCTGCGAATCCCACATCGGCGCCTGCAGCAGGTCGGAATCGGCGAGATAGCCGGCCGCATGCAGTTGCGCGAGCGCGTCGGCGGCCTGGCTCTGGGTGTCGCTCCCCGACACGAGCCCCGCCGCGGCGAGCGTCGCGCAGCGCTGCGTGCGGATCGACTGCGTGGTGGCGGCCGGCAGCGCACTCAGGTACGGCGCGCCCGAGAGCGACGCCGATGCGGCCGCGCACGGCTCCAGCAGGTTCGCGAGCGTCGCGTAGTCGGCCAGCGGCCGGCCGAACGACGGCGCCGGCTGGCTGCCCTCGCGCACGACCGCGTTCGGCGCCATGCGCACGTTGACCTGCGGCTCGCCGACCACGACCGCGGTGATCCAGCGGCGCGTGTCCTGCTCGGCCGCCGCCAGCGCCGCGCCGCCGCCGTTGCTGACGGACGCGGCGATCGTCGTGATGTCGCCCGGGTGGTAGCGCACGCCGTGATGCGAGCTGTCGAGCAGCGGTCCGAACTGCTCGTTGAGCGCCCAGTACGCGAATTCGACCGACTGCAGCGTCGCGTGCCCCCAGTCCTGCTCGGGGTTCTGCTGCGAATGCGCATGCTTGAACGCGTAGCGGTTCGGGAAGCGGCTGTTGAACGCGGCCAGGTCGCCGCTCGTCACGTTGGCGGTAAACAGACTGGCATTGCCGGCGAGCACCGCGTTGGCGAGCGTGCCGTCGATCAGCGTGATCGTGTCGGAGCCGAGCTCGTGCGCGCCGTTGCCGCCGCCCTTGTCGTTGTACGCGACCGCGCAGCCGCGCTTGAGGCCCCATTCGCCGGCCGCCGAAATCGCGCCGTACACGCCGCGCGAACCCGACGACGTCGCGGTGACGATGCACGGCTGCGCGGGGTCGAAGCTCGCGGGCACCTGTACGAGCAGGGTCACGTTCTTGCGGCCGCTGCCGTCGTCGGAATACGCAAGATATTCGGTGCCGGGAATCTTGCCTTCGCCGAGCGTGTCGTTGCCGTCGAGGTCGACGTTCGGCCCCCAGAAGCGGCCGTAACCGCCGTTGGCGCTCATGTCGACGAGCGCGCGATAGTTCGACCAGATCGCGAGCCGGCGCAGCTCGGCGCTCGTCGGCCGGGACGGATTCGCGAACGCGGGCGCGGTGGCGGCGGCGAGGCCCGTCTTGCCGAGGCCGGCCGTCAGCAGGTCGTCGCTCGTGCCGTCGTACGCGGTGGTGCGCACGCTGCCGGACACGAAACCGGGCAGCCGGTTGCGCTCGCCCGAATCGTCGCCGTTGCAGGCGCCGAGCATCGCGACCGCGACCAGCGCCGCGCCCCAAACAATCCGACTGCCCCACCCGTGCGTCGTCATTGTCGCCCTCTCGATATCGTTATCGGTCCGCCGCTGCGTCGTGCGCGGCTCGCGGCCTGTCAAGCACACGCCGGGCCGCCCAAGGTTTTCCGCCCCGCAGGAAGTCCCCTTGGAGGATACCCGCTCGGAGGGCCCGGCGCGAAGCGGCGGGCCCGGGGGCATTCTAAAGCGCAAACGGGCCCCGGCACGCCGGGGCCCGCCTGAAAGCGGGCGCGCGGCGCTGGCGCGCCGCCGCCCGGCATCATTGCTGCTGAATCGTCAGCTTGTTCGTGACCGACGTCACGCCGTTCACGCTCTTCGCCGCCTCTTCCGCCTTGTCGATCTGTGCCTGGTCGGGCACCGTGCCCTCCAGCGTGATCGCGCCGCCCTTCGAACGCACGACGAGGTTCGCCACGTCGACGCCGCCGGCCTTCGTAATGGCCTTGCGCACTGCATAGCCGAGCTTGCGGCTGGCCTTCTTCGCGGTCTTGGCCGCGGCCTTCGGCGAGCTCGCCGCCGCGGCCGGCGCCTCGGTTGCCGCCGCATCGCTCGACTGCGCGTAGACGCTGCCCGACAGACAGGCCGCCACGGCCGCAACACCCAACGCTCTCAACACGATCGACTTCATGCTATCTCCTTGTAATTGCGGAACGGCCGTGCACAGTACGGCCGGATACCCCCAAAGGCAGCCGGCCCGCGCGCGAACGGGCGGGACGGCCGATGATTTCCACGGCGATGCGAGAGAGGCGACACGGACCGGCGGCCGGCGCGCGCGAATGCGGGCCGGCCGGGCCGGGCAGCCGCCGGCCGGACGCGCCCGGTCTCATTGCGTGCCGGGTCGCGCGCGAATCGGGCGCGGCTGCGTCGCACAATGTAATCCAGCGCCCGCCGAAGCGCAAAGCTTTTGACGCGCGGCCGCCCGCCGTCCGCCGGCGCGCTCGCCCGGGCCGCGGCCGCGCCACCGCGTCCGACTCGCGCACGTCGCGCGAAACCGGGTACCATCGCCGCCAGAACGTGCATCGCGTGCCTCGTCCGTGACGGCCGTCATCGATGCGTCACGCCCGTGTCATCCGCCGACTCCATGAAGCCAGCCAGCCCTCGCCCGCCCCGCCGCATCCTCGCCCGCTTCGTCGCGGTGTCGTGGCGCGACCTCGCACTGTCGATCGGCCCCACCGTGCTGCTCGCGGTCGCGGCGGTCTGGCTCGCGGTCAGGCTGATCCAGCCGGCGCCGCCGTCCACGCTCGTGATTTCGTCCGGCCCGCCCGGCAGCACCTACTGGAACGCCGCGCAGAAATACAAGGCGATCCTCGCGAAGAACGGCGTCACGCTCGACGTCCAGTCATCCGAAGGATCCGCGCAGAACCTCGCGCGGCTGTCGAACCCGGACGCGCCGGTCGACGTCGGCTTCGTGCAGAGCGGCATCGGCCCGAAGGAGCGCGACGAGCACCTGGTATCGCTCGGCAGTATCGGCTACGTGCCGCTCGCGATCATGTACCGCGGCCCGGTGGTCGCGCGCCTGTCCGACTTCAAGGGCAAGCGGCTCGCGCTCGGCGCGGAGGGCAGCGGCGCGCGCGAATTGAGCCTGGCGCTGCTGAAGATGAACGGCATCGTCCCGGGCGGCCCGACCGAACTGCTGCCGACCGCCGGCGAGGACGCCGCGACCGAGTTGCTCGACGGCAAGATCGACGCCGCGTTCCTGTCCGGCGACTCGACGCAGATCCCGGTGATGGCGAAGCTGTTCCGCGCGCCCGGCGTGCACGTGTACTCGTTCACGCAGGCCGAGGCCTACGCGCGGCGCTTTCCGTACCTGACCGCGATCACGCTGCCGATGGGCGTCTACGATCTCGGCCACAACCTGCCGCCCGCCGACATCCATACGGTCGCGCCGACGATCGAGCTGGTCGCGCGCGACACGCTGCACCCCGCGCTGTCCGACCTGCTGATCGAGGCCGCGCGCGAAGTGCACGGCCACGCGACGATCCTGCAGCACGCGGGCGAATTCCCGTCGGCCGTCACGCGCGGCTTCCCGCTGTCCGACGACGCGGGGCGCTATTACAAGTCGGGCAAGACCTTCCTGTACCGGCGTCTGCCGTTCTGGGTCGCGAGTCTCGTCGACCGGCTGCTGGTCGTCGTGGTGCCGCTGATCGTCGTGCTGATCCCCGGGCTGCGGCTGGTGCCGTCGCTGTACGGCTGGCGCGTGCGTTCGCGCATCTACCGCTGGTACGGCGCGCTGATCGCACTCGAGCGCCGCGCGCTCGGCGAGCACACGGCCGAGGAGCGCATCCAGCTGCTCAACGAGCTCGACGACATCGAGGAAGCCGTGAACCGGATGAAGATGCCGCTCGCGTACGCCGGGCAGTTCTACGTGCTGCGTGAGCACATCGGCTTCGTGCGCGAGCGGCTCACCGCGCACGACCACGACGCCGCATCGGGCACGTCGGGCACACCCGGCGCCGGCAGCCTCGCGGCGGTGCCGCCGGCCGGCGAGCCCCCCCGGGCGACTCCCGGTTCCGCGTGAGCGGCCGATCCGCGATCATTGCTGCATCCGCGCGGCTGCATCCGCGCGCCGCCGCGTAACATGAAGGCCGCCGCCAGGCGCGCACGCCCCACCCTCTGGAGATCGCCATGACAACCGGCCTCGATACCGCCCAGCCTGCCTGGTTCTACGACTTCGTGTCGCCGTTCTCCTACCTGCTGCTCGAACAGCATGACAAGTGGCCGAACGTGCCGTTCGAACCCGTCGCCGTGTCGTTGCCCGACCTGCAGCGCCACTGGGGGCAGCGCTCGAGCGCCGACGTGCCGGCCAAGCGCGTGTTCACGTACCGCCACGCGCTGTTTCGCGCCGAACAGCTCGGCATCCGCTTCAAGATGCCGCCCGCGCATCCGTTCGACTCCGACAAGGTGCTGCGCCTCGCGATCGCGCTGCGCGCCGACATCGCAACCGTGCTGGAAATGTTCCGCTTCATCTGGCACGACGGCAACGATCCGTCGACGCCGGACGGGTTCGCGGCACTGTGCGAGCGCGTCGGTGTCGGGCACGGCGACGCGCTGATCGAATTCGAGGAGACGAGCGCGCAGTTGCGCCGCAATACCGACGACGCGATCGCGCTCGGCGTGTTCGGCGTACCGACCTTCTGGATGAACCAGCAGCTGTTCTGGGGCGAGGACGCGTTGCCGATGGTGCTGTACTGCGCGCGCACGCCGAACTGGCTCGAGTCGCGCGAGGTCAAGCGGATCAGCATGCTGCCGAAGGGGCGCGCGTGATGGCCGGTATCACGCACGCCGATGCGCGGCTGCGGTAAGGTTACGCTTCTCCCGAATCACCCCGCCACGATGGAAGATGACGACCGTACCGCCTCGCTCGATATCTGGCTCGTGCGCGTGTTGCGCACGCTGCTGCTCGAGCGCAGCGTCACGCAGGCCGCACTGCGGCTGAACCAGACCCAGCCCGCGATCAGCACCGCGCTGCGCAAGCTGCGCGAGACGCTGAACGACCCGATTCTCGTGCGCGGCAAGTCCGGGATGGTGCCGACCGAGTACGGCGCGTCGCTGCTCGGTGCGGCGTCGCGCGCGCTGCGCGAGGTCGACTTCATCGCGACGCCGCACGGCGACTTCGACCCGTCGTCCGCGCGGCGCACGTTCCGGGTCGCCGCACCCGACTACCTGAACGATTTCTTCATGCCGACGCTGATCGAGCGCTTTCGCGACGCGGCGCCGCATGCGCATCTGGAAATCGACTCGCTGAATCCCGCGCTCGATCACGCGGAGGCGCTCCAATCGGGCGCGCTCGATCTCGTGATCGGCAACTGGCCGAAGCCCGACCCGCAGTTCGCGCGCCAGGACCTGTTCTCCGACACGATCGTGTGCCTGATGCGCGACGCGCATCCGCTCGCGCGCGAACCGCTCACACGTGAAGCGTATGCGTCGGCCGCGCACGTCGCGCCGACGCCGTACACCGGCGACAAGCGCAACGCGATCGAGATCGGCCTCGCCCGCGCGCGCCTCACGCGCCGGATCGTGACCACGCTGCCGTACTTCGGGATCGTGCCGCAGGTGCTGCTGCAGTCGGACCTGATCTTCACGACCACGCGCCGCTTCGCGACGCACTATGCGCGGCTGCTGCCGCTCGTCGTCGTCACGCCGCCCGTGCCGTTCCCGCGCATCAAGAGCTACCTGCTCACGCACCCGCACCCCGATCGCCCGACCGACATCGCGTGGCTGTGCGCGCTGATGCAGAGCGTGTCCGACGAGCTGACGGCCGCGCGCGGCCGCAAGCGCTGAACCGGGGCTGAACCGCCGCCGAACCCGCACGGAATCGCCCGCGCACGATCATGCAGCGCGGCCGCTCAGGCCGTGCAGAAGGTTTCCTGCAGATGAGTCCAGCGCACGACGCCTGCCGCGTCGCGCGCGAACACCGCGGTCGCGCGGCGCGCGGGCAGTTCGCCCGACGCCGCCGCCTGCGTTTCGAGATACGTGAGCACCGCGTGCGACGCGTCGGCCGTGAGCACGCGGATGTCCGACAGACCGATGCGCAGCCCCGGCTTCACGCCGCCGAGCTTCGCGAACAGCGCGCGCGTGCCGTCACGGTCGAACGCGCGACCGTCGGTCATGACCATCGTGAAATCGGCGGAAAAAGGCGCGAGCAGCGCATCGAGCGCCGCGGGTGAGGTATCGGCGCCGGACAGCCAGCGTTCGATGGTGACGAGGCTCGCATCGAGCGCGTCGAGATAGACCTGATGATCGGACATGGTGCGTGCACGAAAGGACGCGCGGCCCGATGCCGCGCGATCCGTGCAGTGTAGGCAAAATCACGCCGATGTGGGTCGGCGTGCCGGCCCGCGTCGCTACCGTGCGCAGCTTACGTTGTCGCGCACGCGCCCCGCCGTGGCCGCCTTCGTATCGGCCACCGGCATGCCCGAGCGGGCCTGCAGCAGTTCCGCGCAGACGGCCACCGCGATCGCGCCGGGCGCCTTGTCGACGATGCCCGCGATGCCGATCGGACACACCATCTCGGTGAGCCGCGCCGGATCGACGCCGCGCGCGGCGAGCCGGCGCTCGAACTTCACGCGCTTGGTGCGCGAACCGATCATCCCGAAGTACGCGAAGTCGCGCCGCCGCATGATCTGCGCGGCCAGCGAAAAGTCGAGCGCGTGGTTGTGCGTCATCACGAGGAAGTACGCGCCGGGCGGCGCCGCGTCGACGACGGCCTCGGGTATATCGGTCGGCTCCGGCTGCACGTTCGGCGGACATTCGTCCGGGAACAGCTCGTCGCGCGTGTCGACCCACTGCACGACGCACGGCAATGCGCCGAGCAGCGTGACGAGTGCATGACCGACGTGCCCCGCGCCGAACAGCACGATGTGCATCGGCGGCGGCGCGGCGTGCGCGCGATTGCGCCGGCCGGTGCCTGGCGCGAACGTCTGCGCGGGTGCGGTGCCGCACGCGCCGTCGCACCCGGCGACGGGCGCATGCGACGCGGCACGCAGCGAACGAGCGGGCCCGTTCACGTCAGCCTCCGCCGGGCCGCCCCAAGGTGGCTGACCGCCCCCTCGGGGGGCAGCGAACGAAGTGAGCGTGGGGGTCGTTTCATATCAGCCTTCGCGAGATGGGGGAACTGCATCCCCCCAAGCGAACGAAGTGAGCGAGGGGCGTGTTTCATATCAGCCTGCCCGCACGGCGCTCGCCGCACGCACCGCATGCACCGCGCGCAGGATCGCTTCGCCGGTGGCCGGCGCGTCGAGCGGCGGATTCACCCGGTAATCGCCGACCGCGGCAATCGCGTCGCGCACCGCGAAGAACACCGAGAACGGCAGCAGCAGCGGCGGCTCGCCGACGGCCTTCGAACGATGGATGCTGTCCTCCACGTTGCGGTTCTGGAACAGCCGCACGTTGAATTCGGGCGGCGTGTCGTTGACGGTCGGGATCTTGTACGTGGACGGCGCATGCGTCATCAGCTTGCCGCCCTTGTTCCACCACAGCTCCTCGGTCGTGAGCCAGCCCATCCCCTGGATGAACGCGCCTTCGACCTGGCCGATGTCGATCGCCGGGTTCAGCGACGCGCCCACGTCGTGCAGCGCGTCGACGCGCAGCGTGCGCATTTCGCCCGTCAGCGTGTCGATCACGACTTCCGACACGGCCGCGCCGTACGAGTAGTAGTAGAACGGCCGGCCCTGCAGCTTCGACTGATCCCAGTACAGCTTCGGCGTCGCGTAGAAACCGTCGGACCACAGCTGCACGCGCGCGAGATACGCCTTCGCGACCACTTCGCCGAACGGTACGCTCGCGCCGCCGATCCACACGAAGTCGTTGCCGAACTTCACGTCGGCCGCATCGACCTTGCCGTCGCCGAACTGCTTCGCCGCGAACACCGCGAGGCGCTCGCGCAACTGGCGCGCCGCATCCTGCGCGGCCTTGCCGTTCAGGTCGGAACCCGTCGACGCCGCCGTCGCGGACGTGTTCGCGACCTTGCTCGTGTCGGTCGCCGTCACGCGGATCCGGCCGAAGCGGATGCCGAGCTCGTGCGCGACGACCTGCGCGACCTTCGTGTTGAGCCCCTGCCCCATCTCCGTGCCGCCGTGGTTCACGAGTACCGAGCCGTCGGTATAGATGTGCACCAGCGCGCCGGCCTGGTTGAAGTGCGTGACGTTGAACGCGATCCCGAACTTCACCGGCGTGAGCGCGATGCCCTTCTTCAGCACCGTGTTGCGTGCGTTGAATTCGCGCACGCCCGCGCGCCGCGCGCGGTAGTCGCTCGTCGTCTCGAGTTCGCCGAGCAGCTCCTGCAGCACGTTGTCCTCGACCGTCTGCCCGTAAGGCGTCACGTTGCGTTCGGTCTTGCCGTACAGGTTCGCGTAGCGCACGTCGAGCGGATCGCGGCCGAGCGAACGCGCGATGTCGTCGAGGATGTACTCGATCGCGAACGCACCCTGCGGGCCGCCGAAGCCGCGGAACGCGGTGTTCGACTGCGTGTTGGTCTTGCCGCAATAGCCGGCGATGTCGACGTCGCCGAGCCAGTACGCGTTGTCGAAGTGGCACACCGCGCGCGTCATCACCGGGCCCGACAGGTCGGCCGAGAAGCCGCAGCGCGACGTCATGTCGAGCGCGACGCCGTCGAGGCGGCCGTCGTCGTCGTAGCCGACGTCGAAGCGGTAATGGAAGTCGTGCCGCTTGCCGGTGATCATCATGTCGTCGTCGCGGTCCGGACGCAGCTTCACCGGGCACAGCAGCTTCCACGCGGCGAGCGCCGCGCAGCATGCGAACAGGCCCGACTGCGATTCCTTGCCGCCGAACCCGCCGCCCATCCGGCGGCATTCGACCAGCACGTTGTGCGACGCGACGCCGAGCACGTGCGCGACCAGATGCTGCATCTCGCTCGGGTGCTGTGTCGAACAGTACACGTGCATCCCGTCGTCGTCCTTCGGCACCGCGTACGCGATCTGCCCTTCCAGGTAGAACTGCTCCTGGCCGCCGAGCAGCATCTCGCCCGACTCGCGATGCGGCGCGGCGGCGAGCCGCGCGGCTGCGTCGCCGCGCGCGAGTTTCAGCGGCGGGATCACGTAGGTTTCGGCCTTGCGTGCGTCCTGCGCGGTCAGGATCGCGGGCAGCTCCTCGTAGTCGACCTGTGCGCGGCGCGCGGCGAGCCGCGCGGTTTCGTGCGAGGTCGCGACGACGATGAACATCGGCTGGCCGACGAACTGCACGATGCCCTTGGCGAGCACCGGATCGTCGTGGATGATCGGGCCGCAATCGTTGACGCCGGGGATGTCGTCGGCCGTGAACACGGCGACCACGCCGGGCGTCGCGCGCACCGCGTCGAAGTTCATCGACACGATCTTCGCGTGCGGCTTCGCGGACAACCCGAGCGCCGCGTGCAGCGTGCCGGCGACGAGCGGGATGTCGTCGGTGTAGGTCGCGCGACCGCTCACGTGCAGATGGGCGGATTCGTGCGCGCGCGAGACGTGCACCTGCGCGGCGTCGGCCTGCGGGTCGAGGGTGCTCAGGAACGGTTCTGCTTGCTGGTTCATGTTCGGTGTTCTCCGTCTTCAGGCGCGCGCCGAATCATCGGCAACGTCGGCGGCCACTTCGGCGGCCACTTCGCGCACGTTCAGCGCGTGCGGCGGCAGCGGGTCGTGCGGGCGCGTCTCCAGCCAGAATCGATACATCAGGTTCTTCGCGGTATCGAGGCGATACGCGCTCGTCGCGCGCATGTCGGTGAGCGGCTGGTAATCGCGCTCGAGCGCCTGCATCGCCGCCTGCGCGGTGGCCTCGTGCCATTGCGCGCCGTCGAGCAGGCTTTCCGTATGCGTCGCGCGCTTCGGCGTCGCGGCCATGCCGCCGAACGCGATGCGCGGCTCGCGGATCAGCTCGCCGTCCGCGATGAACGCGAACGCCGCGCACACCGCCGAAATGTCGGAGTCGAACCGCTTCGACAGCTTGTAGGTGCGGAACTGCAGCTTCGCGCGCGCGCCGGTGCGGGTCGGCACCTTCAGGCCGACGACGAATTCGTGCGGCGCCATGTCCTTTTGCTGATAGCCGGTGTAGAGCGCCTCGAGCGGCAGCTCGCGCACCGTGTCGCCGCCGCGCAGCACGACCCGCGCGCCGAGCGCGATCAGGCCCGGCATCGAGTCGCCGATCGGCGAACCGTTCGCGACGTTGCCGCCGATCGTCCCCGCGTTGCGGATCGGCAGCGACGCGAAGCGCTTCCACATTTCGGTCAGTTCCGGATACGTGCCGGCGAGTGCCGCATAGCCGTTCTCGACGGTCACGCCCGCGCCGATCTCGATCCAGTCGTCGCCGTGCGCGATGTTCTGCAGTTCGGCGATCTGGCCGACGTAGATCAGGTCGTCGAGGCGGCGCATCTGCTTGGTGACCCACAGGCCGATGTCGGTGCTGCCGGCGAGGATCCGCGCGGCGGGACGCTCGACCTTCAGCGCGGCCAGCGCGTCGAGCGTGCGCGGTGCCGCGAAGCGCGCGCCGTCGGGCGTCGTGTAGTCGAACGTGTCGTCGCGCTTGAGCGACGCGAGCGTGCGGGCCAGCGCGGCCGTGTCGACCGGTGCCGCCGGCGCCGGCGCATCGAACATCTGCACGGCCGCATCGACGATCGGGCGATAGCCGGTGCAGCGGCACAGGTTGCCGGTGAGCGCATCGGCGATCTCGGTGCGCGTCGGCACGTCCTTCGCCTTCGCGCACGCGCCGCCGCAGCCTTCGTGGCCGTGCTTCTCGTACAGCGCCCACATCGACATCACGAAACCGGGCGTGCAGAACCCGCATTGCGACCCGTGGCAATCGACCATCGCCTGCTGCACCGGATGCAGCGAACCGTCCGGCTGGCGCAGGTCTTCCACCGTCAGCAGAGCACGGCCGTCGAGCGTCGGCAGGAACTGGATGCAGGCATTGACGGCCTTGAACGCGACGGTGCCCGCGTCGGTCAGCTCGCCGACGACGACCGTGCACGCGCCGCAGTCGCCTTCCGCGCAGCCTTCCTTGGTGCCGGTGCAGTGCGCATCCTCGCGCAGGTACTGCAGCACGGTGCGGGTGACGTCCGCGCCGCTGACTTCGCGGACCGCGTGACGATGATAGAAGCGGATCGGCTCACTCATGTCTCTATGGTTCTTCAAGTGGGGGCAAGGCGGCCTGCGCGGGGCGCTCGACCGACGTTTCTCTGACAGTTTGCACGCTATCACCATCAAATTCCGCAACCCATAGCCCATCACGCATGGGGCCCATATAACTGCCGCGATATGAGCGCCGGGGCCGCCCGGCGGGCCTCCCGCGCGTTGCCCCGCCTGCGTTCGGGCCTGCCCGCGCCGCTTCGTCGGCGCGCCGTCATCGATAAAACGGGTCGCGATTAACTAAATGGTACCTGCGTGAAAACCGGTTCCATGGGAAAATCCCGATTCCGTTTTTCGCCGCCTTCCGTTCCGTTTCGCTCATTCGTTCCGACCCCATGTCAACCGATTCCGCCACACCGCCGCGCAGCGGGTTCGCCGTCACGCTGCAAATCGTGTCCGTCGTCTGCTTCACGTTCATCTGCTACCTGACCATCGGCCTGCCGCTCGCGGTGCTGCCGGGTTTCGTCCACGACGACCTGGGCTTCTCCGCGATCGTCGCGGGCGGTGCGATCAGCGTCCAGTATTTCGCGACGCTCGCGTCGCGCCCGCTCGCCGGGCGCTTCGCCGATACCCTCGGGCCGAAGCAGACGGTGCTGCGCGGGCTGATCGGCTGCGGCGTGTCGGGCGTGCTGCTGCTCGTCGCGCTGCTGCTGGCCCACTGGCCGGTCGCGAGCCTCGTGCTGCTGGTCGCGAGCCGGCTCGTGCTCGGCGTCGGCGAGAGCCTGTGCGGCACCGGCGCGATCCTGTGGGGCATCGGGCGGGTCGGCGTCGCGCACAACGCGAAGGTGATCTCGTGGAACGGCATCGCCACCTACGGCGCGCTCGCGCTCGGCGCGCCGGTCGGCGTCGCGATCGCGCACACGCTGAATCCGGCGCTGATCGGCGTGATCGTGATCGCGCTCGCCGCGCTCGGCTTCTACCTCGCGCGCCTGATCGATTCCGTGCCGCTCGTGCACGGCGAACGGATGTCGTATGCGAGCGTGTTCACGCGCGTGCTGCCGCACGGCCTCGGCCTCGCGCTCGGCTCGGCCGGCTTCGGCTCGATCGCGACCTTCGTCACGCTGTACTACGCGGCGCGCCACTGGCCGAACGCCGCGCTGTCGCTGACCGTGTTCGGCACGCTGTTCATCGGCGCGCGCCTGCTGTTCGCGAACACGATCAAGACCTACGGCGGCTTCCGCGTCGCGATCGTGTCGTTCGCGTTCGAATGCTCGGGCCTCGTGCTGCTGTGGCTCGCGCCGGTGCCGCACGTCGCGCTCGTCGGCGCCGCGCTGACCGGGTTCGGCTTCGCGCTGATCTTCCCGGCGCTCGGCGTCGAGGCCGTCGCGCTCGTCCCGCCCGCGAGCCGCGGCGCGGCGCTGTCCGCGTATTCCGTGTTCCTC
This sequence comes from Burkholderia sp. BCC1977, assembly GCF_905339595.1. Classification (NCBI taxonomy): domain Bacteria; kingdom Pseudomonadati; phylum Pseudomonadota; class Betaproteobacteria; order Burkholderiales; family Burkholderiaceae; genus Burkholderia; species Burkholderia sp. BCC1977. The sequence goes on from NZ_CAJPGQ010000040.1 coordinate 49,907, forward strand.
GACCTGTCGCTCGGCATCACCGGCCCGCTCGCCGGCTATGTCGCGGGCGCGTTCGGCTATCCGCAGGTGTTCCTGTTCGCGGCGGCGGCCGCGGCGGCGGGCGTCGCGCTGTCGATGGTGCTGTATCAGCGGCAGGCGCGGGTCGCGGGGAGCGGCGCGGCGGCTTGAGTCGTGTTGCCGCACGCGCAACGCCATTCAACGCAGCAACACGTTGAAGTCGCGCAGCACGCGGACAGCATGGGGATGATGCCGGAACGGAACGGCGCCCCTCAGCGAGAGCCTGGATTCGGCACGATCGAAGAGCACGAGCGCTTCCGACGTGTTGAGATGGCGGGACATATATAGAAAGCCGTCGACCCGCCGGGGATGCCGGTGGACGGCAAGCGACCATTGCCGCGGCACGTCGTACGGCACGATGGTCGACAACGCGCCATCGCCGCCCAGGTTTTTCAGCGGCAAACCGTGCAGGACAGCCACGGTCAATGGCTCACCGTCGAAGGAAAGCACGTAGCGATCGAGTTCGGTCGTCACGAGCGGAAAGCCGCCCAGCACCAGATCGGCGACTTCGTCGTGCAACACCGTTTCGGCGAATGCGCAATGCAGATCGAAACCGAAATAGCTGGTGCCGTACCGCCGCCGCGGGCGCGGATCGTCGAAGCGGTTGCCGCCGGACTTGCCGAAGTACGGCTCGCCGGTCGCGTATCGCGAGATGCGAACCAGCGCCGTCGGCGTCACCTCGCGAATCGTCAGCGATGCGCTCGCGAAATGTTTCCCCGGCGCCTTCAACACGTGCGCCTCCTAGCGTCCCGCGAACGCCATGGCCGCACGCTCGACCTCTTCAAGCTTCCCGCGCGACAGCGCGACCAGCGGCGTGACGTTGCCCAGGGACGCCTTGGGTGTCGTGAAGAACTGCCATTTGCTCCACCCCGGCAAGGCTCCGAGACGCTGAGTCACCTTCCCGAGCGTCTTGCGATCGATGTCGCCCGCCAGATAGAACGCCGGGTAGTAGTGCGCGGCGCCGACATCGACCGTAAAGATTCGCCCCGATGCCACTGCCTTGCTGAGCGCCTGCCGCGTCATGCCGAGCCCTGTCCAGATCTGCGCGGCTGGCAACAGCGTGCCGTCGGCAACCAGCGCGTGTCGTTCGGCCTGCGCATGCCGCTCCAGATCGGCGACGCTGACGCCGGTGCGCGTATCGGTCGCCCCCTTCTTCCGGCCGGACGGCTTCCTGTCGCGCGTCGCGGCAGCCGCGATACCGAACGTGATCGTGCCGGCCAAATCGATGACCTGTGCGATGCCTACCTTGAACAGGTGCCCAAGTTGCTCGTCCGACAGCCTGAGCAGCGCACGGGCGCGATCCGGCCCGAGCATGGTTGCCGCACCGACGGCGCTGCGCAGCGCCTCCTCGGTCTCGATATCGAGAATCGCGGCCGAGCCTTCGAGCGCGTGAGCGTGCGTGACCATCATCACCTCCTGATGCAACCAGAGGATCAAGCCTAGTCCCGAATCGAAATCAAGTCAACCAAGTCAACTTTTTGGCGCGATATCCGGACAGTGCCACACGACGCTGGTCAGGCCGTGCGCAGGAACAACCGGCGCGTCAGGTCGAACGCGACGAGATTGCCGGCCAGCACGAGCAGCAGCCCGATCACCGCGAGCGGCGACCACTGGTAGCCCTCGAAGACCGTCGACACGGCCAGCGCGACGATCGGGAACAGCACCGTGCAGTACGCGGCGCGCTCCGGCCCGATCCGGCCGACGAGGGTCAGGTAGGCAGTGAAGCCGATCACCGAGCCCGGCACGGCCAGATAGACCAGCGCGCCGAGATAGCGCGGGTTCGGGTCGATCATGAACGGCAGCCCGGCCGCCGCGCTGCCGACCGTCAGGATCGCCGCGCCGATCAGCATCGCCCAGCCGTTGGTCGCGAGCGGGTGCAGCCCCATCGACTGCATGCGGCTCGACAGCAGGTTGCCGGCCGAGAAGCAGATCGTGCCCGCGAACGCGATCGCGAGGCCCGTCCAGGTCGCGTGATCGTCGAGGTGGCCGGCCATCTGCTGCCAGAACAGGCACGCGATGCCGGTCAGCCCGAGCAGCGCGCCGGCGATCGCGGACGGCCGCAGCGGGCGGCCCATGAACAGCCGGCCGTTGATCGAATTCAGCAGCGGCGCGGTCGAGAAGATCACCGCGACGAGGCCGCTCGGCACGACCTGCTCCGCGTAGTAGAAGCACAGGAAATTCAGGCAGAACAGCGCGACGCCCTGGGCGACGAGGTAGCGCCACGCTTCGCGCGGCGGGCGGACCGGCCAGCGCATCATGCGCAGCAGCGCGAACAGCACGGCGGCCGCGAGCCAGAAGCGCCACGCGATCGACACGGGCGGCGGCACGGCGCCGAGCTGCCATTTGATCGCGATCCAGGTGGTGCCCCAGATCAGCACGGTGACGAAATAAAGCGACAGGTTCATGGCGGCAGTGAAGCGAAACGAGTGAAACGGACACCGACTATGCCGCCGCCCCGCCCGCGCGGATTGTCCGGAATTGCGGTCTTTTTCGGGCGGCCGCACGGCGTGCCGCGCGCGCGCTTATACTCGTCGCACCATGAGTTCGCCCCTGTACGCCCCGCCCGTCGATCACGACGCCGCCCTTGCCGGCGGCGCGATGCCGTTCGGCCTGCAGTCGGTGTGCCGCACGCTCGCCGAGGAGAACGCGACGCTCGAGCGCTTCACGTGGCTCGGCGATCATCTCGCGATCGCCGAATGGACGCGCATCACCGACGAAAGCGAGACGATCTACGAGCAGCCCGGCCACCATACGCTGTCGTGCTATCTCGACGGCGGCTACCGGACGGAGCGCGAACGCGTGCCGCGCTACGGCGCGCCGAGCCTGCTGTGCGCGCTGCCGGGCGACCATGAATCGCGCTGGTGGGTGCGCGGCGAGATGCACTTCATCCACCTGTACTTCCTGCCCGAGCACTTCACGGAGCGCGCGATCCGCGAACTCGACCGCGAGCCGCGCGAGCTGAAGCTCGCCGACCGCACCTATTTCGAGGATGCGCGCGTCGCCGCGCAGTTCCGGTCGCTTGCGCTGGAGCGCTGGGACGATGCCGACGGTCGGTTGCGCGTGAACGAGGCCGCGCACGACATGCTGAGCCTGCTGCTGCGCGACCAGAGCGCGACACGCACCGACGTGCCGTTCCGCGGCGGGCTCGCGCCGGCCGTGCGCCGCCGCGTGCGCGACTATATCGACAGCTACCTGTCGCAGCCGCTGACGCTCGGCGAACTGGCGAACGTCGCCGCGCTGTCCGAATACCACTTCTCGCGAATGTTCCGGCTGTCGTTCGGCCGCGCGCCGCACGCGTGGGTGGCCGAGCAGCGGCTCGCGCGGGCGCGGCTGCTGCTGCGCACGACGGCGCTGCCGCTCGCGCAGGTCGCGGCCGAATGCGGCTACGCGAACGCCGGCCACTTCAGCCATCGCTTCCGCGACGCGCACGGCACGACGCCGAACGCGTACCGGCGCGCGATGCAGGGCGGCTGAGCGCCGCCCGCGCCGCCCGCGTCGTTCAGCGGTCCGCCGCGCCCCGCGCACCCGGCACGACCGTTCCCCCGCTTACGCGCCCCGCTGCGACAGTTCCTGCTCGAGCGCGGCCACGCCGGCCGGCAGGTCGACCGGCACCTTCAGGTCGACCATCGTGCGGCCGAACGCATGCAGCGTGCGGAACAGGTTGTGTTCGCGGCACTGTTCGCCCATCTGCCCGATCCGCACGATCGGCAGCCCGAACGAGCCCGAGATCTCGACCTGGTACTGCTTCGAGATATGGCCGCACACCATCCCGGGCGTCAGCCCTTCGGGCGTCTCGATGCCGACCACCGAATTGAGCCGGCAGTCCTTCGGCGCATAGAGCGCGAGCCCCATCGCCTCGACGCCCGCCTGCAGCGCGAGCGAGCAGCGCAGGTGACGCGCGAAGCGGCTTTCGAGCGTCTCCGCGCAGACGAGGCGCAGCGCCTCGTGCAGCGCGAGCACGCCCGACACCGGCGCCGTGTAGTGATAGCCCGCGTTGTGCCAGAAGTTCTCCGCGAGCGCCATGTCGAGGCACCAGTGCGCATTCGGTTCCGGACGCTGCTTCATCCGGTCCCACGCGGCGTCGGAGAACGCGATCAGCGACACGCCGGGGATCGACGACAGCCCCTTCTGGCCGCCGGTGATCACCGCATCGATGCCCCATGCGTCCATTTCGAGCGGCATCGTCGACAACGTGCACACCGCGTCGACCACGACCAGCGCGCCGGCCGCCTTCGCGAGCGCCGCGATGTCGCGCAGGTCGCGGTTCCACACGGTGTTCGACGTCTCGCCCTGCACGATCGTGACGATCTCGGGCCGTTCGCGCGCGATCGCGTCCGCGATCTCGTCGAGGCTCGCGACCGAGCGGTCGGCCACTTCGAGCGTCGCGACGTCGGCGCCGACGCGCGTGGCCATCTCGGCCATCCGTGCGCTGAAGAAGCCGTTGCGGATCGACAGCACGCGCGTGCCGCGCCACGCGAGGTTCGAGATCGCCATTTCCATCGCGGCGGAACCGGGGCCGGCGACGCCGAGCACCCACTTCGTGCGGGTCTGGAACACGTAGCGCGCCATCTCCTTCACCTGCTCGATGATCTTCGCCATCGTCGCGCCGAGGTGGTTGATCACGATCGTGTTCGCCTTCGCGACGGCGGCCGGGATCGGAACCGGGCCGGCCCCCATCATCAGCAGCGGTTCTTCGGGCAGGATCGCGTCGAGCGGCACGACGACGGGACAGGGAATCGGCGAGTAATCGATGGACATGGCAGGCATTCGTGGAAGGAAGAAAACGCTCGGACGTCGTTCGCCGCACGGCACGGCGAACTGATCGATGATTCCGCGTTCCGCGCCCGCGCGCAAGAGGCACGCGCAGCCGGACAGCGCGACGCTGGCCCGGTCGACGGACCGGGCCAGCCGGCCGCGACTGCGTCAGATGACCGCGTCGAGTATTGCCTCGGCATTGCCGGCCGCATGCGAAACGGTTCCAACGGCGGCTCGAAGCCCGTGATTTTCTCCTGCAATATTGCAGCGCGCATCGTGATGCCCGAGTTCAGCACGACACATGCATCGATCGGAATACCGGCCATCACGATAAAAATCGCGCGGGTGGAATCGATCCACGAAAACAGAACCTGCTCAAAAACATCCACTATCGCGGCATCTATTGGTCGTCGATTTCATCCATTACCGCACCCGGCCGCTCAAGACCAATCACAACCAATTGATTTACAAAGAAATATTAAAAAAACAGGCAGTTTTCCTCAATCCACTTACGGCTACCCACGGCGCACGCGAACGGCACCGGCCCCGTTAAAGCGATACCCGCTATTTCGATTTTACGCAACCCGCCGCTTTTCTCAGGTTGACGGATATCGCTTCCGTAATGAACAATCGTCTGCAGAATCGAAAACCGATTTTTCGATACGAACGAGAACCAGGTGTCGCGCGACGGTTTTCCCGGTCGTGCAACGAAAAATCACTACCAAAATCAATCAACCGGGCCAGAAATTCGCGAGCCATGAACCAGATTCAGACCATGCGTGTGTTCGTCTGCGTCGCCGAGCAGCAGAGCTTCCGGCGCGCGGCGCACCATCTAGGCGTGTCCAATGCGCTCGTCACGCGCTCGATCGCGATGCTCGAGTCTCACCTGAACACGCGGTTGATCCACCGCACCACGCGTAACCTGTCGCTGACCGAGGCCGGCCTGCGCTACCTCGACGGCTGCCGTGCGCTGCTCGAGGAATTCGACCACCTCGAGGCATCCGTCGCGCACGCCGTGCGCGAGCCGGCCGGCACGCTGCGCGTCGTCGCGTCGGGCCTGCTGTCGCCGCTCGCGCTGACGCCGCTCGTCAGCAGTTTCCGGCAGCGCTACCCCGAACTGCGCGTGCAGCTCACCGTCGCCGAAGGGCCGCTCGACGTGCTCGACTCGGGCTACGACGTCGGCATCGCGACCGGCAACCGGCTCGACGGCAATCCGACGCTGATCGGCCACACCCTCGCGCCGAACCCGTTCGTCGCCTGCGCGGCGCCCGCCTATCTCGAGCGGCGCGGCGAGCCGCGCGCGCCCGACGACCTGCCGGGCCACGACTGGGTCGCGCTCGCGCCGCACCAGCATGCGCCCGCGTGGCGGCTGGTCGGCCACGACGGCGCCACGCACTCGATCACGGTGCGCCCGACCTGCACGGTCAACCAGCTGGCGCTCGTGCAGGCGGCGGCCGTCGCCGGGTCCGGCATCGCGGTGCTGCCCGAGCCGTGCGTCGCCGACGCGCTCGCCACCGGCACGCTCGTGCGGCTGTTGTCCGCCTACCGGATCGACGACCCGGACGCGCAACTGTCGCTCGTCTACCCGAACCGCCAGTACGTGCCGGCCCGCACGCGCAGCTTCGTCGAGCACGCGCTCGAGCATTTCGGCGTGCAGGCGGCCCGCGAGCGGGCCGGCTACGGCTTCCTGCGCACACCCGATCGCGCCGAGATCGTCACGGGCCGGCAGACGGGCCTGCAGTAAACTGCACGCGACAGCCATCGGAGGTGCAGCGTGCGCGTGATCCTGTTCAGCAGCCGGCAGTACGACGACGAATCGTTTACCGCCGCCAACCGGCAATTCGGCTATCGGCTGCACTTCCAGCCGTCGCACCTCGACGCGGAAACCGCGATCCTGGCGCACGGCTATGAGGTCGTCTGTCCGTTCGTCAACGACACCGTCGACGCGGCCGTGCTCGAACGGCTCGCCGACGGCGGCACGCGCCTGATCGCGCTGCGCTCGGCCGGCTTCAACCACGTCGACCTGACGGCCGCCGAGCGGCTCGGCATCGCGGTCGTGCGCGTGCCCGCGTATTCGCCGCATGCGGTGGCCGAACACGCGGTCGCGCTGATCCTCGCGCTCAACCGCCGGCTGCCGCGCGCGGTCGCCCGCACGCGCGAGGGCGACTTCTCGCTGAACGGCCTGCTCGGCTTCGACCTGCACGGCAAGACCGTCGGCGTGATCGGCACCGGCCTGATCGGCCGCGTGTTCGCGAAGATCATGATGGGTTTCGGGATGCACGTGCTCGCGCACTCGATGCCGCCGCACGACGACGAGTTGATCGCGTTCGGCGCGCGCTACGTCGAGCTCGACGAGCTGCTGCACCATGCCGACATCGTCAGCCTGCACTGCCCGCTGCTGCCGTCGACGCACCATCTGATCAACGCACGGACGCTCGCGCGGATGAAGCACGGCGCGATGCTGATCAATACCGGCCGCGGCGGCCTGGTCGATGCGCAGGCGCTGGTCGACGCGCTCAAGAGCGGCCAGCTCGGCCATCTCGGGCTCGACGTGTACGAGGAGGAAAGCGGCCTCTTCTTCGAGGATCACTCCGACCTGCCGCTGCAGGACGACGTGCTCGCGCGCCTGCTGACGTTCCCGAACGTGATCGTCACGTCGCACCAGGCGTTCTTCACGCGCGAGGCGCTCGCCGAGATCGCGCACACGACGCTGCTGAACATCGAGGCATGGCACGCCGGCACGCCGACCAACGTCGTCACGACGGGGCGCTGACCCGCGGCGCCCGGCGCACACGATCCGTCAACGAATCATCATTTTGTTTCGACTGATGTAACGCCGCACGCGCGGCGTCTGCTATCGTTGCGCCGACCTCCCCCAGCTTCTGCCGCTCATGCGTTTCGACGACTCCGCCATTGCCGCGGTCTACCGCGCCATCTTCGAACGGCGCGACATGCGCCACTTCACGCCGGCGCCCGTCGATCCGGCCGCGCTCGCGCGGTTGCTGCGCGCCGCGCACCACGCGCCGAGCGTCGGCTTCATGCAGCCGTGGCGCTTCATCCGCATCACCGATCCCGCGCTGCGCATCGCGATCCATGCGCTGGTCGAGGCCGAGCGCCGCGCGACCGCCGACGCGCTCGGCGAGCGGCAGGACGAATTCATGCGGCTGAAGGTCGAAGGCGTGCGCGAATGCGGTGAGCTGCTGGTCGTCGCGCTGACCGACGGTCGCGAGCGCCACGTGTTCGGCCGCCGCACACTGCCGGAGATGGACCTCGCGTCCGCCGCCTGCGCGATCCAGAACATGTGGCTCGCCGCGCGCGCCGAAGGGCTCGGGATGGGCTGGGTGTCGCTGTTCGACGTCGACGCGCTGCGCACGCTGCTCGGCATGCCGGCCGGCGCGAAGCCGATCGCCGTGCTGTGCGTCGGGCATGTCGATGCGTTCTATGCGAAGCCGATGCTCGAGGAAGAGCGCTGGGCCGCGCGGATGCCGATCGAGGCGTGCCTGTTCGAAAACGGCTGGGACGCGCCCGCGACGAACGCCGCCGATTGCGCGGCAACCGCCGGCACGACCGCCGGAGCGTCGCCGGCGTCCGAGGTTGGCGCACCCGACGACCGGGCCGGCTCGACACTCGCCGGCGCCCTGCCCGACCGCTGACCGGATGCGCAAGGCGCGGAACGGCCGCTTCGCCCGCCTTGCTCCGACCCGATATCTCGTCTCGTCTCGTCTCGTCTCGTCTCGTCTCGTCTCGTCTCGTCTCGTCTCGTCTCGTCTCGTCTCGTCTCGTCTCGTCTCGTCTCGCCACCGCCAACACCACCGCCAACGAGCACCGAGCACCGAGCACCGAGCACCGAACATCGCCCAATCCCACAATGTGACGCATCTTGGCCGTCACCCCGTCGCATGCCGGCAACATCCGTTTTGGCCCCGAGCATAGGGGTTTTCACTGAAGTAGAATCGCGGCTGATGTCTCCCCGCCCCGCCCGTCCCGCGCATCCCGCGCCGGCCTCGGGACGCGGTCTTTTCCGTAGCCCACCGCGATGCCATTACCTCTTTTCGCCCTTGCCGTCGCCGCATTTGGAATCGGTACCACCGAGTTCGTGATCATGGGGCTGCTGCCCAACGTCGCCCGCGACCTCGGCGTGTCGATCCCGGCCGCCGGGATGCTCGTGTCGGGCTACGCGCTCGGCGTGACGATCGGCGCGCCGATCCTCGCGATCGTCACCGCGAAGATGCCGCGCAAGCGCGCGCTGATGGGCCTGATCGGGCTGTTCATCGCGGGCAACCTGTTCTGCGCGATCGCGCCCGGCTACACGGTGCTGATGGCCGCGCGGGTCGTCACCGCGTTCTGCCACGGCGCGTTCTTCGGGATCGGCTCGGTGGTCGCGAGCAACCTCGTCGCGCCGAACCGCCGCGCGCAGGCGATCGCACTGATGTTCACCGGCCTCACGCTCGCGAACGTGCTCGGCGTGCCGCTCGGCACCGCACTCGGCCAGGCCTACGGCTGGCGCGCGACGTTCTGGGCCGTCACCGGCATCGGCATCGCCGCGGCCGCCGCGCTCGCGGTGTGCCTGCCCAGGAACCTCGCGATGCCCGACACCAGCATCACGCGCGAATTCAGCGTGCTGAAGCACCCGCAGGTACTGATGGTGCTCGGCATCAGCGTGCTTGCGTCCGCGAGCCTGTTCAGCGTGTTCACGTACATCACGCCGATCCTCGAGGACGTGACGGGCTTCTCGCCGCGCCAGGTCACCTATGTGCTGCTGCTGTTCGGTCTCGGCCTGACGGTCGGCGGCACGCTCGGCGGCAAGCTCGCCGACTGGCGCCGGATGCCGTCGCTGATCGCGACGCTCGCGCTGATCGGCATCGTCCTCGCGCTGTTCGCGGGCACGATGCACCTGCCGTTCGCGGCACTCGCGACGATCTTCGTGTGGGGCATCCTCGCGTTCGCGATCGTGCCGCCGCTGCAGATCCTGATCGTCGATCGCGCGAGCGATGCGCCGAACCTCGCGTCGACGCTGAACCAGGGCGCGTTCAACCTCGGCAACGCGACGGGCGCCTGGCTCGGCGGCATGGCGATCGGCTCCGGCGTGTCGCTCGTGAACCTGCCCTGGGTCGGTGCCGCGATGGCCGTCGCCGCGCTCGCACTCACGCTGTGGTCGGCGTCGCTCGAACGCCGCCCGGTGAGCGGGCCGACCGGCTACGTATGACGCGGCGCGCCGCCGCGTTCGTTGCGCACGCAACGCCATGCGATCCTGCTGGCCTTCATGGACCTTTCAAAGCCCGCGGTGTAGCATCGCGGCCGATGAAAGCCATTCTCAATCGTGATTTTCTCGCGCTGATCCTGAGCGTCGCGGTCGTCGGTCTCGGCACCGGCGCCACGCTGCCGCTCACCGCGCTCGCCTTGACCGAAGCCGGACACGGCACCAACGTCGTCGGCATGCTGACCGCCGCGCAGGCCCTGGGCGGCCTCGCGATCGTCCCGTTCGTCACCGCGCTCGCGCGGCGCATCGGCGCGCGCCGCGCGATCGTCGTGTCGGTCGTGCTGCTCGCCGCGGCCACCGCGCTGATGCAGTTCACGTCGAACCTGATCCTGTGGGGCGTGCTGCGCGTGCTGTGCGGCGCGGCGCTGATGCTGCTGTTCACGATCGGCGAGGCGTGGGTCAACCAGCTCGCCGACGATTCGACGCGCGGCCGCGTGGTCGCGATCTACGCGACCAATTTCACGCTGTTCCAGATGGCGGGCCCCGTGCTCGTCAGCCAGATCGCCGGCGCGACGAGCATCCGCTTCGCGCTGTGCGGCGCGCTGTTCCTGCTCGCGCTGCCGACGCTCGCGACGATCCGGCGCGCGCCGCTCGCCGGCGACGACGCGCATCACGCAGCGCACGACAGCTGGCTCGCCGTGTTGCCGCGCATGCCCGCGCTGATCATCGGCACCGGCTTCTTCGCGCTGTTCGATACGCTCGCGCTGTCGCTGCTGCCGCTCTACGCGATGGATCACGGCGTCGCAAGCGCGACCGCCGTGCTGCTCGCGTCGATCATGCTGTTCGGCGACACCGCGATGCAGTTCCCGATCGGCTGGCTCGCGGACAAGCTCGGCCGCGAACGCGTGCACCTCGGCGCCGGCTGGATCGTGCTCGCGGGCCTGCCGCTGCTGCCGTTCGTGATCGCGAACCCGTGGCTGTGCTGGCCGCTGCTGTTCGTGCTGGGCGCCGCGGCCGGCAGCATCTACACGCTGTCGCTCGTCGCGTGCGGCGAACGCTTCCGCGGCGCGGCGCTCGTCACCGCGAGCTCGCTCGTGTCGGCATCGTGGAGCGCCGCGAGCTTCGGCGGCCCGCTGGTCGCCGGCGCATTGATGGAGCAACTGGGCAGCAACGCGCTGGTCGGCGTGCTGGTCGTCTGCGTCGCCGCGTTCGTCGCGGCCGCGCTGTGGGAACGACGCGCCGCGGTGCAGCGCGCGGTCTGACGCTGGCGCTGGCGCTGAGGCAAACGCCGACACCGACTCAGCCTCAGACTCAGACTCAGACTCAGACTCAGACTCAGACTCAGACTCAGACTCAGACTCAGACTCGGACTCGGACTCGGACTCGAACTCGAACTCGGACTCGGACCCAGACACCCTGCCACTGAAGCGCGTACGCAGCGCCACACACCGGCACACATCGACACACGCACCGCCACCCGCCGGTAAACGAAAACAGCCCGCGCAATGCGGGCCGCCCTGTCCTTCTGAACTACACGTAACGTGTCGCGCGACGACCCGTCACACGCTCCGCGCCGGCAGGATCTTGCCGCCACACGCGCCGAAGCCGACGCGATAGCCATCGCCCTGGCACCAGCCCGCGAGCGTGAGCTCGTCGCCGTCCTCGATGAACGCGCGGCTGCCGCCGCCGTCCAGCGCGAGCGGCTCCTTGCCGTTCCACGTCAGTTCGAGCAGGCTGCCGAACGAATCCTTGGCCGGCCCGCTGATCGTGCCCGAACCCATCAGGTCACCCACGCGCGTGTTGCAGCCCGCCACCGTGTGATGCGCGAGTTGCTGCGCCATGGTCCAGTACATGTGCCTGAAGTTGGTGCGGCAGATCGATGTCGCGTCGGCGGCGCCGTCGGCACGCAGCGTCACTTCGAGCGCGATGTCGAACGCATGCTTGCCCGCGTGCTGCAGATACGCGAGCGGCTGCGGCGACTGTTCGGGCTGCGCGACGCGGAACGGTTCGAGCGCATCGAGCGTGACGATCCACGGCGAGATCGTCGTCGCGAAGGTCTTCGCGTTGAACGGGCCGAGCGGCACGTATTCCCACTGCTGGATGTCGCGCGCGCTCCAGTCGTTCAGCAGCACCATCCCGAAGATGTGCGCTTCGGCATCCTCGCAGGCGATCGGCTCGCCGAGCGCATTGCCGCGGCCGACGATGAAGCCCGTCTCCAGTTCGATGTCGAGCTTGCGGCACGCGCCGAACACCGGACGCTCCTGGTCGGGCAGCTTCAGTTGCCCGTTCGGGCGCCGCACCGGCGTCCCGCTCACGACCACCGACGACGCGCGGCCGTTGTAGCCGATCGGCATCTCCGACCAGTTCGGCAACAGCGCATTCTTCGGATCGCGGAACATCGAGCCGACGTTGGTCGCATGCTCCTTCGACGAATAGAAATCGGTGTAGCCGGGAATGTCGACCGGCAGATGCAGCGTCGCGTCGCGCTGCGCGACGAGCGCTTGCGCGCGCAGCGCGGCGTCATCGCGCAGCCGCGCGTCGTCGCGCGAGAACAGGTCCGACAGTTGCACGCGCACGCTGCGCCACGCATCGCGGCCGAGCGCGATGAACGGGTTGAGCGTCGGCGCGGCGAACACGTCGGCGCCGGCCGGCAGCGTCACGAGGCCTGCGCGCGCGAGCGCGGCGAGGTCGACGATCTGGTCGCCGAGCGCGACGCCCGCACGGCGCGCCGCCTGCTTCGCATCGCTGAAGATCCCGAACGGCAGGTTCTGGATCGGGAAATCGCAGGCGGGATCGTTCGCCGTGTCGACCCAGCTCTTGCGAGCCGGGTCGAGCGTCGCGCGCCAGTCTTGGGTGTCGCTCATGGTTGCTCCGGATTGAAGTGTTTCTTGATGCCTTGCCAGCATTCGAAGTAGTCGGCCTGCAGTTGCGCGGTGTCGAGCGCGTAGCGCGTCGGCCGGATCAGCGTGCGGGTTTCGAACATGAACGCCATCGTCGCGTCGACCTTGTGCGGCTTCGTCGTGTCGCCCGCGGACGCCTTCTCGAACGTATCCGCGTCCGGCCCGTGGCCCGACATGCAGTTGTGCAGGCTCGCGCCGCCCGGCACGAAGCCTTCGGCCTTCGCGTCGTACGCGCCGTGCACGAGCCCCATGAACTCGCTCGCGACGTTGCGGTGGAACCATGGCGGGCGGAAGGTATCTTCGGCCGCGAGCCAGCGCGGCGGGAAGATCACGAAGTCGATCGTGTCGACGCCCGGCGTGTCGCTCTGCGACTGCAGCACGAGGAAGATCGACGGATCGGGGTGATCGAAGCTGATCGAGCCGATCGTGTTGAACAGGCGCAGGTCGTATTTGTACGGCGCGTAGTTGCCGTGCCACGCGACGACGTCGAACGGCGAATGGCCGATGTCGGCGCGCCACAGGCGCCCGTTCAGCTTCGCGACCAGCTCGAACGCGCCTTCGCGATCCTCGTAAGCGGCCTGCGGCGTCAGGAAATCGCGCGGATTCGCGAGCCCGTTCGAACCGATCGGGCCGAGGTCCGGCAGGCGCAGCAGCGCGCCGAAGTTCTCGCAGATGTAGCCGCGTGCCTCGCCGTCCGGCAGCGCGACGGAAAAACGCACGCCGCGCGGGATCACCGCGATCTCGAACGGCTCGACGTCGAGCCGGCCGAATTCGGTCGCGATGAAGAGCCGCCCCTGCTGCGGCACGATCAGCAGCTCGCCGTCGGCGCTGTAGAAGAAGCGGTCCTGCATCGAGCGGTTCGCCGCGTACAGGTGGATCGCGCAGCCGTTCATCGCGGCCGCCGAGCCGTTGCCGGCCATCGTCACGAGCCCTTCGACGAAATCGGTCGGCTCGACCGGCATCGGCAGCGGGTCCCAGCGCAACTGGTTCGGCGGTGTCGGCGGCACGTCGGCCGAGTCGCCGAATTCCGACACGAGCCGCTGCGGGCCCATGAACGGCTCGAACGGCCGATGCACGGCCGCCGGCCGGATCCGGTACAGCCACGAGCGGCGGTTGTGGCCGCGCGGCGCGGTAAACGCGGTGCCCGACAGCTGCTCCGCATACAGCCCGTACGGCGCGCGCTGCGGCGAGTTGCGGCCGTGCGGCAGCGCGCCGGGCAGCGCCTCGGTCGCGAATTCGTTCGCGAAACCGCTCAGGTAGCCGGCGGTCGCCGGTTTCGACAGGTCAAGCGTCATCGTTTCCTTTCTCCATCAATTCATGGCGGCGTTCGGCGCCTGCGCGCCGTTGCGCCGCGTGACGCCGGCCAGTCCCAGCACGAACAGCGCCGAGCACAGCACGGGCACCGCGGCCGCATGGAACAGCGCGCCGTTGGTCCAGTTGAGCGCAATCAGTTGTCCGCCGACGAGCGGCCCGAGCACCGAGCCGATCCGGCCGATGCCGAGGCTCCAGCCGATGCCGGTCGAGCGCAGCGACGTCGGGTAATACTGGCCCGCGAGCGCGTTCACGGCCGGCTGCCCGCCGACCACGCAGAAGCCGCCCGCGAACACGACGAGCAGCAGCCACGGCAACGCATGCGCGACCGAGCCGATCAGGCCGACCGAGACGGCCGCGCACGCGAAGCACGCGAACAGCACGCGCACGAAGCCGTGACGTTCGATGAACCAGCCGAGCGACAGCGTGCCGATCACGCCACCCGTCTGCAGCACCGTGCCGACGATCACCGCCGTGCCCGCCGAATAGCCCGCGTCGCGCATCACGGTCGGCAGCCAGTTCGACAGGAAGTACAGGTCGATCAGGTTCATGAAGCTGATGGCCCACAGCAGCAGCGTGACCGGCAGGCGGCCATGGCGGAACAGCTCGGCGACCGGCGCGCCGCTTGCCGCGCGCTCGCGCACGACGAGGCGCGTGTCCGCATCGATGCCGGCCTGCGGCGCGAAACGCGCGAGCCAGCCGCGTGCCTGCGCGTCGCGCCCTTTCAGCACGAGGAACTGCAGCGACTCGGGCAGGCGCGCGAGCATCGCGATCGTCAGCACCAGCGGCACCGCGCCGCCGACGAAGAACACCGAACGCCAGCCGAGCGCCGGAATCAGCGCGGCGCTGATGAAACCGCCGAGCGCGGCGCCGAGCGTGAAGCCGCACGACACGATCATCATCCGTTTCACGCGATGCGCGGCCGGGCTGAACTCGCCGACCAGCGCCATCGCGTTCGGCATGATGCAGCCGAGGCCGAGGCCCGTGACGAAGCGCAGCGCCATCAGCACCGGGACCGAGCCCGCGAACGGCGTCGCGAGCATCGTCACCGCGAAGAACAGCGTCGAGCCGATCAGCACCGGGCGCCGCCCGATCCGGTCGGCCAGCACCGACAGCCCGAGCGCGCCGAGCAGCATCCCGAACAGGCTCGCGCTGAACACGGGCCCGAGCGCCTGCTTCGGCACCCCCCATTCGGCGATCACGCTGGGCGCGACATACCCCATCGCCTGCGCATCGAAGCCGTCGATCACGAGACACAGCCCGCACAACACCAGCAGCATCCAGTGAAAGCCCGGGCGATGGGTCTCGTCGATCACGCGCTCGACTTCGAGCACGCGCGCGTCGGCCGGCGCCGCGCTCATTGCGCCACCTCGGCGGCCGGATGCACGGGCGGCGTCACGCCCTGGCGCGCGAGCGCCATCGCTTCGCGCAGCACGTCGGCGTCGCCGATCTGGTTCGCGAGCAGCAGGATCAGCTTCGCGTTGACGAGCTGGCTGTCGGCGTCCGACAGGTCGCGATGCATGTCGATCAGCGCTTCGTAGAACGCGTCCGGGTCGGCCAGGCGCGGGCGGGTGTCGAGTCGGGGCATGACGGGTGTCTCCGGTATCGTTGTCGTATTCAATGCGCGGTTGCGCGTGCGCAGGTCGCGCGCGCCAGCGCGTCGGCGATCGCCTGGCGCTCGAGCGTGCGCATCCGTGCGCAGACGTGCTGATCGGGGCGCAGCAGGTAGAACGTGCCGGGCTGCGCGTCGTAGCGTCGCGCGACAAAACCGTCGACGTCCTCCACGACGTCGACACCGGCCACCGGTTGCGCCTGCCCGGCCGGCACGACCAGCACCGGCCGCACCGGCAGCGCGAGGCCGTCGAGCGCCTGCGCGAGCGCGGCGGCGTCGCCCGGCAGCCCGAACAGCACGCCCGCGAAGCCGTCGCCCAGATGCCGCAGCAGCCAGCCCGACGCACCCTGCGCGCGCACCGGCGCATCGGCCGCCGCCGCGCCCGGCCGCATCGCGCACGCGAACGCGTCGCCGTTGCGGTCCGGCGTATTCAGCGGCGAATCGGCCAGCACGGCCGGCACCGACAGGCGGCCGCTGTTCACGAGCTTGCGCGCGAATTCGCAGTCGCGCGCGAGCTTCAGCGTCGCGTCGCGGAACACGCGCGACACCGCGCTCTTCGGCGTGATGAAGTCGGTCGAACGCGTCGAATTGCGGATGTTCTCGTCGGCCGCGAACTCGCGCTCGCTCGCATAGGTGTCGAGCAGGCGGTCGTCCGCGCGGCCGTCGAGCACGAGCTTCAGCTTCCATGCGAGGTTGTCCGCATCCTGCACGCCGCTGTTCGCGCCGCGCGCGCCGAACGGCGACACGCCGTGCGCGGAGTCGCCCGCGAACAGCACACGGCCGTGCCGGAACGTATCCATCCGCTGGCAGCGGAACGTGTAGACGCTCACCCATTCGAGTTCGAACTCGACGTCCGTCCCGAGCAGCGCGCGGACGCGCGGAATCACGCGTTCCGGCTGCTTCTCGGCGACCGGATCGGCGTCCCAGCCGAGCTGGAAGTCGATGCGCCACACGTTGTCGGGCTGGCGGTGCAGCAGCACCGACTGGTTGCGGTGGAACGGCGGATCGAACCAGAACCAGCGCTCGGTCGGGAATTCCGCCTTCATCTTCACGTCGGCGATCAGGAAGCGGTCCTTGAACGTGCGGCCGCGGCTCTCGAGGCCCATCGCGGAACGCATCGGGCTGCGCGAGCCGTCGGCCGCGATCACGTATCGCGCGCGCAGCGTCTCGATGCCTTCCGGCGTCTCGACGGTGAGCGTGGCGTGTTCCGTCGATTGCGTGACACCCGTCACCTTGTGCTTCCAGCGGATCTCGAGGTTGGGCAGCGCGAACGCGCGCTCGGCCAGATAGCCTTCGACGTAGTACTGCTGCAGGTTGATGAACGCGGGACGCGCATGGCCTTCCTCCGGCAGCAGGTCGAACGCATACAGCTGTTCGTCCTGCAGGAACACCTTGCCCACATGCCAGCTCACGCCCTTGTCGACGAAGCGCTCGCCGCAGCCGAGCCGGTCGAAGATCTCGAGCGTGCGCTTCGCGAAGCAGATCGCGCGCGAGCCCGTCGACAGCGTGTCGTCGTCGTCGAGCAGCACGACCGGCACACCCTGCTGCGCCAGGTCGATCGCGGCCGACAGGCCCACGGGGCCCGCGCCGACGACGATCACCGGGTGGATGGCCGCGTCATCGCCGGCGGCCCGCGTCGCGCGCGGCCGGTAGTCGAACTTCAGCGTCTGGTAATCGATGCTCATGGTCGCCATCCGCTCCTCAACCCTGCCGCGCGCACGCCGGCGCGCACCGCGTCGTGCCGCTCGTGCCCGGTTCCCGCCGCTGCCGCGGCCCGCCCTGCTCCGCCCACTTCCTGTCAACCGCCACGTCTCGCTCCTTGCTTCCTGTTGATTCCATTCGGGAAACGGCGCCGCTCCGGGGCGCCCGAACGCCGCTTTTCTTGATCGGCGACAAATCCTTGGATTTACGAATAGTAAAACCAATTACGAATAGTGAAATCGACGTAAACCCTAGCCATCGGCTCCAGGACGGGATAACCATATGAGCGAAACGCCAAGCCGAGCCCGGCGTGCGCTGCTAATATCGAGACATGAGGCGGCCGTTTTGGCCGCCATTTTTCCTTCCTACGCCGATGATTCCGCCCAACATTCCCGAGCTGGTCGTCCGTGCCGGGCAACTGCCGTATCTGCGGGAACACCTTGCACTCGCGGAAGGCGGCACCGCGTGCGCCAATCTGCCGGAGCGCACGCTCGCGAGCGCGTATGAACCGATCTACGACGTGACGATGCCCGGCGCGCCGCAGTCGACGTCGTTCGCGGACGCGATCGAGCGCTACGGCGACGAACTTGGCTTCCAGGCCGTCACGCTGGTCACGGGCGCGCCGCACGACCCGGTCGACTCGGCCGTCGACGACCAGACGCTCGTCGCGATCGACCGGCTGTCGCGCGCGCTACACGCGATCAACTTCTTCGGCGCGCAACGTCACGGGCTGCTGTTCCTGCGCGTGCACGAACGGCTGCTGAAGAGCGTGAAGTACGACCACGGCAAGCATTTCTCGTCGGTGCTGCAGCGTTTCGGGCTGCCGACCGAGCGGATCGTGATCGAGCTGCCGGCGGTCGCCGTCGCGCACAAGACCTTCCTCGGCTACCTGACGCGCAGCTACCAGCATCACGGCTTCAAGGTCGCCGACAAGCTGCCCGATCCGGGCCGGATCCTCGCGGTCGAATCGGAGATGGCGCGGCCCGACTACATCAAGATGGATGCGGGCATCGCGCTGCGCGACGGGATGGTGAAGGCGCTGGTCGCGTATGCGCAGCGCGTGCGGATTCCGCTGATCTTCGACGGCGTCGTCGACGAAACGCAGTGCGAGCTGCTGCGCCAGCACGACGTGCGGTTCATGCAGGGGCCGGTGTTCGCGAAGGTCGTCCCGGCCTGATTGACGGTGAGGCTGCCGGCGCGCGGGGCGCGCCGCGCAGGATCGTGGATTCGGTTCAGCGAACGTGTTGCGGCGGGGTCGGGGTGTCGGCGCGCCGTGTCGTTCGAGGCGCGATGCCGCGCGGGTCTCGATGCTTTATCCGTCACGCGCAAGGGTCGAACCTGCGTTGAACGCGCTCGCGGGTTCGATGCCGCCGCGTCGCCGTCGATGGCCGCGGCCTAGTCTCTTCCGCCGTCGGTGTATTTCGGCAGATCGTCGGCGATCTCGATGCCCGGGAAACGATCCCCGTACCAGACGTGCCAAGCGGGACGCAGCCGCGCCGGCTCGTCGAGCGTTGCGTAGTTGATTTCCACGGTCGTCGGCGCATCCGCCAGCCGGTACTCGAGCTGCGCGCCGCAGCGGCCGCAAAAGCGCCGCTCGCCCCACGCGCTCGACGCGTAGACCGTCGGCTCGCCCTGCAGATACTCGAATGCGTCGATCGGCACCGAGGCCGACGCAACGACTGCCGCACCCGTCGTGCGCTGGCAGAGCCGGCAATGGCAAAAGCCGGCGTCGGCCGGAACGCCGGCGATCCGGTAGCGGATCGCCCCGCATGCGCAACCGCCTTCCATGGTTTCCGGGTGGGACATCGCGAACCTCGTCATCGTCGGGAAGCAGGTGGACGATGATGAGCGCGGTTCGCACGCGCCGCAACCGGCGGCGGCGTCCGCTCCGGTGCCCGAACACCCCGGCGCCGCGCCGCGCGCGGTGCCCGCTTCAGACCGTCTGCCCGAGCCGCTGCGCGAGCGCCTTCAGCTTCGGCCCGACCTGCGTGCGGAACACGTCCTCGCCCATCGACGACGCAGGCCCGCTGCAGCTCAGGATCAGCCAGCGCCCCTCGCGCGGCTCGCGAAACGGTACGGCCGCCGCGTTCACGTCCATGTGCCACGCGCGGAACGAATAACAGCATCCGCCCGCGGAGAATTCGGCCACCGCGTCCTGCGCGGCCGCGACCAGCGCATCCGCGTCGGCCGCGCCGCCGGCCGCCCGGTGCAGATCCGCATAGAGCGCGCGGCGCACCTCCTCCGGCTGCACGGCCAGGTACGCGCGCCCCATCGAGCTCGTCAGCATCGACAGCCGCGAGCCGGGCGCCAGCCCGAGCGTCAGCGCCGTTTCGCTGCGGATCGTCTCCAGATAGATCATGTCGAGCCCGTCGCGGCAGCCGAGCGACACGGCCGCACCGATCTCGCGCGCGAGCGCCTGCATGTGCGGCCGCGCGAGATCGAGCGTCCCCGAGCCGGACAGCAGCGCGTAGCCGAGCGACAGCACGCCGGCGTCGAGCGCATACTTTCCGAGCGTCTCGTCGTAGCGCAGGTAGCCGAGCACGGTCAGCGTATAGGCAAGCCGGTTTACCGTCGCCTTGGGCAATCCGGTGCGCTCCGCGAAGTCGCGATTGCCGAGCATCGTCTCGCCGGGCCGGAATGCGCGCAGCAGGTCGAGCCCGCGCGCGAGCGCGACGACGAACTTGCGCTCGTCGATCGTGGTTTCGTCGATGGTTGAAAGTGTCATCTGATGCTACACTGGGTTCGTTTTGCAAAACATTGTTCCGCACAGCGGAACTTCAGTCAAGCGAACTTTAGACATCGGGCCAGGCAACGAAGCGCCAACCCGGGACCGACCGCGAAGCATGGGGCCCGAGCAAGGGCTGATGTGCCAACTCGGGCCGACCGCGAAGCATGGGGCCCGAGTAGGCGCTGAAGCGCCAACTCGGGCCGACCGCGAAGCATGGGGCCCGAGTAGGCGCTGAAGCGCCAACTCGGGCCGACAGGAGATGAAACGATGACCGCTGCAACTTTTCATTGGGACGATCCGCTGCTGCTCGACCAGCAACTGACCGAAGAAGAGCGGATGGTGCGCGACGCGGCGCACGCGTACGCGCAGGACAAGCTCGCGCCGCGCGTCACCGAGGCGTTCCGCAATGAACGCACCGACGCCGAGATCTTCCGCGAGATGGGCGAGATCGGTCTGCTCGGCCCGACGATTCCGGAAGAATACGGCGGCCCCGGCCTCAATTACGTGAGCTACGGCCTGATCGCGCGCGAAGTCGAGCGGGTCGACTCCGGCTACCGCTCGATGATGTCCGTGCAGTCGTCGCTCGTGATGGTGCCGATCCACGAATTCGGCTCGGACGCGCAGAAGCAGAAATACCTGCCGAAGCTCGCGAGCGGCGAATGGATCGGCTGCTTCGGACTGACCGAGCCGAACCACGGCTCCGACCCGGGCAGCATGGTCACGCGCGCGAAGAAGGTGCCCGGCGGCTATTCGCTGTCCGGCGCGAAAATGTGGATCACCAACTCGCCGATCGCCGACGTGTTCGTGGTGTGGGCGAAGCTCGAAGAAAACGGCCAGGACGCAATCCGCGGCTTCATCCTCGAGAAGGGCTGGAAAGGCCTGTCGGCGCCCGCGATCCACGGCAAGGTCGGGCTGCGCGCATCGATCACCGGCGAGATCGTCCTCGACGAAGCGTTCGTCCCCGAAGAGAACCTGATGCCGAACGTGAGCGGCCTGCGCGGCCCGTTCACGTGCCTGAACTCGGCGCGCTACGGGATCGCCTGGGGTGCGCTCGGCGCGGCCGAGTCCTGCTGGCACACCGCGCGCCAGTACGTGCTCGATCGCCATCAGTTCGGCCGGCCGCTCGCCGCGAACCAGCTGATCCAGAAGAAGCTCGCCGACATGCAGACCGAAATCACGCTCGGCCTGCAGGGCGTGCTGCGTCTCGGCCGGATGAAGGACGAAGGCACGGCGGCCGTCGAGATCACGTCGATCATGAAGCGCAACTCGTGCGGCAAGGCGCTCGACATCGCGCGGCTCGCGCGCGACATGCTCGGCGGCAACGGCATCTCGGACGAATTCGGCGTCGCGCGCCACCTCGTGAACCTCGAAGTGGTCAACACGTACGAAGGCACGCACGACATTCACGCGCTGATCCTCGGCCGCGCGCAGACGGGCATCCAGGCATTCTTCTGATCATTCGCCGGCAATACGCGGCGCGCTTCGCGCCGCATCGCCGACGCTGAAACGACACGGCCCGCCCGGCATCGCTGCCGGGCGGGCCGTTTTTCATCGGCGCGCGCGTGCGTCACGCGCCGCCGATGCGGCAGCCGCTGTTTACTTGTTCGGCTGCGGCGTGAGGCGCAGGTACGGACGCACCGCGTTGAAGCCCTTCGGGAAGCGCTGCTTCAGCTCTTCCGGATCCTGCAGCGACGGCACGATCACGACGTCGTCGCCGTCCTTCCAGTTGCCGGGCGTCGCGACCTTGTAGTTGTCGGTCAGTTGCAGCGAGTCGATCACACGCAGCACTTCGTCGAAGTTGCGGCCGGTGCTGGCCGGATAGGTGATGGTGAGCCGCACCTTCTTGTTCGGGTCGATCACGAACAGCGAGCGCACCGTCAGCGTTTCGTTCGCATTCGGGTGGATCATGTCGTACAGCTGCGAAACCTTGCGGTCCGCGTCGGCGATGATCGGGAAACCGACGACCGTCGACTGCGTTTCGTTGATGTCGTTGATCCAGCCCTTGTGCGATTCGACGCCGTCGACCGACAGCGCGATCACCTTCACGTTGCGCTTCTCGAACTCGCCCTTCAGCTTCGAGGTCAGCCCGAGTTCAGTCGTGCACACCGGCGTGTAGTCGGCCGGGTGCGAGAACAGGACGCCCCAGCTGTCGCCCAGCCACTCGTGAAACTTGATGGAGCCCAGGCTCGATTCCTGCTCGAAATCCGGTGCGATGTCGCCAAGACGCAGACTCATGATGTTCCCTCCTCGAACGATGCTGGTTGAAACCGCGCGCGGGACGGCGCGGGACAGTCCATCAGCTTACGGGAAGCAATGGGCCGTGCGAACGATTATTACGTTTGATATTCATACTTTTTTGTCATTTTTGCCGGGTGGCGAAGCGCGACGGATAGCGGTCAGGGAAACTTTTCGTGCCGTCTGCTGCTCTGTTGAGCATTACGAGTCGTTTACCATGCAGTCTTGCACTGCTGTCGTGTGTCGTCCCGGCTCGCCAGCGGGCAGGCGTTTCGCTACGATGTGAACCTGCAGCATGACAGCATGAAGGGAGTTGCAATGTCGGAAATCAACAAGGAGAAACTGATGTCGGATATCAAAACCGTTCTCGCGGACGCCGAGGATCTGCTCAAGCAAGCGGCGAGCAGCACGGGCGACCGTGCGGCCGAACTGCGCGAGAAAGCCATGTCGCGCCTGAAGCAGGCCAAGGAAAAGGCAACCGACGTCCAGGTCGTGGTGGTCGAGAAAGGCAAGAAGGCCGCGCGCGCGACCGACGACTACGTGCACGAGCATCCGTGGACGTCGATCGGCGTCGCCGCCGGCGTCGGCGTGCTGATCGGCCTGCTGATCAACCGCAAGTAACGCGCTCAGCGCCGTTCCGCCCCATGTGCCGCCCGGTGCGGCACATGCGTGCCGAAGCCGGCCGGCGGTTCGCCACCGGCCGGCTTTGACCTAGCCGCTCATTGCGCGCACAAGCGCCTCATCCATGACGACAGACACTCACCCGCAGCCGTCCGGCCAGGGACCGCTGCGCCGCCTCGTCGGCTCCGCGATCGGCCTCCTGCAAACGCGCCTCGAACTGGTCGGCATCGAACTCGCCGAGGAGAAGGAACGCCTGATGGGCGTGCTGTTCCTCGGGCTCGCGGCCATGATGCTCGCGACGATGGCGCTCATCAGCCTGACCGTGCTCGTCGCGATCGCGTTCTGGGACACCTATCGCTGGCAGTCGCTCGCGGCCATCACCGCGCTGTACGCGATCGCCGGCGTCGTATGTGCGCTGAAGGCGCGGGCGGGCCTGCGCGACGCGCCGACCGTGTTCGAGGCGACGCTCGCCGAGCTCGAGAAAGACCGCGAAATCTTCCGCGGCAAGCCGTGAACGCGGTCGAGTTCACCCCTCTCACCTACTTCGCCGACGCGCCATGAGCCAGAACGTCACGGGCAATCCACCCCGCCCCCATTCGTCGCGATCGAACTGGAGCGCATCGCAGCATCGTGCGCTCCGCAAGGAATTGCTGATCCTGCGATCCGAGGTCGAGCGGCTCGAGCTTGCCGAAGCCGCCGCCGAAATGCGCCACGCCGTCACGCGCTTCAGTTGGCTCAAGGTATTCGTCCCCGGCCTGTCGAGCGGCAAGTTCAGCCAGTCCGCCAAGAACCTGAACGCGAGCCTGGGCCAACTCGTCAACCAGTATCCGATGCTGAGTTCGCTCGCGTCGCTCGTGCTGGCGAAACCCGTTCGTTCGCTGCTGCGCGCGAGTGCGGGCCCCGCACTGAAGTGGGGCGGCCTCGGCTTCGCCGCGTGGGAGGTCTACCGGATCTGGAAACAGTCGCGCGACGCGCGCGGCACTGCCGCGAACGACGACTGACACGCAACGACAGGCGCACACGGCCCCGCGCCGTTGCGCGTGTCCCGTGCGTGATCGCGTGATCAGCGCACGCCCCAGCATGCCCGCGCCTGTGCATCGGCCGCTCCGTCGTCCGATCCCGCATTGCCTTTCGTTCCGTCCGCACGCAGCGTGAACGCGCCGCATGCGTCGTCGCGCATCGGGCCGGCATCGAGCGGGCGCGCAACGAGTTCGTAGGCCACCGGCGCATCGTCGCCGACCGCGCGCCGCAACGCCACGCTGTAGACCGCCTGCCCGTCCGGCGGCGCGTGAGCATATGCGTCCGGCAGCGTCTGTGGCGGTGCGCCGTCGAGCGTTTCGAGATATTGAGCCGCGCGGTAGAGCGCGGCGACCGCGGATGCGCGATGCACGCGCGCGACATGCTCGCGATACGACGGGATCCCCCACCCGGCCAGCACGGCGACGATCGCGAGCACGATCATCAGTTCGAGCAACGTGAACGCCGCCGACCGGCACGGCAATGCAGGCCGTTTCATCGATGAACCGCCGCGACGCGACGCCAGCGCTGCGCAACGATGCGTCCGTCGCGCAGCGCGACCTGGCTCTGCAGCCAGACCACGCTCGACGCATGGCCGCCGACGCCACGCGCGGTGACGAGATAAGCGCGACTCCCTTGCGGACCGGCGCCTCGCCAGGCTTCGATCAGGCAACGCGGCGGCTGGGCCGCCATCGGCCAGGAAGCGAACGGGGCAAATGCATCGGCGACGCCCAGCGCAGGCGTACGCCGCCAGGCATCCGGCTCGGCGGGTGATCCGGGTTCGTCCATGTACAGTGCCCCGCCCCGAAGCAAGCGCGCAGTGCAGGCTGCCAGCGCTGCATCGGCCGCGTGGAATGCGATCAGCCGATCCGACAACGCACGCGCGCGGCGCGATTCCGTCAATGCGGATTCGAACCATGTACCGGTCAGCGCGGCGACCGCCGCGCCGACCGCGATCACGGCAGGCAGTGCCAGGCCCGCCTCGCGACGCCAGCCGCGGCTGGTGGACGGAAGGCGTGCGCGCGTGGTTCTTCCGTTCAGCATGAGGCCCTCACCGCGTGCCGCACGTCGCGGAAGGCCACGACGCGCCTCCTTGCGCGGCCTGCCGCGATTCGCATCGCAAGCTCGCCGGCGAAGCCGTTTGCGCGGATCATCGCAACACCTCACGGTCCTGCGCCGCGTCGCGGACGGGATCGGCGAATGCGACCGCGGCATTCCGTAACGCGACGATGCGATGCAGCACCAGATGCGCGCGACCATCCGGCGAAACAGCCGTGCGACCGTCGCAATCGACATGACGCGCGGGCCCGCGCATCGGTTCTCCACGCGCCCGCACGCAGACATGCACGGCGACGACATCACGCCAGTCGCCGGCCCCCATCGCCGCCGCGCTGACGAACTGCGCGCCTTCGCGACGCAGGTAACGCACGCGCAACTGGTCGATGCCGGACACGACGGGTTGCGGCGTACCCGGGCGCCCGCTTCCCTCGCAGTACAACTCGGGCTCGCCTGTCGACGGACTGACATGCGCGTCGAAACGGTTTTCCACGAACGGCCGCTCACCGGGCGCGCCGACACCCTGCCCGAGACAATCCGACACCTGTGCGCCGATCGTCGGCCATGTCGACACGGTATCGCCGACATACCGAACCAGCACCGCATCCGACGCCACGCGCACGGCTTCGCAGCGCACCTGCGCGCCATCGCCTCGCACACGCCCCGCGGAACAGCCGAACACCGGCGGCAGCGATGACACGCCTTCGACATCGAGCGGGCGAAACCCGGCCATCTGGATCTGCTGGCCGATCAGCATCAGGGCGGTCGCAGCCGCATCGCGCATCCGGAACCCGTCTTCCGCCCGCCGCTGCGCGACGCGCTGGGTGTGGTACAGCGCACCGGTAGCGGCAAGCACGAGCAGACCGACGGTCATTGCGATCAGCACTTCGAGCAGCGTATGCGCGCGGCTGCGGCGATCAGCGTTGATCGGCATTGGCATTGGCCTCGGCCTCCCGAAACGGCATCCGCACACACGACGCCTGCTTGACCGTTGCCGCCGAGCCTTCGCATCGCGTCGAAGGCGCCACGGAGACGTCGGTGTCGCGCCAGCCGACCATCACGTAGCGGACACCGGCCGGCCCATCGTCGAGCGTCATCGTGCCGCCGGGCAACGATGCAGCGACGAGCGCCGCGATGCCGTCGTCGGCGCCTGCCGCTGCGTGCCGGCGCTCGATGCGGGCGTCGGCCAGCCACAGCGCGCGCTCACGCCAGATCGTCGCCCGTTGCGCGCGCGTCATCGCGAGCTGACTGCCGGCCACGGCCAGCATCACGGTTGCGAGCAGCGCGACGGCCAGCACCGCTTCGAGCAGCGACGTGCCGTGCATCGACTTGCGCGCGCGCTTCATGCCGCGTCGCAACGGCCGGCGGCGATGCGCGCCCGGCCGCCCGCCGCGATCCGGATGCAGCGCGACACGCGTGCGTCGTCGCCGGGCAGCGCCCGCTGCGGACGCAATTCGAAACGCCGGATTCCGCCGATCACCTGGCCCGCCGGCGGCGCGAATGCCAGATCGTGCGCCGCGCCCGCGACGGCGATATCGGCATCGCGCGGATAGCGCCGCAGCACGCGCGACTGCCCGTCGAACTGCCCGCTGACGATCCAGCCGCACGACCATTCCGCCGGGTCGCACCGCTCGCCGGAACGCACGCAATCGCCGTCGCGCCCGGCCCTGCACAGGGTGACGCGCACGCCGAGACGCGTCGCCTCGGTGCGCGCAAACGACAGCGCACCGAGCAGCGCGCGCGAGCGGGCATCCACGCGTTCGCGCATGCGCCACTGATCGAATGCGGGTGCTGCGTAAAGTCCGATCCCGGCCGCCAGCGCGATCGCGACCATCAGCTCGACGAGCGTGAAGCCGCCGCAGCATCGCATGCGTTTTTCAACGCCTTGCCGGTGCAATCCCATCGCCATCGCCCTCCGTCAACGTGATGCGACGACTGTAGCGATGCGAGCGAACGCGCGCCATTAGCCGAACGGCCGACTGGCGACATGCGATCGCGGCCGACACAATCGGCGCGAACTGGACCCACGGAGAAGACGATGAACGAACGCAGCGCGTCAGCGCTTACGCGGAGGCTTGGAGGGGGACGCGCGACGGAACTCTTCGATTACGTCGGCAAATTCGGAAACGTCCTCGAACCGGCGGTAAACCGATGCGAAACGGACATAGGCGATCGTATCGAGGCCGCGCAACTCGTTCATCACGAGTTCGCCGAGCTTCTCGCTACGCACTTCACGCTCGCCGGTTGCGAGCAGTTGATATTCGATGCGGGCGACCGCCGCGTCGATCGCGTCAGCCGCAACCGGCCGCTTGCGCAGCGCGAGTTGCATGCTGGCGACGATCTTGCGACGGTCGAATTCCGTGCGGCTGCCGTCCTTCTTCACGACGGCCGGCAGGTTCAGTTCAACCCGCTCGTACGTCGTGAAGCGCTTGTCGCAAGCCGAGCAACGACGGCGCCGACGAATCGCGGCGCCATCTTCGGACACGCGCGAGTCGACGACTTGCGTGTCCTCATGCCGGCAGAACGGGCAGCGCATGCCGGATCAGCGATAGACCGGGAAACGCTTGGTCAGCTCGGCCACTTGCGCGCGCACGCGCTCGATCGTCGCTGCATCTTCCGGGTTCTCG